>NZ_BATI01000007.1 GCF_000467105.1 Aquipseudomonas alcaligenes NBRC 14159
ACCCTTCTGAGAAGACGCCTTCTATTCAGCCAGCGCAGCTTTCTGAAAGCGTAGCCGGGATGCAAAAAAGTCCTAGCGATGCGCAAAAAACTCCTAACCCTAGTTTTCGACCTCCTCTAGCGTGAATCCCATGCCGGGCCTCAAAACCGGCATGTGGCTTGGGCAAACATTCGTGCGAGGTGGGCAAAATGAAATTCGAAACCATCAAGGCCGCAGTGGCCAAGTTCGTGAAAGATGAAGATGGCCTGACTACCGTGGAGTACGCGGTGGCCGGTGGTCTGATCGTGGCGGCACTGGTAACGGCCTTTACTAACTTGGGAACGGCGGTTGGTACGGAAATTCAAGGCATTATTACTGTCCTTACTGCACCGTAGCTGTAGGCGCGGCAATGCACGCCTCGGCGCAGTTTTACATGGCCTTGATCTTGGTCTTCATGCTGGTAGTCGCTTCTGCATGGGACCTGCGTGGTCATCGCATCCCTAACTGGCTGGTCCTGCTGGGGATGCTGGTCGGACTGTCGCTGCAGACCATGGTTGCCGGGCTGCAAGGGCTCGGACAGGGGCTTCAGGGCGCCTTGGTCGGTTTCGCCATTTTCCTGCCTCTGCACATCGCCGGTGGCATGGCCGCCGGCGATGTGAAACTGATGGCCATGGCCGGCGCCTTTCTGGATCCCTTCAGTGCCGCACTGGCCAGTGTCTGCAGCCTGCTGTTCGGCAGCCTTGGCGGGCTGCTCATCGTCATCTGGCGTGGCCAGCTCGGCCGCTTCTTGGGGCGCTACCGTCTGATGCTTATCAGCCGCACCTACATAGCTCCCGAGCAGGGCGACGTGGCGGCTCAGGCATTTCCCTATGCACTGGCGGTGCTCTGCGGAACATCGACGGTTCTCCTGGTGGGAGGAAGCTGATCATGTATGCCGTCAGCGACAGCGATGCCTACCCCAGCGAGCGGGAAGCGGTGCAGAAACTGGCGCCGCAGCCCAAGAACATCCAGGAGACCGGGCTGAGCGAGAATTTTCTTGGCGACCTGCTGTGCAAGCATCTGCACGACACCGGCGTTCTCGATCTGTCGCGCCTGGCCGAGCGGATGGCCCTGACCGGGGCGGTGGTGGAGGAGGTCTTGCAGTTCCTGCGCAAACACGGCCGGGTCGAGGTCCTCGGCCAGGCCGGTGGGCAGGCACTGCGCTACGGCCTCACCGAGCGTGGCCGCACGGCCGCGCGGGATGCCCTGGCGCGCAGCGGCTACCTGGGCGCCACGCCTTTTCCGGTCAGCGCCTATCGTTCGCTGCTGAAGATCCAGACCATCCACCACGGGCGTATCAGCGCCCGCGACATGCGCTCGGCCTTCGGCGGAGTGGTGCTGCCGGAGGGCATGCTTGATCAGCTGGGCGTCGCCCTGAACTCGGGGCGGGCCATCATGATTTACGGGCCGGCGGGCACCGGCAAGACCTACATCAGCAGTCGTCTGATCCGCCTGTTCGCCGAGGCGATCTGGGTGCCCTACGCCATCGCCATCAACGAGTCGGTGGTGGAGGTCTACGACCCGCAGGTGCACCAGGGATTGGACGAAGAACGGCAGAACCCGCTGCTGCTCGACGAGGGCATCGACCGCCGCCTGCGCTGCTGCAAGAGGCCGATCGTGATCACCGGCGGCGAGCTCAGCATGGAGCAGCTGGACATTCGCTACGACCCCTACAGCCGTCAGTACCAGGCGCCGCTGCAGCTCAAGGCCAGCAACGGCCTGTTCATCATCGACGACATGGGGCGCCAGCGCATGGCGCCGGGCGACCTGCTCAATCGCTGGATAGTGCCGATGGAGGAGAAGCGCGACTTCCTCAATCTCGGCGGTGGGCGGCACTGCGAGCTGCCCTTCGACCTGGTGCTGGTGTTCTCCACCAACCTCAACCCGCTGGAGCTGGCCGACGAGGCCTTCCTCCGGCGCATCGGCTACAAGCTGCACTTCAACTACCTCAAGGCGGACGACTACGAGCGCATCTGGCGCCAGGAGTGCGAACGTCTGGGGCTGGCCTATGACCCCGTGCTGCTGCGCTATGTGTTGCAGGGGCTGTACGAGAGCGAAGGCATGCCGCTGGTGCCCTGTCATCCGCGCGATCTGCTGAGCATGGCGCTGGATCGTCAGCGCTATCTGGGTGGATCGGGACCGCTATCCCCGCTCGAGCTGGCGTGGGCCTGGCAGAACTACTTCGTCCAGCTCGATTTCAATGGATAGGGAGACGCGGACATGAGCGTACGAACCCTGAGTTTGGTCGTTCTATCGCTGGTGCTGGGGCTAGGGGCGGCCTGGATGGCTAACAACTGGCTGAACCGCAAGCTGAGCGCCAGTACCGACAGCAACATGCAGGGCGTGGTGGTGGCCGCAGTGGAGATTCCCTTCGGCACCATGATCGAGGCCCAGCACGTGACCCTGATCGCGATGCCCAAGGGCACGGCGCCGGACGACAGCTTCGACAGCGCGGAGAAGGCGGTCGGCAAGATCGCCACCTTCCCGCTGCTGCGTGGCGACATCCTGCGTGGCGCCCGTCTGGCCGAGCACCTGGGCGGCAGCACGCTGGCCTCGCTGATCGCCTCCGAGAAGAGGGCGATCTCGGTGCGGGTGGACGATGTGGTGGGTGTCGCCGGCTTCCTGCTGCCGGGCAACCGGGTCGACGTACTGGCCACCAAGCGTCTCGGCAACAGCAACAACGACGCCGAGTCCAAGACCATCCTCGAGGACCTGCGGGTGCTGGCCGTCGACCAGACCTCCAGCACCGACAAGACCCAGCCGGTGGTGGTGCGTGCCGTGACCCTGGAGATGACGCCGGAAGAGGCGGAGGTCCTGGTCAAGGCGATGACCGAAGGGCGCCTGCAACTGGCCCTGCGCAATCCCCTGGATGATCAGAAGAAACCCAAGGAGCCAGTGCCCGTCGCGGAAAAAAAGCCGCTACCGGCTCCTGAACCGCCGAAGCCCGTGGTCCGGCGCTCCAGTGGCGGTACCGGAGTGACCATCATCCGGGGTACGGAAGTGAATGTGGCGAAGGTGCAGCTCTAGCCGGAGCTGTCGTGATTCGTTCGAACCTGCCTGGCTGGATGGCCGAGGAGAGGGACATGCAAAGCATTCGAGTGATGGGTTCCGCGTTGCTGCTGGGGCTGTGCCTGCTGCTGCCGAGGATCCTGCTGGCCGAGCCCGAGCCATCGGTAACTCCGGTGGCTGCGAGCAACACCGGCAATATCCAGGTGCCCATCTACAAGTCGCGCGTGCTCAGTACGCGGGCAGCGGTCAAGCGCATCTCGGTGGGCAACCCGGAGATCGCCGACATCCTTATCACCAGCCCGCGCCAGCTTTACCTGCTGGGGCGCTCGCTGGGCAGCACCAACGTGCTGCTGTGGGACGGCAACAACAAGCTGATCGACAGCCTGGACCTCGAAGTGGTGCATGACCTCAGTGGCCTGAAGGGCAAGCTGCACCAGCTGATGCCCAACGAGACCATCGAGGTGTTCAGCGCGCAGGGCTCGCTGGTGCTGCGCGGCCAGGTCAGTAGCGCGGCGGTGATGGATACGGCGGTCAAGGTGGCCAAGAGCTACGTGGCCCAGACCGCCAGCGTGGTGCAGGGCGAGGGCGAGGAGGCCAAGGCCGGCCCCACCAAGTCCCTGGACATCATCAACCTGCTCACCGTGGGCGGCAGCCAGCAGGTCATGCTCGAGGTCAAGGTGGCGGAGATGCAGCGCAACCTGGTCAAGCGCCTCGGTGTGCGTTTCCTGGCCATAGGTTCTTCGGGTAACTGGGACCTGGGCGGATTCAACAACGGCTCTTCGCTGCTGGACGATGGTCTGGTCAGCGGTGGCAAGGGGCTGTTGGCGCAGTTCGCCTCCGGCAGCTTCCTCTTCGACATGGTGCTTGAAGCTGCCAAGGAAGATGGTTCGGCCAAGGTGCTGGCCGAGCCGACGCTGGTCACCCTGACCGGGCAGCAGGCCGAGTTCATCTCCGGCGGCGAGTTCCCGATTCCGATCACCGAGGACGACGGCATCACCATCGAGTACAAGGAATTCGGCGTCGGCGTACGCTTCCTGCCGGTGGTGCTGGATGCCGGGCGCATCAACCTCAACCTGAATGTCGAGGTCAGCGAGATCTCCAACGTCAACTCGCTGCTGCTCGATACCGGGCTGGACAGCGTGCTGGGCGATGGCGTGGCGCAGTTCATCCCCTCCCTGACCAAGCGCAGCGCCCAGTCCACGGTCGAGCTCGGCGACGGGCAGACCATCGCCATCGCCGGCCTGATCAACGAGACCACTCGCGACAACCTCAGCCGCTTCCCCGGGCTCGGCGACATCGCGGTACTCGGGCACCTGTTCCGCAGCCAGGAGTTCATCAAGGGTGAGACCGAGCTGGTGATCCTGGTGACACCGCACCTGGCCAAGCCGGTGGATGCCAACCTGGTCCGCCTGCCGACCGAGAACTTCGTCGAGCCGGCCGATCTGGATTTCTACCTGCTGGGCAAGACCAAGGGGGACCAGGCCGGGCGCCCCGTACCGGTCAGCCTCGGGGTAACCGGCAGCAGTTTCGGTCACGATCTCAGATAGGAGGCTCGCACATGAACAGCTGGATTGCCCTTGTTCTCCTCGCCCTGGCCCTGGGTGGTTGCATGACCTACGACGAGGGGCGCGTCGGTTCGCTCGGGCAGAGCGTCTACGCCACCCACTACGAGCAGATCGCCAACAAGGAGCTGGCCGCCAAGCCCGGCACCGAGCCACCTGCCGCAGGTGTCGACGGCCCTCTGACGGAAAAGGTGCTGGACGGCTATCGCGGCAAGACCGGCGACGCCCAGCAGGTCGGCCAGCCGATCCAGATCAACATCGGCCAGTAAGAGGAGCATCGCGATGAACGTCTTCTGCTCCTGTCGCTCCGGGGCGCTGCCCAGGCGCCAGGGCGGAGCCGTGGCCGCGCTGATCGTCATCGCGCTGGCGGCCATCATGCTGATGGCTGCGCTGGCACTGGATGGCAGCCACATGCTGCTCAACAAGACGCGCCTGCAGGGGGCTGTCGATGCTGCCGCGTTGAGCGGGGCCAAGACGCTGGGCGAGGTGAGCGGCACTCTCAACGCATCCACCCTGGCGCGCGATGCAGCCCTGCAGACCCTGAGCCTGAATGCTGCCGCCGCCGGCAATGGCGAGCTGGCCGATGCCATGGCCGATATCGGCGCGGGGTTTGCCAACGTGGAGATGGCTTCCAGCGTCTACGGGCCATTCTCCTTCCCCGGGCCCAGTGGCGCCCGCTATGTGCGCGTCAGTGTGCCGGAGTATCCCTTGGCGGGATTCTTCTGGGGCGTGGTGCAGGCCTTCCTGACTGATCCGGCGCAGGAAAAGTCGGTGGCCGCGGTGGCCACGGCCGGGCCCAGCCCGACCAGCCCCTGCGACCTGGCTCCGGTCATGGTCTGCGGGCAGTCGGTGCCCAACACCTTCTTCGGCTTCAGCTTCGGCGGCCTGCAGGTGCTCAAGTCGGCCACCAACAACAGCTCGGGTATAGGACCGGGCAACTTCCAGCTGCTGGACTTCGGCTCGGGCGGCAAGACGGTGCGCGAGCTCATGGCCGGTGGCGGCACCATCTGCCCGCTGGTCGGCGACAATGTGCAGACCAAGCCGGGCAATACCGTGGGGCCTTCCATCCAGGGGCTCAATACCCGTTTCGGCGAGTACGGTGGTGGCCTCAGCAGCACCAGCTACCCGCCGGACCTGATCACCAACTACAGCCAGGTCAGCGGCCAGGGAGCCCTCAGCCTGGATGGCAGCGGCACCATCGTCTATGGCAAGAGCAACGGCAAGGGTGGTGGTACCGAATCGGTCTCTGCCGATGCCAACGGCAACATCACCACCGGTGGTGGCACGGCTCTTTTCGACTACAACGACTGGCAGCAGCGCTCCGCCGAGTGCGTGGCGGGTAGCGGCAGTGGCTGCCAGGCCGGCGGGGTGTTCCAGCGGCGCATCCTGCGCGTGGTGATCGGCCAGTGCAGCGGCACAGACGGCGGCACCGCGAGCGTGCCGGTGCTGGGTTTCGGCTGCTTCTATGTGCTGCAGCCGGCCGAGCAGAAGGGCAACGAGTCGCAGATCTTCGGCCAGTTCGTGCGTGACTGCGAGGGTGACAGCGTGCCCGGCCCCAACCCGGTCGATGACCAGGGGCCGCAGATCATCCAGCTGTACAAGACCTATATCGACAACAGCCAGACGCCGAGTACCGACTCCTAGGAGGCGCCATGAGCAAGCAGCGAATGAATGCCTGCGGGCAGCGCGGCCTGGCCATGGTCGAGTTCGCCATCGCCTTGCCGTTGCTGGTGCTGATGCTGTTGGGGATCGCCGAGTTCGGTCGCCTGCTGTACCAGTACAACACCCTGCTGCAGGCCAGCCGCGATGCCGGCCGTTACGCCGCCGGGGAGGCCTGGAACGCGACGCTGGGCCAGGTGGAGCTGGGCAGCACGCTACAGACCAGGATCAAGAACGTGGCGCTCTATGGGGCGCCGAGCAACACGGGCAGCCCGGTGGTGGCGGGGCTGGATGCCGACGATGTGAGCGTTGTCGCTGTGGGCACCAATCATGTGCGGGTCAGCATCACCTACGTGTTCCAGCCGGCGATCGGCAATGCGCTGGTCAATCCGTTCGGCGCTGACATACCGCTGAACCTGACGCTGACTTCCAGCGTCGTGATGAGGGCTCTGTAATGAACGGCAGACGCATGCGAGGCCTGTACACGGTGGAGTTCGCCATAGTCGGACTGCTGCTGTTCATCCTGCTGTTCAGCGTCATCGAGCTGGGCCGCCTGTATTTCACCGTCAATACCCTGAACGAAACGGTACGGCGTGGCGCACGGCTGGCCGCGGTATGCGACATCAGCGATCCGGTGATCCTGCGCCGCGCCATCTTCAATGCGGCTGGGGACTCGGGGGCCAGCAGCCTGATCACCAATCTGGATACCGCCGACCTGACCCTCACCTACCTGGACGAGGATGGCAATCAGGTCGCGGCGCCGGCCGATACCACAGGCGCCGATGGCTTCCGGGCGATTCGCTATGTGCGCCTGCGCCTGGAGAATTTCACCTTCGACCTGATGATCCCCGTGCTGGGGCAGCAGATAACCCTGCCCGACTTCCAGGCGACGCTGCCGCGCGAGAGTCTCGGCCGGCATGCCGAGGCCGGTGTGGCGCCGGAGATCACACCATGCTGAAGAACCGAGACCAAGGCCCCCAGTTGCTGATCAGCAGCCGTGACCGGGCTGCCCTGGGGCGGATGCAGGAGATCTGCCAGCGCCTGCCGGGGCTGCAGGTGCTGACCAGACTGGTCAGCAACGGTCATACCGATCCGCTCTACGGCCTGGAGCAGATGCCGGACTTCCTGCTGCTCTGGGTCAGCCATCTGTGGCGCGAAGAGCTGTCGGCGCTGCTGCAGCGTCCTGCTTCCGAGCGTCCGCCACTGCTGGTCTGCGGCCCGCTGGAGCAGCAGGAGGGCATGCGCATGGCCATGCAGGCCGGTGCCCGTGATTTCCTGGCAGAACCGGTCGACGAGGCGGAGCTGCTGGGGGCCTTGCGGCGCATGATGCAGGAACGCCAGGTCGGCTCACCGAGCCAGAATGGCGGCCGGCTGGTGGCGGTGATGAATGCCAAGGGTGGCTCCGGCGCGACCATGCTGGCCTGCAATCTGGCCCATCAGCTGAGCGCTGAAGGAGCAAGCACGCTGCTGCTCGACCTGGACCTGCAGTTTGGTACCGTCGCCCACTGTCTGGACCTGGCGCCCAGCCACAGCCATGTGGAGGTGATGCAGCAGGTCGAGGATCTGGACAGCGTTGCCCTACGCGGCTTCTGCAGCCATTTCAGCCCGACCCTGCACGTTCTCGGCGGGCGCTCCAATGACCTGTGCCTGACCCAGGACCTGCGCATGGAGCAGCTGGAGTCCCTGCTGCACCTGGCGCGCAGCAGTTACGACTGGGTGGTGGTGGACCTGCCCAGGCAGATCGACCATCTCACCGGGGTGACGCTGGAACAGGCCGATCACTGCTTCATCCTGCTGCAGCAGAGCCTGAGCCACCTCAAGGATGCCAGCCGCCTGCTGCACATCCTGCACAACGACCTGGGCGTGCAGGACAACCGCCTGCACCTGGTGGTGAACCGCTACAGCAAGGTCTCGCCCATCACCCTGCAGGACATCACCGAGGCCCTGCGCTGCCGGAGCCTGCAGCGCCTGCCGAACGACTACGCCATTGTCAGCGAAAGCCAGAACAGCGGCGTTCCACTCGGGCTGCATGCGCCGCGCGCGCCCATCACGCAGGCAGTGAGGCAGCTTCGTCAGGAGCTGGCCGGTGCCGATGCCCAGGCGCAGGGGCTGTTGCAGCGCACCCTGGGCCGCTTGTTCAGGGGGTAAGCCATGCTCAGCGAATTTCGTAATCGCCTGCGCCAGCAGGCTGCCGGGGACAGCGAACAGGCCCGGGAACAGGCCACCGAAGGGCAGCCTGGAGTCATGGCTTGGGAGCACTCCGCTCCTGCCGAGGTCTACGAGACCCGCACCCAGCTCAACCCGGTGGAGTGCGAGTGGCGGGAAAAGATCTATCAGCAACTGCTCAAGGTGATGGACCTGTCGCTGCTCGATTCGCTCGAGCCCGCAGAGGCCGCCCGGCAGATCCGCGAGCTCTGCCAGCGCCTGCTGGACGAACATTCGGCGCCGGTCTCCACGCCCAGTCGCCAGCTGATCATCAAGCAGATCGGCGACGAGGTGCTGGGCCTCGGACCGTTGGAGCCGCTGCTGGCCGACCCCAGCGTTTCGGACATCCTGGTCAACGGCCATGCCTCGGTCTACGTTGAGCGCTTCGGCAAGCTGCAGCGTACCGACGTGCGTTTTCGCGACGACCAGCATCTGCTCAACATCATCGACCGCATCGTCTCCAACCTGGGCCGGCGCATCGACGAATCCTCGCCGCTGGTGGACGCGCGCCTGAAGGATGGTTCGCGGGTCAACGCCATCATCCCGCCGCTGGCCATCGATGGGCCGAGCATGTCGATCCGGCGTTTCGCCGTGGACCTGCTCAATACCGACAGCCTGGTGCAGATGGGCACGCTCACGCCGGCCATGGCGCTGATGATCAAGGCCATAGTGCGCGGCCGCCTGAATGTGCTGGTGTCGGGCGGTACCGGTACCGGCAAGACCACCATGCTCAACGTGCTGTCCAGCTTCATCCCGGACAACGAGCGCATCGTCACCATCGAGGACTCGGCTGAGCTGCAGCTGCAGCAGCCGCATGTGGTACGCCTGGAAACCCGGCCTCCGAACATCGAGGGACGTGGCGAGGTGAACCAGCGCGAGCTGGTGCGCAACAGCCTGCGCATGCGCCCTGACCGCATCGTCATCGGCGAGGTGCGCGGTGCCGAGGCGCTGGACATGCTGACGGCGATGAACACCGGCCACGACGGCTCGCTGACCACCATCCATGCCAACACCCCGCGCGATGCCCTGGGGCGGATCGAGAACATGGTGTCGATGACCGGCGCGACTTTCCCGATCAAGGCGCTGCGCCAGCAGATCGCCTCGGCCATCGACGTGGTGATCCAGCTGGAGCGTCAGGAGGATGGCAAGCGCCGCCTGGTCAGCGTGCAGGAGATCAACGGCATGGAGGGCGAGATGATCACCATGACCGAGATCTTCACCTTCGAGCGCCGGGGTATCGGCGAGCAGGGCGAGGTGCTTGGCGACTACCGCCCCAGCGGCATGGTGCCGACCTTCCGCGAAACCCTGGCCAAGCGCGGCATCGAGTTGCCGCTCAGCCTGTTCCGCCCGGACTGGATGGAGGCACTGCAGCCATGAGCCAGATACCCAGCGAGTACATCTTCGTCTTCCTCGGCATGGTCTTCGCTGCAGTATTCCTGCTCAGCCAGGGCGTGGTGGTGCCGGTGTTCGGCGAGGCCGGGCGCATGCGCAAGCGGATCCGTGGCCGGCTGCACCTGCTGGAGCGGGCCAACAGCCTGCCGAACATGCAGACGGTACTGCGGCAGAAATACCTCAAGCGGCTCTCGCCGCTGGAGGCGACCCTGGAGCAGATGCCACTGCTGGAGACCCTGGGGCAGCTGATCGAGCAGGCCGGGCATCACTACCGTGCCTACCGGGTGGTGCTGTTCGCCCTGTTGCTGGCTGGCGCCGTCGGGGCTGGCGTCTGGTTCATGCTCAAGCTCTGGTGGGCGGCGCTGATCCTGGGGGCGATGGCCTCCTGCATTCCCTTCCTGAAGATTTCCAGCGACCGCGGCAAGCGCTTCGCCGCCTTCGAGGAGGGCCTGCCGGATGCGCTGGACGCCATTTGCCGTGCGCTGCGCGCCGGCCACCCATTCGCCGAGGCGCTGCGCCTGGTGGCCGAGGAGCACAAGGGGCCGGTGGCCCAGGAGTTCGGCCTGACCTTCGCCGACATCAACTACGGCAATGATGTGCGCCGGGCCATGCTCGGGCTACTTGAGCGGGTGCCGAGCATGACGGTGATGATGCTGGTCACCTCGATCCTCATCCACCGCGAGACCGGCGGCAACCTGACCGAGGTGCTAGAGCGCATCAGCAGCGTGATCCGCGGGCGCTTTCGCTTTCAACGCAAGGTCAAGACGCTCTCTGCCGAGGGACGGATGTCCGCCTGGGTACTGGTCTCCGTCCCCTTCGTGCTGACCGGCCTGATCGCAGTCACCACGCCCAGCTACATGCCGATGCTGATCAACGATCCCTTCGGTCGCGAGCTGATCGTCGCTGCATTCATCGCCATGTTGCTGGGCATCTTCTGGATTCGCCGGATCATTCGCATCGAGGTCTAGTCATGGACTATCTGCTGGGGCTGATAAACCGTGTGGTGGGCAACGAGGAGCTGGCCAGGCTGCTGTTTGTGGCTGCGATCGGGCTCAGCGTGGTGTTGCTGGTCGCTACGGTGTTGATGCTGCTGACCGGGCTGCAGGATCCGGTGCAGCGCCGTCTCAGCCTGATCAAGCGGGGCCACACCGGAGCAGCTGCCAGTTATGGCACGCCGAACGGCCTGCAGCTGTTGCTGGAGCAGGTCGGCCAGCGCTTCGTCAGTAGCGAAAAGCGTGAGCGCTCGCCGATGCGCAGCCTGCTGATCCATGCCGGTTACAGGTCTCCCTCGGCCGTGCAGGTGTACTGGGCAATCCGCCTGTTGCTGCCGATGCTGTTATTGGGTGGCACGCTGCTGGCGATGCCCTTTGTTCCCAAGCTCTCCTCGAACATGGCCATTCTATGGGTTGCTGCCTCGGTGGGTGTCGGCTGGTTGTTGCCGGCGATCTATGTCGATAAACGCAAGGAGGCGCGCACGCACAGGTTGCGTGTCGCGTTTCCCGATGCGCTGGACCTGATGGTGGTCTGTGTCGAGTCGGGCTTGGCCCTGCCGCAAGCCATGGAGCGGGTAGCCGAGGAGATGTTCGTCAGCCAGCCGCTGCTGGCCGAGGAACTGGCGCTGGTGAACAGCGAGATACGCGCCGGTATTCCGAGTACCCAGGCGCTCAAGCACCTGGCCGAGCGTACCGGCCTGGAGGATGTGCAAGGGCTGGTCAGCCTGCTCGGGCAGAGCATCCGCTTCGGCTCCAGTGTCGCCGATACGCTTCGCGTCTATTCGGAGGAGTTTCGTGACCGGAGGAGCCAGGCCGCCGAGGAGCAGGCGGCGAAGGTGGGAACCAAGCTGATGTTCCCGCTGACCTTCTGCCTCTGGCCGAGCTTCTTTCTAGTCGCAATAGGCCCCGTGATCGTCGGGATACTCAGAACTTTCGGGAAGCTATGACATGAACAGGAACGCTCTTGTTTTGCTGTTGCCGTTGGTATTGGCCGGCTGCCAGACCACAGGGCCGGTGCTTGGCGGGTTTCAGCCGAAATCCGTCTACGGTGGCAAGGATTCCGTCCTGTACCAGGTACAGGAGCAGGCCGACTCGCCCGATCAGGCTATGCGCATGGGTGAAGCGGCCTATCGCGGGGGCGCGCTGGACCAGGCGCTGTACCAGTATCTGCGTGTCCTGGAGTTGGACCCCGGACGCTATGAGGCGCTGGTGTGGATCGGGCGCATTCACCGCGAGCGCGGTAACAATCATCTGGCCGAGCTGGCCTTCACCGATGTGCTGCAGAGCCAGCCGGAGAACCCTCAGGCACTTGCAGAGATGGGTTTGCTGCAACTGGCCATGCGCCGCCCCGACAGCGCGCGTGAGCTACTTGGCAAAGCCATGGCAGCTGACCAGCAGCGTCTGGGGGGCGCTGGCGAGAGTTTGAGGGTGGATAGCGCTTCGCCACTCAAGGTGTACAACGGGCTGGGCGTGTTGGCAGACCTGAACAACGATTTCGAGCGCGCTTCACAGTTTTACGCACTGGCCCAGCAGATCGACCCGCGCTCGGCGCTGGTAGCCAACAGCCAGGCCTACTCCTTTTATCTGGCCGGCAAATGGCATGAAGCGGAGATGCAGTACCGTCGCGGCATCAGCTTCGATAGCCGCTATGAGCCATTGTGGCGTAACTATGGCCTGCTACTGGCTCGTACGGGTCGATACGAGGAGGCCCTGTCGGCCTTCGAGCAGGTCGAGGGGCGCGCCGAGGCGAGTAATGATGTGGGTTATATCTGCCTGATCGAAGGCAAACTGGACGTAGCCGAGCAGTTCTTTCGCAGTGCTATCGACCAATCGCCGGCACACTTCGAGATGGCCTGGGAGAACCTGCGGCGCGTGGAGCAGATCCGTCGGTTGCGTCAGGAGGGGGTAGGGCGGGAAGACTCCGCAGCTGTCGAAGCCTTCGCCGTAGTGCCCAGCGGGAAGCTGCAGGCCTCGCCCTGAAAAGCCCTGTGTTTGTCAGGCCTGATTGAGGCCGTCAGTCAGTGCCTTTGCCGGCACCAGTTTGACTGCTTTCTTCGCCGCGATCTGGATCGCCTTGCCGGTGGCCGGGTTGCGGCCGGTACGGGCCGGGCGTTCGTTGACCTTGAGCTTGCCGATGCCCGGCAGGCTGATCTCGCCATCGTTCTCCAGGGCATCGGCAACGATTTCACCGAGCTGGTCGAGCAGGGCGCGCACGTCGCTCTTCTGCAGGTCGCAGGCTTCGGCGAGGTCGGAAATCAGCTGGTCTTTGGTGATGGCCATGGGGCGCTCCGGTCGGTGTGTGTGGGCGGGCAAGCTAGCACAAAACGCCGTAACTCTCTGCGTCTGTCATTCGATGCACAGGCGGACCTGTCGCTGCTGCTGGTCGAGGCATTCGCGCGGCGCCGACTGCGTGTCGAGAAAGAGCGTGAGCAGGTAGAGCGCGAGACTGCAGAACAGCACCAGCGCAATGAGCAAGCTCGCGCGCAGAGGGTTGGGAAGCGGCGGGGCTCTCAGCAGCAGGGGCGATGTCAGCAGGAGGCTGGCTACCCCCAGGCTCCACAACTCGTCACGGCTCGGCGACAGGAGTAGCTGCCCATGTCGATCATCCGGATACAGCAGCCACTGGACGATGGCCGCCATGGCCATGGCGCAGCCCATACTCAGGCCTGCAGGGCGTACGAAACGCAGGCCGGCCAGCCAGGCCAGAGCGAGCAGCGTCCAGGCCAGCAGCAACAGATAAAGGCCATATTCGCCTCCCATGCCGCCCAGCAATGTGCCGCCGTTGTCGCGTACCGGCAGGCGCAGGGCGCCGCCCAGCATAGCCAGGCCGGCTGCCGTCGACAGGCATATCAGGCTGGTTAGATTGCCGAGCCCGCGAGTCAGTGATGAAGGCATTGCGATCCTTTAATCGGAAAGGGGGGCAGATTAGAGCACTGTTGGGCTCTCGCTGGCGCCAAGGTGTTCGCAAGATGACCTGACTCCCCAGTTGCCCGGCGCTGGCTATGCTTAGTGCAAACAACAACATTGGTAATGTGTGGAGTCCCATCATGTTGCGTCTATTTGCCGACCTCGGTTTTCGCTGGAAGATTGCCCTGCCAATCCTGCTGCTTGCTGGTCTGCTGGTGCTCATCGGCAGCCTCGGCGTCCAGGGTATCGGTCAGGTGGCCGACTCCAGCACTCGCCTGACCAATCGCTATCTGCCGGCTATCAGCCTGCTGTTGAACGCGGATCGGGACCTCTACCAGGCCTTCGTGGCCGAGCGCAGCCTGCTCGACGAAGCGGCTGGCGAGTTTGCCCAGAGCCTGCGCGACTCCCATGCGGAGAACCTGCAGCAGGCCTACGAGCGCGTGCACAAGTATGCCGATATGCAGCCGGGTGCCGAGGCCAAGGCCCTGGTGGCCAAGTTCGACGCAGGCTTTGCGCAATGGAAGAGCACCTCCGACAAGGTGCTGGCGCTGACTGAATCGGACCCCGCTGCAGCGTCTGCGCTCAGTTATGGCGACAGCGAGGCGCAGTTCGAGGCGATGCGCGATGCCATCGACAAGCTCGGTGAGATGGAGGACAACGAAGCCAATGCCGAAGGCAAGGCAGCTATGGCCCTAGGTGAGGAGCGCAGCTGACAACAGGGGCTGATCATCGCCATCGGCTTGCTGATCTGTACCGTGCTGGTACTGGGCTTCCCGCTGCTGGTGACCCGCCCCCTGCACAATCTGCTGAACCGCATCGAGCAGATCGCCGAGGGTGATGGCGATCTGCGCGTGCGCCTGGAAGTGCTTTCGCGCGACGAGCTGGGCAAGCTCAGCGACGCCTTCAATCGTTTCCTCGACAAGCTGCAGCCGTTGATTCGCGAGGTTGGTCGGGTGACGGGCGAAGTCGCCGAATCGGCGCAGACGTTGGCCGGCATGGCGGCGGCCAACGACCGACTTATCACCAGTGAGCATGCGGCGGTCGACCAGGTCAGCACCGCCGCCACCGAGATGAGCGCAGCCGTGCACGAGGTGGCGCGCAATGCGCAGAACGCCGCCGATGCGGCGCGCAGTGCCGAGGTGCAGTCGCGTGAGGGCGCCGAGGTGGTAGGGGCTACCATCCATGCCATCCGCCAGCTGGCCCATGAGGTGGAGAGTGCCTCCGACACCATCCAGACCCTGGAGCAGGAAACGGCCAACATCGGTGCCGTTCTGGCGGTGATCAAGGGGATCGCCGAGCAGACCAACCTGCTGGCACTTAACGCTGCCATCGAAGCAGCGCGCGCCGGCGAGCAGGGGCGCGGCTTTGCCGTGGTGGCCGACGAGGTGCGGGCGCTGGCCGCGCGCACCCAGGATTCCACCAAGGACATCCAGCAGATGATCGAGCGCCTGCAGGGTGGCGTGCAGAATGCGGTCAAGGCCATGCATGTCGGCAGCGAAAAAGCGCGCTTCAGCGTCGAGCGGGCTGCCGGCGTGGACGGCGCGCTGTCTGCCACCGGTGACTCGGTGGCACGGATCAACGATATGGCCGCGCAGATCGCCACCGCCTGCGAGGAGCAGAGCAGCGTGACCGAGGAGATCGCACGCAACATCAGCGACATCCGCGACCTCTCCAACGAGGCGGCCCAGACCTCCGAACAAAGCACTCAGGCCAGTGCCCGCCTGTCCGAGCTGTCGCATGGCCTGGCCCAGCTGGTGGGCCGTTTCCGTGTGTAAGTGATTGAAGCGGTTGTAACTTCCCGGTTTACCAGTACAATGGCGCGGCCCGTCGTTCGACGGGCTTCGTTATGGTGGTCCCATCGGTCCCCCCGCAACGATTACCCGTCAACCTGGTCAGGTCCGGAAGGAAGCAGCCATAGCGGGAACATCGTGTGCCGGGGTGTGGCTGGTGGGGCCGCCTCCAAATCTCCATGAATGCCGACGATCCTTGCCTTGGTCACCCAGGTGATCCAAAAGGTGATCCATCGCTGCGCTTCTGCAAATCAGTGCTGTCCTCTACCGCTCCTTCTCGGGCTTAGCGGAAATCCCGGCTGCGTACATCCAGGCCCTCGAGCAGTGGCGTGAGGTCGTGCAGGCGCCCGGCGATGACGTGGCGTACGCCGCTCTTTTCTTCCAGATGGCCGTCCACCTGCATCAGTTGTGCGCTGACCAGCACCCGGCGCTGACGCTCGGCCAGTTCGTGGCGGACCACTACGTTGACCATGCCATGTTCGTCCTCGAGTGTGACGAAGGTGATGCCGCTGGCGGTCTGCGGACGCTGACGGCCTCTGACCAGGCCGGCGATCTTGACCAGGCGGCCGTTGCCGATCTGCAGCAGCTCCGCCGCGCTGCGGCAGCGGCGTGACTGCAGCTCCGCGCGCAGCAGGCTGAGCGGGTGCGGGCCGAGTGTCGTGCCGCTGGTGGCGTAGTCGCCGAGTACATCTTCGCCGATGCTGGGCGCTGGCAGCTGCACGGCGATTTCGGCCTCCGCTGGCAGGCTCGCGAACAGTGGCGCCTGTTCCTCCACGCCGGCTACCGCCCAGCGCGCCTGGTGGCGGTTGCCGGCCAGGCCCTGCAGGGCTCCGGCATCTGCGAGCAGGGCGCGGCAGCGCGAATCCAGGCCGGCGCGCAGGCACAGGTCGGCGATATCGGAGAAGGGCTGCTGCTGCCGTGCAGCCATCAGGCGCTGCATATCTGCCTGGTGCAGCCCGCGGATCAGGCGCAGACCCAGGCGGATGGCGGGTTGTGCTCCCGCGGCTGGCTCCAGGCTGCAGTCCCAGGTGCTGTGCCGCACATCCAGCGGGCGCACTTCGACAGCATGGCGGCGAGCGTCCTGCAGCAGCTGGTCGGGGCTGTAGAAACCCATCGGCCAGCTGTTGATCAGGGCGCAGGCGAAGGCGGCGGGCTCATGGCACTTCAACCAGCTGCTGGCGTAAGTCAGCAGGGCGAAGCTGGCGGCATGTGATTCGGGGAAACCGTAGTCGCCGAAGCCCTTGATCTGCTCGAAGATGCGCGCGGCAAACTCGGGGCTGTAGCCACGTTCCAGCATGCCCTGGGTGAGTTTTTGCCGGTGCGGCTCCAGGCCGCCGCGGCGCTTCCACGCGGCCATGCAGCGGCGCAGGTCGTCCGCTTCGCCTGGCGTGTAGCCGGCGGCAACCACCGCCAGCTCCATGACCTGTTCCTGAAACAGGGGAATGCCCAGGGTGCGCTCGAATACGGGCTTGAGTTCAGCGCTGGGGTAGGTGACCGCTTCTTCATGATTGCGGCGTCGCAGATAGGGATGAACCATGTCGCCCTGGATCGGGCCGGGGCGGACGATGGCTACCTCGATGACCAGGTCGTAGTAACACTGCGGGCGCAGGCGCGGCAGCATGGCCATCTGTGCGCGTGATTCGATCTGGAACACGCCGATGGTGTCGGCGCGGCTGATCATCTGGTAGGTGGCCCGGTCTTCCTGGGGTAGCGTCGCCAGGGTCCAGCGCTGGCCGCGGTAGTGGGCGATCAGGTCGAAGCAGCGGCGCAGGGCGGTGAGCATGCCCAGAGCCAGCACATCGACCTTGAGCAGGCCGACTTCGTCCAGGTCGTCCTTGTCCCACTGGATCACCGTGCGCTCGGCCATGGCGGCGTTCTCCACCGGCACCAGCTCGCACAGCGGCTGCTCGGAGATGACGAAGCCGCCGGGGTGCTGCGACAGGTGGCGGGGAAAGCCGATCAGCGCCTCGGTCAGCGCCAGGACCCGACGCAGCGCGGGGCTGTCCGGGTCGAAGCCGGCCTCGCGCAGGCGCTCGGGCGGTGGCAAGCGATCGGTCCAGCGGCCACAGCAGTCGGCCAGGGCACCTTGCTGCTGCGCCGGCAGGCCGAGGGCTTTGGCCACGTCACGGATGGCGCCGGCGCCATGATAGGTGTTGACCACGGCGGTGAGGGCAGCGCGGTCGCGGCCATAGCGGCGGAACACGTACTGGATGACCTCCTCGCGGCGCTCGTGCTCGAAATCCACGTCGATGTCCGGCGGCTCGTTGCGCTCGCGCGACAGGAAGCGCTCGAACAGCAGGTTGCTGCGACTGGGGTCGAGCTCGGTGATGCCGAGCACGAAGCACACCGCCGAGTTGGCCGCAGAACCCCGGCCCTGGCAGAGGATGTGCTGGCTACGGGCGTAGGCGACGATGTCGTGCACGGTGAGGAAGTAGCTCTCGTAGCCCAGTTCGGCGATCAGCTGCAGCTCTTTCTCCAGCTGATCGCGCACCTTCTGTGTCGCTCCATCCGGCCAGCGCTTGCGCATGCCTTGCTCGACCAGGTGGCGCAGCCAGCTGGTCGGCGTCTCGCCCTTGGGCACCACTTCATGCGGGTACTGGTAGCGCAGTTCGCTCAGGTCGAAATGGCAGCGCTCGGCGATCTGCAGGCTTTCTTCGAGCAGCTGCGGCGGGTACAGCGTGCACAGCTCCGCCACAGTACGCAGATGGCGCTCGCCGTTGCTGAATAGATGCTGGCCGGCCTCGGCCACGCACAGGTGATGGCGGATGGCGGTCATGCAGTCCTGCAGGGCGCGGCGGCCACGGGCGTGCATATGCACATCGCCGCAGGCCACGGCGGGAATGCCGGTTTGCTCGGCCAGTGCCAGTAACTCGGCCAGGCGCCCGGCATCGTCCGGGCCGCGGTGTAGCTCCACGCCCAGCCACAGGCGCTGGGGGAGCAGCGTGTGCAGCCAGCGGCCGTCCTGTGCGTTCCGTTGCTCGGGCAGCCACAGCGCCAGCAGGCCCTCCAGCGGCGCCGACAGGTCCTCGCGCAGCAGGCGATAGCTGCCCTTGTCGGCACGCCGGCGGGCGCGGGTGATCAGCTGGCACAGGCGCTGGTAACCGGCCAGGTTCTCCACCAGCAGAACCAGCTTGGGGCCGTTGTCGATGCGCAGCTCGCAGCCGACGATCAGCGGCAAACCGCTTTCCTTGGCCGCCTGCCAGGCGCGCACGATGCCGGCCAGGCTGCATTCGTCGGTGATCGCCAGGGCGCGGTAGCCCAGGCGCCGGGCGCGCTCGAACAGCTCCTGGGCGCTGGAGGCACCGCGCTGGAAGCTGAAGTTGGACAGGCAGTGCAGCTCGGCATAAGCGCTCATGCGAACCACCCGTGCAGCTGGAACGGCTCGTCCGTGCCGACGCTGCGGAACACCCAGGCGCGCTGGCCGTTGCGGGTTTCCACCAGATAGTAGTCGCGGCGCAGATCGCCGCCGTCCCACCAGCCGGATTCGATGCGCTCCGGGCCGGCGAGGATGCGCGCCAGTGGTTCGCGCAGCGGCTGTGGCTCGTGCAGCAGCCAGCCCGGACGCGGCCGATCGGCGAGAGGCATGGCCTTGCCGGGGAAGGGGCGCCAGGCGCATTCGGGGCGTGGGTCGGCGTGGGCGTTGAGGCCGTGCAGGGCGTCGTCGCCGAGACGGGCGCGCAGGCGTTCGCGCAGCTGCTCCCAGCTCTGCTTCTGCTGGGGGCGTGGATCGAACAGCTCACGGCATTCGGGGACGAAGGCCGGCAGGTCGCGGGCCGTCAGCGCCAGGGCCAGCACCGGCGCGGGCAGTTGCAGCTGCTCCAGGCGCACGCGGGTCAGCTCGAAGAGCAGGCCGGCGTCGCGTTCGGCGGCGAGCAGGCCGACCTTGAGCTCGGTGGCCACGCCGCTGCGGTGCTCCAGGGCCAGGCTGAAGCGCTGCACACCACCGTCGCGGCTGGCCAGGTAGGCCGCCAGGTCGCCCAGGGCGCGGCGCAGCGGAAACAGCAGGGCCTGATGCGAGGCGACCTCGAAGTTCAGCTCGATGCGCGTGCTGAACTCGTCCGGCGGCAGGTAGAAGTCCAGCCCCAGCGGGCGGTGGCCGAGCAACTGGTCCAGGTGCTCCAGCAGCTTGGGTGGAAAGCGCCTGGCCAGGCCTTCGCGCGGCAACTCCAGCACCTGGCTCAGCTGGCGCAGGCCCATGCGTGTCAGGGCACCGACCATCTCACCGGGCAGGCCGGCGCGGTTGATCGGTAGCTGAGCGATGGCCTGGGGCAGTTCCCGCTCGCCGACGGCCAGCTCGGCGTGGGCATTGGCCAGGGCGCGCGCGGCGGCCGGATTGGGTGCTAGGACGATGCGATGGCGATAGCCCAGGGCATCCAGCTCCGTGCGCAGCCGTTGCTCCAGGCGGGGCCAGGGGCCGAGCAGGGCCAGGCTGGAATGCACCTCCAGCAGCAGGGCGCGCGGATAGTGCAGGCTGACCTGCGAGCTGAAGCGGTAGGCCCAGGCGGCGAGGAACTGCTGGCAGCGCTCCACGGCGGCCAGGTCGTAGTCGGCAGTGGCGAAATCGCGACTGAGCAACTGGGCGGCGTTCAGCGCCATGCCGGGGCGCAGGCCGAGTTCACGCGCCGCCGGGTTGAGCGCCTGCAGCACGCGGCGATTGGCCGGCCCGCTGAGCAGTACCAGCGGGGCCTGCGGGTCGTCGCGCTGGCGCAGTGCGTGGTCCAGCGCCAGTTGCGGCAGGAGAATGCAGGCCCAGCGCATCTCGGCCTCAGAGTGCGATGGCGCGCGCCGGCGCCAGGCCGCCGCGGCATTTGAGCACGCGCACTTGCGCCGGCCCTTCCAGCAGCAGGCGCAGGGCGGCAGGCGAGGGGTTATGCGCGGCACTGGCCGGGCGATAGGCGAAGCCCAGGGTCTGGCCGGTTTCGGCGGCTACCTGCAGGCGGCGCAGGGCGCGGTCGCTGGCGTGTTCCGGCCAGCACAGTACGGCGCCACAGCTGCCGGAGCGCAGGCACTGCTCGGCGGCCCACAGGGCGTCTTCCTCATTGGCGTGCACGATCTCCAGGCAGTGCAGGTCGATACCAGCCAGCTGCCAGGCCGGCGCGTAGGGCAGGAAGGGTGGGGCGATCAGAAGCAGACGCTCGCCGGCCTGGCTCAGCCGTGCCAGGGTCGGCCACAACAGCTGCAGCTCGCCCAGGCCGGGCCTGGGCAGGAGAATTTCGCTGAGCGCCGCCTCTGGCCAGCCGCCACTGGGCAGAGAGGCATCCAAGCGGCTATGGCCACTGGGTTGCGAGCTGCTTGGCGTTTTCTGGGCTTGTCCCTTCCAGACGCGGCGCTCGTCGAGCAGGCGATCGAGGGCGATGACCGATGCATTCATGAGTGGCACCGGTAATGAAGGACTGAGAGGGTTGGCATGGTTGGGGCCGCTAAAATACTGTATATAAAAACAGTATTTGATAAGTCGCACCTCTACAAGTCCACTCCGATGAGGGGTGCTGTCCACGGCGGATGCAATTTGCCTGGTGCTCCGCTAGGATTAGCCACTTCCGCTTTCCCAGCCGCGACGGTTTTTCATGAGTTATCAGGTTCTTGCACGTAAATGGCGCCCGCGCAGCTTCCGCGAGATGGTTGGCCAGACCCATGTGCTCAAGGCCCTGATCAACGCCCTGGACAGCCAGCGCCTGCACCACGCCTACCTGTTCACCGGTACCCGCGGCGTGGGCAAGACCACCATCGCGCGGATCATCGCCAAGTGCCTGAACTGCGAAACCGGCATCAGCTCCACGCCTTGTGGCACCTGCTCGGTCTGCCGCGAGATCGACGAGGGCCGCTTCGTCGACCTGATCGAAGTGGACGCCGCGAGCCGCACCAAGGTCGAGGACACCCGCGAGCTGCTGGAGAACGTGCAGTACGCACCGAGCCGCGGGCGCTACAAGGTCTACCTGATCGACGAAGTGCACATGCTCTCCACACACTCGTTCAACGCGCTGCTCAAGACCCTTGAAGAGCCGCCACCCCACGTCAAATTCCTGCTCGCCACCACCGACCCGCAGAAGCTGCCGGTGACCATCCTCTCGCGCTGCCTGCAGTTCTCCCTGAAGAACATGCCGCCGGAGCGAGTGGTCGAGCACCTGACCCATGTACTGACCGCCGAGAGCATTCCGTTCGAGGAAGACGCCCTGTGGCTGCTCGGCCGCGCCGCCGACGGCTCGATGCGCGACGCCATGAGCCTGACCGACCAGGCCATCGCCTTCGGTGAGGGCAAGGTGCTGGCCGCCGATGTGCGCTCGATGCTCGGCACCCTCGATCACGGCCAGGTCTACGGCGTGCTGCATGCACTGCTGGAAGGCGATGCCCGTGCGCTGCTCGAAGCGGTGCGCCACCTGGCCGAGCAAGGCCCGGACTGGAATGGCGTGCTCTCGGAAATGCTCAACGTGCTGCACCGCGTGGCCATCGCCCAGGCGCTGCCGGAAGCGGTGGACAACGGCCAGGGCGACCGCGACAAGGTACTCGCGCTGGCCCAGGCGCTACCGGCCGAGGACGTGCAGTTCTACTACCAGATGGGCCTGATCGGCCGCCGCGACCTGCCGCTGGCGCCGGACCCGCGCGGCGGCTTCGAGATGGTGCTGCTGCGCATGCTGGCGTTCCGCCCGGCGGATGCCGACGGGGCGCCGAGGTCACCTTTAAAGGATCTGGGGATCAGCAAGGCCACCGCTGATTCCAGCCAGACCCCGGTGGCCGGTGTGGCCCCCGTGGCTGCGCCGGCCGCTATCGTTGCTCCGGTTGTGGCGCAACCTGCGCCAGTGGCCGAGCCTGTGGCGGCTCCGGCTCCGGCTCCGGCTCCGGCTCCGGCTCCGAGTGAAGTTGCCACTTCTGCAGCCGCACCGACCGTGGTTGCTGCACCTGCACCTGCACCTGTCGAACTGCCTGCGCCAGTGGTCGAGGCAGCGCCGGTCGATCTGCCCTGGGAAGCGCCCGCAACACAATCGCCCGTACAGGTTGCCGAGCCGGTCGCGCAGGTTGCTGCAAGCGTTCCGGAAGCCACTGCCGCTGTGCAGCCCGAGCCGGCACCGGTTGCCTCGGCCCCGAGCGCTGCGGCAGCGCCGGTCGAGGAGGGCGATGACGATGAGCCGCCGCCCGGTGACTACGACTACTACGAGGCCGATGCCGACAGCCTCGATTACGACTTCGACGCGCCCGCGGCGGCGCCGGTCGAGCCCGAGCCGCTGCCGGCAGCGCAGCCGGCCACCGGCCTGGCCGCCGAGTGGCTGGACCTGTTTCCGCGCCTGGGCCTGTCCGGTATGACCGGCAGTATCGGCGCCAACTGCACCCTGGTCGAGGCCAACGGTGACGACTGGCTGCTGCACCTGGACCCGGCGCACAGTGCGCTGTTCAATGCCACCCAGCAGCGCCGGTTGAACGAGGCGCTCAATCAGCACCTGGGGCGCAGCCTGAACCTGCGCATCGAGCTGCTGCGTCCCGGGCAGGAAACTCCGGCCCAGGCCGCCGCTCGCAAGCGCGCCGAGCGTCAGCGCCTGGCCGAGCAGTCGATCCACGACGACCCGCTGGTGCAGCAGATGATTCAACAGTTCGGGGCGAGCATTCGTCCCGACTCCATCGAACCCCTGACTCCCTGAGTCGATTAGCCGAGGAACACCATCATGATGAAAGGCGGCATGGCAGGCCTGATGAAACAGGCGCAGCAGATGCAGGAAAAAATGCAGAAGATGCAGGAAGAGCTGGCCAACGCCGAAGTCACCGGCCAGTCCGGCGCCGGCCTGGTGAGCGTGGTGATGACCGGTCGCCACGACGTCAAGCGCATCACCCTGGACGACAGTCTGATGCAGGAAGACAAGGAAGTGCTGGAAGACCTGATCGCCGCGGCGGTGAACGATGCCGTGCGCAAGGTCGAGCAGAACAGCCAGGAGAAGATGTCCGGCATGACCGCAGGTATGCAGCTGCCCCCCGGCTTCAAAATGCCGTTCTAAACCGGGCCGCCCAGTCGACGCACATGGCTGCGTTGCTCAAAGGCGCGGGCATCCTCATTTACGTCAGTAAACTCCGGTGCCCACGCCTTCTCGCGCCTTGCCCTGCACGCCGCCTGAACGCCCCCTTACTCCGTGCTGCTCCTTTCTCATAGCGACACTTATCCATGAGCTTCAGCCCCCTGATCCGCCAACTGATCGATTCGCTGCGTCTTCTCCCCGGTGTCGGGCAGAAGACCGCGCAGCGCATGGCGCTGCAGTTGCTGGAGCGCGACCGTAGTGGCGGCATGCGCCTGTCGCAGGCGCTGGCGGCGGCGATGGAGGGGGTGGGGCACTGCAAGCGTTGCCGCACCCTGAGCGAGGACGAGCTGTGCCCGCAGTGCAGCGACCCGCGCCGCGACGACGCGCTGCTGTGCGTGGTCGAGGGGCCGCTGGACGTGTTCGCGGTGGAGCAGACCGGCTATCGCGGGCGCTACTTCGTGCTCAAGGGCCATCTCTCCCCGCTGGACGGCCTGGGCCCGGAAGCCATCGGCATTCCCGAGCTGCTGGCGCATATCGGCGCCAGCCAGTACGGCGAAGTGATCCTCGCCACCAACCCGACGGTGGAAGGCGAGGCCACCGCCCACTACATCGCGCAGATGTTGGGCGGCAAGGGCATCGTCCTGTCGCGCATCGCCCATGGCGTGCCGCTGGGGGGCGAGCTGGAGCTGGTGGACGGCGGCACCCTGGCCCATGCCCTGGCCGGGCGCCGGCCGATCTCCGGCTGATTCAGCCGCGCGCCAGTCTCTGCAGCGCGGTGTCATCCATCTCGTAGGCGATCCATTTCCGTACCGGGCGCCCGCCCAGGCGCTGGTAGAAGCTTTCCGCGCGCGTATTGCCGGCCAGAACGTCCCAGTGCAGGCGTCCGGCGCCTTGTCCGAGGGCCCAGTTCGCCAGCTCCACCAGCAACCGCCGGCCCAGCCCTGACGAGCGCTGGGCGGGGCGCACGTACAGCTCCTTGAGCCGGGCCGTGGGTCGCAGGTCGTAGGTGAACGGAATCAGCAGCGCCAGCGCATAACCGAGCAGCTCGCCCTCGGCCTCGGCGACGAACACCTGGCACTGTGCGGCGGGGCCGAAGGCGCGCTGGCGCAGCGCCTGTTCGTCCACGGCGAACTCCGTCAGGTAGTCCTCGAACGCCGCCAGTTCGCGCATCAGTTCCAGCAGCATGGGCACGTCCGCTAAGCCAGCGGCACGTACCCGCACGGGGCTCAGCATGCGCAGCTGACGCTCTGCGGTTGGGCATCGCCGCCGACTAGGCTCAGGCCCTCGTCGAGCCAGCCGGTGACGCCGCCGATCATCTCCTTCACCGCGTAGCCGAGGTTGGCCAGGCGCACGGCGGCGCGGTGCACGCCGTTGCAGTGCGGGCCGGCGCAATAGACGACGAACAGGGTGTTGCGCGGGAACTCGGCCATGCGCTCGGCGCTCATCAGGCGGTGCGGCAGGTTGAGCGCGCCCGGTACGTGGCCGGCGGCGTAGGCGGCCTCGCCGCGCACGTCGAGCAGGACGAAGTCGACCTGGCCCTCCTGCTGGCTGTGGTGGACGTCCGAGCAATCGGTCTCGAAGCTCAGGCGCTGGCTGAAGTGCATCAGGGCAACGGCGGAAGGGGCGGCGGGGAACTGACTGACCAGGCTCATGGTGGAACTCCTCGTGGTGGGGGATGGCGCCACTGTATGAGTCGCCGCCACTCGGCTACAGTGGCGGCTCGGACAGCTATCGGAAATTTTCCGCCAATGCGCAACGACCCCGGCCTGGTGGCCATCCTCGCCTACGACGGCCTGTGCACCTTCGAATTCGGCATCGCCGTGGAGATCTTCGGCCTGGCGCGGCCGGAGTTCGATTTCCCCTGGTATCGCCATCGCATCGTCGGCCTCGACGAGGGGCCGATGCGCGCCATGGGTGGCATCCGGGTGCTGGCCGATGCCGGCCTGGAAGTCCTGGCCGAGGCGCGCACCATCGTCATTCCCGGCTGGCGCGACCGTGCCGAGCTGCCGCCGCCGGCGTTGCTGGATGCCCTGCGCGAGGCCCACGGGCGCGGCGCGCGACTGCTGTCGATCTGCTCCGGGGTATTCGTGCTGGCGGCCAGCGGTTTGCTCGATGGCCAGCGCGCCACCACCCACTGGCGCTACACGGATGAACTGGCGCAGCGCTACCCGGCCATCGAAGTGGACCCGCAGGTGCTGTATGTCGACGCCGGCCAGCTGATCACCTCGGCCGGCAGCGCCGCCGGCATCGATGCCTGCCTGCACCTGGTGGCGCGCGACTTCGGCAACCAGGTGGCCAACCGCGTGGCCCAGCGCCTGGTAATGGCGCCGCAGCGGGCCGGCGGCCAGGCCCAGTTCATTCCCGCACCGGTGGCGCATTCGGCGCGCCACGATCTGTCCGGCCTGCTGGAGTGGGTGCGCCAGCGCCTCGACCAGCCGCTGGAGGTCAGCCAGCTGGCGGCGCGGGTGGCGATGAGCGAGCGTACCTTCCTGCGCCGCTTCGGCGCGGCCACCGGCATGACGCCCAAGGCCTGGCTGCAGCACGAGCGCCTGGCCCGTGCCCGCGAGCTGCTGGAGAGTAGCGGGCAGAGCGTCGAGCGCATCGCCGAGCAGTGTGGCTATCGCACCGTGGAGAGCTTCCGCATCGCCTTCCGCAACCACCTGGGATTGCCGCCGAGTGCCTATCGCGAGCGTTTCGGCAAGCACGGCAAAAAAGCGCAGACGACGCTGGCGGAAAACACTTGAGAAGCATTACCATTCGCGCCATCTCAACGCCCAGTAGCAGACGTTTTCCATGGCGCTCAGCGCGGCCTCTCAGCAGCAAGCCCTTCAACAGCTCTATGTCGACCATCACGGCTGGTTGCACGGCTGGCTGCGCCAACGCATGGGCTGCGCACAGAACGCCGCCGACCTGGCCCAGGACACCTTCCTGCGCCTGCTGAGCAAGGAGCGCGATCTCACGCCGCTGCGCGATCCGCGCGCCTACCTGTCGACCATCGCCCACTCGCTGCTGGTCAACCACTGGCGGCGCCTGGCCATCGAGCGCGCCTACCTGGAATCCCTGGCCCTGCAGCCGGAGCAGTACGCGCCGTCGCCGGAGCAGCGCGAGCTGATCATGGCCACCCTGCTGCAGATCGACGCCATGCTGCGCCGCCTGCCGGGCAAGGTGCGCGACGCCTTCCTCATGGCCCAGCTGGATGGCCTGACCTACGCGCAGATCGCCGTGAAGCTCGACGTGTCCGAGCGCATGGTGAAGAAGTACATGGCCCAGGCCATGCTCCACTGCCTGACCCCGGCGCAGGACTGAGCCATGGCCGGCAGCGCTTCCCCGATCGACTTCGTCGTGCTGCAGCAGGCCGCCGACTGGTTCGCCCTGCTGCGTGACGAGCGCGTCAGCGAGCTGGACCGCCAGGCCTGGCAACGTTGGTTGGACGCCCAGCCGCAGCATCGCCAGGCCTGGCAGCGGGTGGAGAGCGTCAGCGGTCAGTTCGAGCGTCTGCCGCAGCGCCAGGCGGCGCGTTCGGCCCTGCAGGCGCGCGGAGTGGACCGGCGCCAGGCGCTCAAGGTGCTGTCGATCATCGGTGGCGGCAGCCTGCTGGCGCTGACCGGCCGCACGCTGCCCTGGCAGCAGTGGCAGGCCAACCAGCGCACGGCGGTGGGCGAGGTGCTCGGCAGCCAGCTGGCCGATGGCAGCCGTCTGTGGCTGAACACCGACAGCGCGCTGGACGTGGACTTCACCGCCGAACTGCGGCGCCTGGCGCTGTATCGCGGCGAGGTGCTGGTCGAGGCGGCCGACGATGCCCGTCCGTTGTGGCTGGAAACCGCCCATGGGCGCCTGCGGGTGCAGGGCGGGCGTTTCGCCGTGCGCCAGCAGGACGATGGCTACCTGGTCTCGACCCAGGTCGGCGCGCTGGAGATTCTCGGTGCACGCCGGCAGAGCCTGGTGGCGGGGCAGCAGGCCTATTTCGATGCCCAGTGGGTGGACCGCCCGGCGCCGCTGCGCCAGGGCCAGCAGGCCTGGACCCACGGCATTCTGCAGGCCGACGACATGCCGCTGGGCCAGTTCATCGCCGAGCTGTCGCGCTATCAGCACGGCCACCTGGGCTGTGATCCGCAGGTGGCCGATCTGCGCCTGGTCGGCGCCTTCCCACTGGCCGAGCCGGAGCGCATCTATGCCGCCCTGGAGGCCAGCCTGCCGGTGCGCGTGGTGCGCCGGCTGCCCTGGTGGATCAGCATCGAGCCACGCAACGCCGCTGCGGTTTGAGTGCAGGCGAAAATATTTTTCATTTGCGGTTCCCCTTTTTTCATCTCGCCTGGCTCCAGGGGCAGAAGGGCGATTTCGCCCGGCCATTGTTTACGAGACCCAGGGGATTTCCATGCGTAGCACCATCAACCGTCCGGCTCCTCAGACCCTGCGCCGCGCCATTCGCGCCGCCGTGCTGGCCATGCCGCTGGCCGCCCTGCAGCCGGCCCTGATTGGCCAGGCCCATGCCGCCGAAGCCGAGCAGAACCTGCGCAGCTACGCCATTGCGGCCGGTCCGCTGTCCAGCGCCCTGAGCCAGTTCGCCGGCGAGGCGGAGATACTCCTGGCGGTCGATGGCCAGCTCACCGCCGGCAAGCAGAGCCAGGGCCTGCAGGGCCAGTATTCGGTGGGCGAGGGCCTGGCCAAGCTGCTGCAAGGCAGCGGCCTGCAGCTGGTGCGCGATGCCAGCGGCGGCTATTCGTTGAGCGCGGCGGGTGAGGGCGGTGCCAGCCTGTCGCTGGAAACCACCGAGGTCGAAGGCTTCGCCCTGGGCAACGCGCTGGGCAGCATGGACGGCTACAACGCCACCCACAGCAGCGTGGCGACCAAGACCAGCAAGGAGCTGGTGAAGACCTCGCAGAGCGTGTCCGTGGTGACTGCCGCGCAGATCGAGGAGCAGGGCTCGCGCACCGTCGCCGAGGCCACCCGCTACACCGCCGGCGTGCTCACCAACCCCTACGGCAACACTCACCGCTACGACTATCTGGCCATGCGCGGGATCAACGACGGTTCGGTGGACAACATCATCATCGACGGCCTGAAGTCCATGGGCGATCCCGGCTCGTTCACCAGCCTGCAGATCGACCCGTACTTCATCGAGCGCATCGACGTACTCAAGGGCCCGTCCTCGGTGCTCTACGGTCGCAGCAACCCGGGCGGCCTGGCGGCGCTGACCACCAAGCGTCCGGAGTTCGAGCAGGCCGCGCGCATCGACGTGTCCTACGGCAGCCACGACTACAAGCAGACCGCCTTCGACGTCACCGGCCCGCTCAACGACAACATCGCCTACCGCCTGGTCGGCCTGGCCAAGGACGCCGACGTGCAGGTCGACCATGTCGAGGAGACCCGCTACGCGCTGATGCCCAGCCTGATGCTCAACCTGGGCGAAGACACGCTGCTCAACCTCTACGCCTACCTGCAGCACGACCCGAACGGCGGCTACCACGGCAGCGTCCCGGCCTCCGGCACCCTGCACAAGCGCAATGGCGAGCGTATCTCCGGCAGCTTCTTCGAGGGCGATCCGAGCGTCGAGGAGTTCACCCGCACCCAGCAGATGCTCGGCTACGAGCTGGAGCACCGCTTCAACGACATCTGGAGCGCGCGGCAGAACTTCCGCTACCTGGACGCCAGCAGCGACAACAGCCAGGTGTGGGGCAACGGCTACCTGAGCGCCACCAGCAACGAGCTGGTCCGCGGCTTCAGCGGCGGCGAGGAGAACCTGCACGCCTGGATCGTCGACAACATGCTGCAGGCCGAATTCGCCACCGGCGCGGCGCAGCACACGGTCGTCACCGGCCTGGACTACCAGTACTCGAAGAACAAGGTGCGCTACGACCGCGACTACACCAGCGTCGGCCCGATCGACGTGTTCGACCCGGTCTACGACAACAACGACCTGGCCGATCTGGCCACCGTCAGCGATGCCCTGCGCCGGCAGAAACAGGCCGGCCTCTACGTGCAGGACCTGATCGAACTGGGCGGCTGGAACTTCACCGCCGGCCTGCGTCAGGACTGGTACGACGTGTCCATCGACGACTACCAGCAGGGCACCAAGGACGCCAACACTGGCGACAAGCTCAGCGGTCACCTCGGCGTGCTCTACGCCTTCGAAAACGGCCTGTCGCCGTACCTGAGCTACTCCACCTCGTTCAACCCGACCTCCAACTACTCCGATGGTGCGCAGATTCTCAAGCCGACCACCGGCGAGCAGTGGGAAGCCGGCCTGAAGTTCCAGCCGCCGGGCACCGACGACCTGTACACCATCTCCTTCTTCACCATCGAGATGGAAA
The DNA here is from genome assembly GCF_000467105.1 of Aquipseudomonas alcaligenes NBRC 14159. Lineage (GTDB taxonomy): Bacteria > Pseudomonadota > Gammaproteobacteria > Pseudomonadales > Pseudomonadaceae > Aquipseudomonas > Aquipseudomonas alcaligenes. The sequence goes on from NZ_BATI01000007.1 coordinate 29,846, forward strand.
ACCTGTTCGCTAAGGAAAACAGCTTCACCGACAGCTACGAATACAAGGGCGTCGGCGGCATCGACTCCAAGGGCGTGGAGCTGGAGGCCCGCGTGCAGGTGACCGACAACCTGCAACTGATGGGCAGCTACACCTACAACGACGTGGAATACAGCAAGTCCTACTTCATCTTCGCCGACTCCAGCTACACCACTGTGGTAGATGCCAAGGGCAACACGCCGTACCAGACCCCCGAGCAGATGGCCAGCCTGTGGGCCGACTACGGCTTCAAGGACGGCCTGCTGGCCGGCCTGAGTATCGGCGCCGGCGCGCGCTACGTGGGCGAGAGCGAGGGCAGCGACCTCAACGACTTCCAGGTGCCGTCCTACACCCTGTTCGATGCGTCGGTCAGCTATGACCTGGCCAACGTCGGCCTGCAGGGCACCTCGGTACGGGTCAACGCCAACAACCTCACCGACGATTACTACGTGGCCTCCTGCTACTCGGCCACCGCCTGCTACCTGGGCGAGGAACGCACCGTGGTGGCCACCGTCACCCAGAAGTTCTGATGCGCTGAAACGGCCGCCGTCTCGTGAGGGACGGCGGCTTTCTGCTGTTTGCGAGACGGGAACACATCATGCGCAACATCCTGGTTCTGCTGCACCGCTACCTGGGCCTGGCCACGGCGATCTTCCTCGCCCTGGCCGGTCTGACCGGCAGCGTGCTGGCCTTCCACCACGAGCTGGACGAGTGGCTCAACCCGCAGTTCTATCAGACCGACCACGCCGCCACGGCGCGCATGGACGGGCCGAGCCTGATCGAGCGGCTGGAGGCCGAGCACCCGCAGCGCCTGGTCTGGTACATGGAACAGCCGGACGAGCCCGGCCACTCGGCGCTGCTGGCCACCGTGCCGCGTACCGATCCGGCCAGCGGCCAGTCTTATCCGCTGGCGCCGCGGGTGTTCTACCTCGATCCGGCGAATGGCGCGGTGCTGGGCGAGCGGGAGTGGGGCGCGTGCTGCTTTTCGAAAGAAAACCTGGTGCCCTTCATCCTCGAGTTCCACTACAACCTCAGCCTGCCGGGCAACTGGGGCATCTGGCTGATGGGCATCATCGCCATCCTCTGGACCATCGATTGCCTGGTCTCGCTGTGGCTGACCCTGCCGCGTGGCCGGCCGTTCTGGCGCAAGTGGGACAAGGCCTGGAAGATCAAGCGCCAGCGTCTCAACCATGACCTGCACCGTGCCGGCGGCCTGTGGCTATGGCTGCTGCTGACGCCGGTGGCGGTGAGCAGCGTGGCCATGAACCTGCCGGCCGAGGTGTTCAAACCGGTGGTGTCGCTGTTCTCCGAGGTGCCGCTGAGCACCTACGAGGCGCGCGGGCGACTGGCCAAGGAAGAACTCGGCGAGCTGAAGCTGGATTACCGCCAGGCCTATGCGCTGGCGCGGGAGGAGGGGGATCGCCTGGGCTTGCACGCGCCGATCACCGAGCTGTACTACAGCTTCGAGTACAACTTCTTCGGTGCCGGTTTCGGCGACCATGCCAGCGACGAGGGCAACGCCTGGGTCTTCTTGCATGGCGAGGACGGTCGTGTGATCGGCCGCGAGATCCCCGGTGTCGGTACCCTGGGCGAGCGCTTCTACCAGCTGCAGCTGCCGATCCACGGCGGGCGCATCCTCGGCTTCCCCGGGCGGGTGTTGATCGCCGTGCTGGGGCTGGCCATCGCCGTGCTCAGCGTCACCGGCGTGGTCATCTGGTGGCGCAAGCAGCGTGCCCGGCAGTTCGCCTCGCAGCGTGTTGAGCGTGGACTGGCTGAGCGGGGATAATCCGCCCGCGCCCGTGGTCATAGCCGGCGCCCCGCAACTCTCCCCGGAACTCCCTGTGCGCCTGCTGCCCTTTCGACTGAGTACCCTGCTGCTGGCGCTGGCCCTGCCGGCCGGCGCCAACACCTGTCCGCCTGGCCAGGTGCAGGTCTGCCTCTATGGCTGCCTGTGCGTGCCGGAGTACGCCCAGGTGCAGGAACAGGCGCTGGAGCTGGCGGCCAGCAACCTGCAGGGCTGGATTCTGCAGTCGCGCCAGCAATTGCTGGCCGCCGGCAGCGCACCGATGCCGGCGGCGATCCACCAGCAGCTGCTGGCCTGGTATCCGGCCGAACTGCTGGATACCGTGCGCTACCGGGTGGGCGGCGGCGAGCAGCTGGATGCCGCCAGCACCCTGTTGCAGAACCCGGACATCCAGGCCGTAACCCTGGTCGATCTGATCGTGTTCCGCGAGGCCGAAGCCGCCGCGCTGGATGTCGCCCTCTGGGCCCACGAACTGCACCATGTGCAGCAATACCGTGCGTGGGGCGTGGAAGGCTTTGCCCGCCGCTACACGCGGGACTTCGAGGCGGTCGAGGGGCCGGCCTATGACCTGCAGGTGCGGGTCTCGCGCGCACTGCGAGAACAGACGGGCTATTGAAAACCAAGCAAGCGCTAGGTTAGTGTGGCGGGAAACAACAACCGGGAGCCACCCGCATGTCCGCCCTTCAGGAATACTTCGACCCCTCACATCAGCTGGTACGCGACTCGGTGCGCCGTTTCATCGAACGCGAGGTGTTGCCGCACATCGCCGACTGGGAGGAAGCCGAGGAGTTCCCCCGCGAGCTGTACCGCAAGGCCGGCGCCGCCGGGATTCTCGGCATCGGCTACCCGGAGCAGTTTGGCGGCAGCCATGAGGGCGACCTGTTCGCCAAGGTGGCGGCCAGCGAGGAGCTGATGCGTTCCGGTTCCGGCGGTTTGGTCGCCGGCCTCGGTTCGCTGGATATCGGCTTGCCGCCGGTGCTCAAGTGGGCCAAGCCGGCGCTGCGCGACCGCGTGGTGCCCGAGGTGCTGGCTGGCGAGAAGATCATGGCGCTGGCGGTGACCGAGCCTTCCGGCGGTTCCGACGTGGCCAACCTGAAGACCCGTGCCGTACGTGACGGCGATTACTACCGCGTCACCGGTAGCAAGACCTTCATCACCAGCGGCGTGCGTGCCGACTACTACACGGTGGCCGTGCGCACCGGCGGCGAGGGCTTTGGCGGCGTCAGCCTGCTGCTGATCGAGAAGGGCACCCCCGGCTTCACCGTTGGCCGCTCGCTGAAGAAGATGGGCTGGCGCTCCTCGGATACCGCCGAGCTGTTCTTCGACGACTGCAAGGTGCCGGTGGAGAACCTGATCGGTGCCGAGAACATGGGCTTCGCCTGCATCATGGCCAACTTCCAGAGCGAGCGCCTGAGCCTGGCACTGATGGCCAACATGACCTCGCAGATGGCCCTGGAAGAGGCCATGAGCTGGGCGCGCGGGCGCGAGGCCTTTGGCAAGCCGATCGGCAAGTTCCAGGTACTCAAGCACCGCCTGGCCGAGATGGCCACCCAGCTGGAAGTGTCCCGCGAGTTCACCTACCGCCAGGCGGCGAAGATGGCCGTCGGCAAGAGCGTGATCAAGGAAATCTCCATGGCCAAGAACTTCGCCACCGACGTGGCTGACCGCATCACCTACGACGCGGTGCAGATTCTCGGCGGCATGGGTTACATGCGCGAAAGCCTGGTGGAGCGCCTGTACCGCGACAACCGCATCCTTTCCATTGGCGGCGGTTCGCGGGAGATCATGAACGAGATCATCAGCAAGCAGCTGGGGCTCTAGCGCGGCACTGACAGGCCGGGGGCGGCATTAGCGTCTATCGTTGCAGGCAGACTCCTTCGCCGAGAGCCGCCCATGCGCGTGATGATTGTGGACGACGACCCCTGGCTGGCCGATCTGCTCAAACAACTGGTGCTCAATGCCCGCCCGGCTGCAGCCGTGGACTGTTTCGGTGATGCCGAGCATGCGCTCGATGCCTGGCAACGCAGCCGCTATCAGTTGGTGTTGGCCGACTGGAACCTGCCGGATGATTCGGGGCTCAGCTTGCTGCGGCGCATTCGCCAGCACGATGGGGATACTCCGCTGGTGATGATCACCGGCCGCTCGGACCGCGAGAGCGTGCTGGCGGTGCGGCCGCTGGCGATCAGCGCCTACATCACCAAGCCCTTCGACGTCCCCAAGGTACTGGCCTGCATCGAACACTTGCTGCCGGCCGATGGCACGCAGCCGGCGGCGCTAGCTTCCCAGGAGGACCTGCTGGCCTACCTGGGACACCTCTCGGCGACTGATCTCGACTTGCCGCTGCTGGCCAGGGTCAGGGACCAGCTGAAGCAGTTATGCCAGGGCGTACCGCTGGATTTTCGCGAGCTTGGCGAGGCGTGGCAGCACGATCCGGCGCTCTGTGCCTATCTGATCGCGGCCGCCAACAGTGCGGCGTATGGCGTGGCTGGCCAGGTCTGTGTCGGACTGCCCGACGCACTCAAGCGCCTGGGTGGGCGCACCAGCCTGAATCTGGCCGTGGCCCTGGCGCTGCGGCAGGCCTGCACGGAGGACGACACACTGCCATCGCTGCTGCTGCGTGAACATCTGGAGGCTGCGGAACGCCTGGCCGACCAGGTAGTGGCCCTGGCACGCCAGGCCGGCATCGACCCTGCGCCGTTGCAGGTCGCCGCGCTGCTGCATCGCATGGGCGAGCTCTGCGTGCTGTTGCAGAGCCAGAGGTGGGCCAGCCAGGGCCATGCCCTGGATGATCGTGTGCTGGGGCGGGCCATTGGCGATTTTGCCAGGCCGTTCGCCATCGCCCTGAAAAGCCAGTGGGGCCTGCCGATAGCGTTACGCGAGCTGATCGGCGCGATTTATGCGCTGCCGCAGGTCCAGTTCCGCCGTGAGCAGGTGCTGATGCGTCTGGCGGCGGCATTGTGCAATGGTGAGCCGCCGGCTACCGTAGAACGGCTCAGGCGCCTGGCCGGATTGGGGTGAACCCATGTGCGCGGAGCTGGTCTAGTCTGAGTAGGTAGTCAGAAAAGGACTTCCGGGGAGGCCGAATGGCCGAACACCTGTTCAATGCAGCGCCGGTGATATTGATCGTCGACGACCAGCCGAGCGACGTGCTGATGCTCAGCGAGGCGGTACGTGACCTCGGCGAGGTGCATGTGGCCAGCGATGGTCGCATGGCGCTGGAGGTGGCGCGTTTCTGCAGGCCGGATCTGGTGCTGCTGGATATCCAGATGCCGCAGATGAACGGCTTCGAGATCTGCCGGGCGATGAAGGCCGACCCCAAGCTGTGCGATGCCGCCATCCTGTTCGTCACCTCGCACACGCAGAGCGAGAACGAAATCAAGGCGCTCGAATACGGCGGTGTGGACTTCATCCAGAAGCCGCTGAACCTGCCGGTGGCGCGTGCCCATGTGCGTGCGCACCTCAACCTGCGGGCCGAGGCGAAGAAGCTGGCCTACTACGATGCCCTGACCGGCCTGCCCAACCGCGTGCTGCTGCAGGATCGTGCCGAGCAGGCGCTGCAGAAGGCGCAGCGCGGCCAGGGGCGGGTGGCCATGCTGCTGCTCGACCTGGACAACTTCAAGAGCATCAATGACTCGGTGGGCCACTCGGTCGGCGATGCCGTGCTCAAGGAGCTGGCCTGGCGTCTGAGCGATAGCTCGCGGGCAATCGATACGGTGAGCCGCCAGGGCGGCGACGAATTCGTCATCCTGCTGCCGGATGTGCAGCGCTTCGAGGCCATCGGTGACTGCGTGGAGCGCCTGCTGGCAACCATCGCCCAGCCGATCGAGGTGGATGGCAATGCCTATCGGCTTTCGGCCAGTATCGGCATCGGCGTGTTTCCCGACGACAGTGCGGACCTGGAGGCGCTGTATCGCCACGCCGATGCGGCCATGTACCAGGCCAAGCAGGATGGCCGTAATCGCTACCGCTTCTTCTCGCAGAACATCGAGAGCAGCACGCGCGCTCGTCATCTGCTCGAGAACCACATGCGCAGCGCCCTGGAGCAGGGCGTGTTCGAGGTCTTTTACCAGACCAAGTTCGACGCCCGGCGCAGCCGGATCTGTGGCATGGAGGCGCTGATCCGCTGGCGCAGCGGTGATGGCACGCTGGTGTCGCCGGCCGAGTTCATTCCCCTGGCCGAGGAGACCGGGCTGATCGTGCCCATCGGCAAATACGTGCTGCTGCGCGCCTGTGCCGATGCGGGCGAGCTGCAGCGCCTGGGCTTGCCGGTCTGCGTCAGCGTGAATATCTCCGCGGTGCAGTTTCGCGAGGAGAGCTTCCTGGGCATGGTCAAGGGCATCCTGGCGCAGACCGCTTTGCCGCCCAGCCTGCTGGAGCTGGAGATCACCGAGGGCGTGCTCGCCCATGACATCGCCGCGGCCAGCGCCACCCTGGGCGAACTCAAGGCGATGGGCGTGCGTATCGCCATCGATGACTTCGGCACCGGCTATTCCAGCCTGTCCTACCTCAAGCGCCTGCCGATCGATGTACTGAAGATCGATCAGAGCTTCGTGCGTGACATGCTCGGCGACCGCAGCGACGCCGCCATCATCGAGGCGATAGTGCGCCTGGGCCAGGCGCTCGATCTCGAACTGATCGCCGAGGGCGTGGAGACCCAGGCCCAGGTCGACCGCCTGCTGGAGCTGGGCTGCGAGCTGATGCAGGGCTACCTCTACTGCCGTCCCATGCCGTTCGCCCAGCTCAGCCTGTTCCTCGAGGCGGATGCGGCAAGCCGCAGCGGGCAGCTTTCCACCTAGGAGGTTCGCGTTGCACAGCCTCTGGGTTGCACCTTCGCCACGCCTGCGCGTCATCCTCACCCTGCTGGGCGGCACCTTGCTTACGGTACTGGCGGCCGATGTGCTGCAGCGCGCCAATCGCCAGCAGGCCAGCGAGGCACTGGAGGCCGCCACGCTGCGCACTGCCGATCGGGTGATCGAGCGCTTTCGCCTCTATCAGTACGGCCTGCGCGGTGTGCGCGGCGCGGTGCTGGCCAGCGGCGAGCATGGCATCAGCCGCGAGCTGTTCCTGCGCTACAGCAAGACGCGCTCGATAGCCGAGGAGTTTCCCGGTGCGCGGGGCTTCGGTTTCGTGCGCCGTGTACCCGTCGCCCAGCAGCAGGCCTTCCTCGATCAGGCCCGGCGTGACGGCAAGCCGGATTTTGCGATTCGCCAGCTGTCGCCACACCCGGGCGAGCGTTTCGTCATCCAGTACATCGAGCCGCTCGCTGGCAACCAGGCTGCTATCGGGCTGGATATCGCCTCGGAAGACAATCGGCGTGAGGCCGCACTGGCGGCCATGCGCAGCGGCGAGGCGCGCCTGACCCGGCCCATCACCCTGGTCCAGGCTGCCGGCAAGCCGCTGCAGTCGTTCCTCATCCTCCTGCCCATCTACCGCGATGCGCAGACGCCCGCCAGCCCGCAGGAGCGCGAGCTGCAGCTCTTCGGCTGGAGTTACGCGCCGCTGCTGACCGAGGAGGTGCTGCAGGGCCTGGAACTGGACAGCGAGCGCCTGCACCTGCGCCTGCACGACATCACCGATAGTGGGCGGCATGAGGCTTTCTACGAGAGTCGCAGCCCCTCCGAGGCGGCGCCGGAGATCATGCGCCACAGCCTGCAGCGCGATATCTATGGCCGCCGCTGGCAGATCGAGCTGGTGGCCTATCCGGCATTCATCAAACAGTTGCACCAGACCACGCCACAGCAGGTGGCGCTGATCGGCGCCGTCCTGACGCTGCTGCTGGCAGCGCTGGTCGGGGTGCTCGGGGTCAGCCGGCAGCGACGTCTGCAGATCCTCCAGGAGCAGGCGCGCCTGGCCGCCATCGTCGAGAGTTCCAGCGACGGCATCATCGGCCAGGCCCTGGACGGTCGAATCCTCAGCTGGAATCAGGGCGCGCAGCGGATCTTCGGCCACAGCGCCGAACAGGCGCTGGGCCGCACCTTCGCCGAGCTGACGCTGCCCGCCGAGCGCAGCGCCGAGGAGGCCGACAACCTGCGGCGGGTCGCCGGTGGCGAGTCGATCCATGATTTCGACGTGCGCCTGCTAAACCGCGACGCTCGCTGGCTGGACCTCTCCGTTTCCTCCTCGCCGATTCGCGATGAGCGCGGCGCGGTGGTCGGCGTATCGAAGACGGTACGCGACATTTCCGCGCAGAAGGTCGCCGAGGCGCAGATCCTGCAGCTCAATGCCAGCCTGGAGGGGCAGGTGGCCGAGCGCACGCGGGCGCTCAACGAGCTCAATGTGCTGCTGGGCAACGTGCTCAACTCGGCCTCGCAGGTGGCGATCATCGCCACCGACCCGCAGGGCCTGATCACCGTGTTCAATCGTGGTGCCGAACGTCTGCTCGGCTACAGCGCTCGGGAAATGGTGGGCCAGCAGACGCCGGCGTCGATCCACCTGCCGGAGGAGATCGCTGCGCATGGCGCCGAGCTGAGCCAGCGCTATGCGCAGCGCATCGAAGGCTTTCGCGCCTTCGTGCATGTGCCCGAGCAGGAGGGGGTGGAAACCCGCGAGTGGACCTATGTGCGCAAGGACGGCTCGCGCTTCCCGGTCACCCTGGTGGTCACCGCGATGCGCGATGATGATGGCGAGCTGCTCGGCTACCTGGGCATCGCCCTCGACATCACCCAGCGCAAGGCCGCCGAGCAGCGCCTGGCCGAGAGCCTGGAAACCACCCGCGCGGTGCTCGATACGGCGGTCAACCCGGTGCTCACCTTCGATGAGCAGGGGCGGATTCTGAGCGGTAATCCGGCGGCGCTGACGGCGTTCGATTACAGCGCCGAGGCGCTGCTGAAGCGCAATATCGACGAGCTTCTGGGCGCGCAGTCGCGCGCGGCTTTCGCCAGTCTGGTCGAGGGTTACATCAAGGATGCCGGGCCGGGGGGGCAGCATGTCCTGGAACTCTGGGGGCTGCGCGGCGACGGAAGCGAATTCCCCATCCAGCTCTCCATTGGCGCCATGCAGGCCGCCGGCAGGCGGCGCCTGGTCTGCGTCATCACCGATCTGACCCAGCAGCTGGCGCTGCGCCGCGAGGCCCTGGCGGTACGTGACCAGCTGCTGCTGGCCGCCGAAGTCGCGGAGCTGGGCATCTGGAGCTGGACCCTGGCGGACAATCGCCTGCACTGGAATGCGCGCATGTTCGAGCTCTACGACCAGCCGGCAACCCTGGGCGAGCGCGGGCTGCTGGCCTACGGGCACTGGCGTGAGCGGGTCCACCCCGACGATTTCCAGGCCACCGAGGCCAAGCTGCAGGCCGCCGTGGCCGGTGAGGCGGTCTATGACCCGGTCTTCCGGATCCTCCGGCCGGATGGCCAGGTGCTGTACATCCAGGCCGGGGCCCAGGTAGAGCGCGATGCCGAGGGCAACCCGCTGAAGGTCACCGGGATCAACCGCGACATAACCGCCCAGCTCGAACTGGAGTCGCGCCTGCGCGAGGCCAAGGAGCAGGCCGACGCCGCCAGTGCGGCCAAGAGCGCCTTCCTGGCCAACATGAGCCACGAGATCCGCACGCCGATGAACGCGGTGCTCGGCATGCTCCAGCTGGTCCAGGCCACCGAGCTCAATCCGCGCCAGCTGGACTATGTGCAGAAGGCCCACGGCGCGGCGCAGTCGCTCCTCGGCCTGCTCAACGACATCCTCGACTATTCGAAGATCGAGGCCGGCAAGCTGCAGCTCGACCTGCATCGCTTCGAGCTCGAGCCCCTGCTGCGCGACCTGGCCGTGGTGCTGGCCGGCAACCAGGGGCAGAAGGATATCGAGGTGATGTTCGACCTGGATGCCGAACTGCCCAGCGCGCTGGTCGGTGACAGCCTGCGGCTGCAGCAGGTGCTGATCAACCTGGCCGGCAATGCCCTCAAGTTCACCCAGCAGGGCCAGGTGGTGGTCAGCCTGCGCCAGCTGCGGCGCGATGCCCAGCGGGTCGCCCTGCGCGTGGCGGTGAGCGATACCGGCATCGGCATCAGCCCCGAGCAGCTGACCCGTATCTTCGACGGCTTCACCCAGGCCGAGGCCTCGACCACCCGGCGTTTCGGCGGTACCGGCCTGGGCCTGGTGATCTGCAAGCGCCTGATCGAGCTGATGGGCGGCGAGCTGCGGGTGGAGAGCCAGGTCGGCGAGGGCAGCCGCTTCTGGTTCGATATCGAGCTGGAAGTGGCCGAGCAGGCCAGCCTGCGTTCGGCCTGCAACGCGCTGGACGCCAACCTGCGCCTGCTGATCGCCGATGACAACGCGGTAGCCGGTGAACTGTTGCTGCGCACCGCCCACTCGCTGGGCTGGCAGGCCGAGTGGGTGGCGGGCGGGCAGCAGGCCCTGGCACGCATTGATGAGTCGATCAGGCAGGGACAGCCTTTCGACATGGTCCTGATGGACTGGCGCATGCCGGACCTGGATGGCCTCTCGGCCGCACAGCTGATCGGCGAGCGCGCCAGCGACGGGGCCATGCCACTGGTGGTGATGATCACCGCGCATGGCCGTGAGGTGCTCGCCGACCGTTATCAGGAGGGACGGGCGCCGTTCTCCGGTTTCCTCACCAAGCCGGTCACCCCGCAGCAGCTGGCCGCCGCCGTGCAGCGCGCGCTGGACGGCCAGCAGGCCGTCGCAGCCGTGGCACCGCGGGATCCGTCACAGCGCCTTGCGGGCCTGCGCCTGCTGGTGGTGGAGGACAACATGCTCAATCGCCAGGTGGCTGCCGAGCTGCTGGCCGGCGAGGGGGCCGAGGTCAGCCTGGCCGAGGGCGGACTGGAGGGCGTCGAGAAGGTGCGCCGCGAACAGCCGCCCTTCGATGCGGTGCTGATGGATATCCAGATGCCGGATATCGATGGCCTGGAGGCCACCCGGCGTATTCGCCAGCTCGCGGGCGGGCTCGACCTGCCGATCATCGCCATGACCGCCAATGCGGCCAAGACCGACCGCGAGGCCTGTCTGGCGGCGGGCATGAACGATCACGTGGGCAAACCCATCGACCTGCAGCAGCTGGTGGCCACCCTGCTGCAGTGGACCGGTCGCGGCGCAGCGCTGGCCCCGGCGCAACAGGAAGGCAGGGTGGCCGGGCTGGTCGAGGAGGAGCGTTCGATCCTGGCGCGCTTCGGCGGCAATCTCGACCTGCTGCGCAGGATGTTGCACAACTTCCAGCCGGAGCTGAGCCGGCAGCTGGAGCGTCTGCTCGAGCTGGCCGAGCGAGGCGAGCTGCAGGGCGTCCTGCTGGTCTTGCATACCCTCAAGGGCAGTGCCGGCACCATGGGCGCCAGTGCCTTTGCCGCGCGAGTGGCGGTGCTGGAGCGACAGCTCAAGCAGGCCGGGGCCGAGGAGGCGGTGGAGCTGCTGGGGCAGCTGGACTGGGCCGAGCTGCCGGTGCTGCTGCAACAGAGCGTCGTTGCGCTGCAACAGCTGTTCGCGCCCGCCAGTGAGATCCGCTCGGCAATGCCGGAGCCGATGGCCGCCGCGAACTGGTGGCAGGAGCTGCGCGAGTTGTGCGGTCTGCTCGAACGTGGTGACCTGCAGGCCATCGAGCGGGCCGAGGCCCTCGACATGCAGGTGCCGGCGGCACTGCGGCAGGCCTTTGCGCCATTTCGCCAGGCCGTCGAAGCGCTAGACTTCACTCAAGCCCTGACACTGGGGCGTGATCTGCTCAACCAGGCCCCGGGAGGCTGATGTGGAGACATGGCTCGATGAGCGTCTGGGGCGCCCGAAACTGCTGCTGGTGGACGACCAGCCCATGAACATCCGGGTGCTGCACCAGCTGTTTCGCTACGAGTGCGACGTACACATGGCCACCGGTGGCGAGCAGGCCATCGAGGTATGCAAGGCGCTGCTGCCGGACCTGATCCTGCTGGATGTGGTGATGGAGGGCATGGACGGCCACGAGGTATGCCGGCGCCTGAAGGCCGATCCGCTGACCCAGGACATCCCGATCATCTTCCTCAGCGCCAATGGCGAGGAGGACGACGAGGCCATCGGTCTGGAGCTGGGCGCGGTGGACTACATCGGCAAACCGTTCAACCCGATGATCGTGCGGGCACGGGTCAAGACCCACCTGACGCTCAAACGGCAAGGGGACTACCTGCGCTCCATGGCCATGCTCGACGGCCTCACCGGCGTCGCCAACCGACGCAAGCTGGAGGCTCATCTGGAGGCGGCCTGGAGCCAGGCCTGCCGGGACAACGGTCCGCTGTCGCTGATCATGATCGATGTCGACTACTTCAAGAAGTACAACGACCATTACGGCCACCAGCGCGGTGACCAGTGCCTGCGCCGTCTGGCCATGGCGCTCGCCGCCACGCTGAACCGCCCCTATGACCTGCTGGCGCGTTATGGCGGCGAGGAGTTCGCCTGCCTGCTGCCGGATACCGACCTGGCCGGGGCCGAGCGGGTGGCGCAGAAGATGCTGGCGGCGGTCGCCGAGCTGCGCATCGAGCACCTTGCTTCGGACGTCGGCCCGCAGGTCAGCCTGTCGCTGGGCGTTGCCACGGTGCGGGCCTCAGCCAGGCTGACGCCTCAGGAGTTGCTGCGTTGCGCCGACGAGCAGCTGTATCTGGCAAAGGCAGGCGGTCGGGCGCGCGCATGCGCGCGATTTTATGAGGAGGATGCTGCGCAGATCAGCGCTCGCTGAGTTCGAAGGCGGTCAGGGTAAAAGTTGGGATGCCGGCATCCTGCAGTTTCTGTGAGCCGCCCAGTTCGGGCAGGTCGATGATTGCTGCGGCCTCGTGCACGTGTGCACCGAGGCGTCGCACCAGGCGGGCGGCGGCCAGCAGGGTGCCGCCGGTGGCGATCAGGTCATCGAAGATCAGCACTCTGTCACCTTCGCACAGGCTGTCACTGTGGACCTCCAGCAGGGCCTCGCCATACTCGGTCTGGTAGCTCTCGGAGAGGACGTCGGCCGGCAGCTTGCCCTGCTTGCGGAACAGAATCAGCGGCTTGTTCAGCTCGTAGGCGATCACCGAACCGATCAGGAAGCCGCGTGCGTCCATGGCCGCCACGTGGCTGAAGTCGGCCTCGACGTAGCGCTGGATGAAGCTGTCGGCGACCATGCGCTGGGCGCGTGGCGACTGGAACAGCGGGGTGATGTCGCGGAACACCACACCCGGCTTGGGGAAGTCCGAGACCGGACGGATCAGCGACTTGATGTCGAATTCGTCGAAGATCATCGTCCAGCCTCAGTCAGCCATGCTGCCGCCGGCCAGGGCGCACAGCTCGATGGGGTCTAGGATATGCACTTCCTTGCCTTCGGCGTTGATCAGACCGTTCTGCTGGAAGCGGGTGAACACCCGCGAGACGGTTTCCACGGCCAGGCCCAGGTAATTGCCGAGCTCATTGCGCGACATGGACAGGCGGAACTGATTGGCGGAGAAGCCGCGGGCGCGGAAGCGTGCGGAGAGGTTGACCAGGAAGGTGGCGATGCGCTCGGCGGCGGTCTTCTTGGAGAGCAGCATCATCTGCTGGTCGTCGCGGATCTCCCGGCTCATGACCCGCATCAGCTGACGGCGCAGCTGGGGAAGTTGCACGGACAGCTCGTCCAGGCGCTCGAAGGGAATCTCGCAGACCGAAGTGGTCTCCAGGGCCTGGGCAGACACCGGATACAGCTGGCTATCCACGCCCGACAGACCCACCAGTTCGCTGGGCAGGTGGAAGCCGGTGATCTGCTCTTCGCCAGCATCGCTCAGGGTAAAGGTCTTCAGGGCGCCGGCGCGCACGGCGAACACCGAGTCGAAGGCATCGCCCTGGCGAAACAGAAACTCGCCTTTCTTCAGCGGGCGGCCGCGCTTGACGATGCGGTCCAGCGCGTCCATGTCTTCGAGGTTCAGCGACAGGGGCAGGCACAAGGCGGCGAGGCTGCAGTCCTTGCAATGGGCCTGGTGCTGGCTGTGCACCTTGATGAACTCTGACATCGGCTAACCCCTGGTTGGCGAATCACACATAAAGTCGAAGGTTAACCCATTGGCGGGCGCCTGGGCCAGCATGGCGGCGTTTGCCTGACCGTTTGCTCAAGTTATCTCATCACTGCCCGATAGCCTGGCAGTCATACACGGAGAGGAACTCCATGCTGCGCCTGGATGTGAATGCATTGAGCGAGCGTCTGGCGCTGGGTGTACAGCGCCAGGCCTCGAGGGCCGAAGGCGAGGTGCCCGGCGAACAGGAGGTGCGCGACGGTCTGCGCGTCACCCTGTCCGAGCTGGGGCGGGTGCGTGCCACGGCGAAGAATGACGATATCGACGAGGCTGACCTGCCGGACAACATCAAGGAGATCCTCAAGCTGATCCGGGCCCTGCGTCAGCAGATCGCCGAGAAGCAGGCCGAGCTGCAGGCGCTGATGGCCGCGTCAGGCGTGGATCCACAGCTCCAGCAGATGCGCGTGGAGGCCCTGCGTAGCGAGCTTTCCTCGCTGCAGGGCGCCCTCAGCACGGCACAGGCCAGCCTGGTCGATGCGCTCAAGGACAAACGCCTGAGTGACGACCAGCGTATGCAGGCGGCCAGCCTGGCGATGGCCTGAGACGCCCGGCGCGTCGGTGAAAGGGTGCGGGTAAGTACGGTGACCTCGCCATCTTCACTGGCACTCGCCCTCTGACTCGGAGCACGACAGCGTCAACCGTGCCTGCCTAGATCACCCGCGAGAAACGCTGCTGGTTCTGCTGTTCCAGGTAGTGATCGAACAGCATGCACACGGAACGCACCAGCAGGCGTCCGGCCGGACGTACCTCGATGCCCCGCTCGCCAAGCTCGATCAGTCCGTCACGATCCAGCTGCTGCAGTTGCGGCCAGATGGCCGAGAAGTAGCTGCGGAAGTCGATGGCGAAGCGCTGTTCGATATCGCCGAAGTCCAGCTGGAACTGACAGATCAGCGCCTGGATCACGGCACGACGGATGCGGTCGTCGGCGTTGCAGTGCAGCCCGCGCTGGGTGGCCAGCTGGCCGTTGGCCAGGCTCTGCTGGTAGTTGGCCAGGTCGCTGCTGTTCTGGCTGTAGAGGTCGCCAACCTGGCTGATGGCGGATACGCCGAGCCCGATCAGGTCGCAGTGGCCGTGCGTGGTGTAGCCCTGGAAGTTGCGCTGCAGGGTGCCGTCTTCCTGGGCCATGGCCAGTTCGTCATCGGGCAGGGCGAAGTGGTCCATGCCGATGTAGCGATAGCCGGCGGCGGTGAGCTGCTCGATGCTGCGCTGCAGCATTTCCAGCTTCTGTGCCGGGCTGGGCAGGTCGCTTTCGTTGATGCGCCGCTGCGGCATGAAACGCTCGGGCAGGTGGGCATAGTTGAACACCGAAAGGCGATCCGGTTGCAGCGCGATTACCTCGGCCACGGTGCGGGCGAAGCTCTCCGGATTCTGCAGCGGCAGGCCGTAGATCAGGTCGATGTTCACTGAGCGATATTGCAGGGTGTGCGCGGCTTCGACGATGGCGCGGGTCTGTTCCAGGGTCTGCAGACGGTTGATCGCGCGCTGCACGTTGGGATCGAGGTCCTGTACGCCGAGACTGACGCGATTGAAGCCCAGTTCACGCAGCAGGCCCATGGTCGACCAGTCGGCCTCGCGCGGATCGATCTCGATGCCGTAGTCGCCGCTGTCGTCATCCAGCAGATGGAAATGCTTGCGCAGGTGCTCCATCAGCCGGCGCAGTTCGTCGTGGCTGAGGAACGTCGGGGTACCGCCGCCGAAGTGCAGCTGCTCGACGACCTGACCTGGATCGAGGTGCCGGGCGATCATCTCGATCTCCTGCTCCAGACGCTCCAGATAGGGCAGGGCGCTGCCGCGATCCTTGGTGATCACCTTGTTGCAGGCGCAGTAGTAGCAGATGTTGGCGCAGAACGGCACGTGCACGTACAGCGACAGTGGGCGCTTGGCCTTGCGGCTGTCACGCAGGGCGTGCAGCAGGTCGAAAGAGCCGACTTCGCCGTGGAATTGCACGGCGGTGGGGTATGAGGTGTAGCGCGGGCCCGGTCGGTCGTGGCGGCGGATCAGGTCGGCGTCCCAGTGGATGGCATCGAGCATCGGGGAAATCCCTGGAGTGGCGAGTGGTGCCAGTCTAGGGAGAGCCCGAGGGGAGCCTCTTGATTTGTATCAATGGCCCATCAGCCAGTGCTGATGCGGGCCGGGCAATGTCCAGATGCCGAACAGGATCACCAGCAGGCCGCCGGCGACGCGTACGCCGCGACGGCGCAGCAGCGCGGTGAGGCGCTCGGCGGCCATGCCGGTGGCCAGCAGCACCGGCCAGGTGCCCAGGCCGAAGGCCAGCATCAGCAGCGCGCTTTCGCCCGGCGAGCCCTGGCTGGAGGCCCACAGCAGCGTGCTGTAGACCAGGCCGCAGGGCAGCCAGCCCCACACGGCGCCGAGCAGCAGCGCACGCGGCAGGCTGCTGACCGGCATCAGGCGGCTGGCGAGCGGTTGCAGGTGACGCCAGAGGTGGCGGCCTACGGCCTCGATGTGCGTCAGGCCGCTCCACCAGCCGGCCAGGTACAGGCCCATGGCAATCAGCAGCAGGCCGGCCAGCACGCGCAGGAGCATGGCCGCCGGGCTGCTGGCCACGGCCCAGCCGGCCAGACCGATGAGCAGGCCGGCGGCGGCATAGCTGAGGATGCGTCCGAGGTTGTAGGCCAGCAGCAGGCGCAGGCGCCGCGCACGTTGCTCGGGCGGGATGGCCAGGGTCAGCGCGCCCATCAGCCCGCCACACATGCCCAGGCAGTGACCGCCGCCGAGCAGGCCGAGGATCAGTGCGGACAGAAGCGGGGCGACGAGCTCAGGCACGCGGTTCGTCCCCGGGCTGCTCGGCCTTGTCGGCTTCGGCGATGCCGGCCTTGTGCTGGGGATCTTCGTCGTCGAACAGGATGCTGTGGGCCGGGCTGTCCAGATCGTCGTACTGGCCATTGTCCACCGCCCAGAAGAACAGCCAGATGGCGAAGCCGACCAGGCCGACGGCGATGGGGATCAGGAAGTAGATGGCGGACATGACTCGGGCTCCTAGGCGTTTTTCACTCGGGCCAGGCGCAGTGCATTGAGCACCACCAGCAGTGAGCTGGCCGACATGCCGAGCGCGGCCCACAGCGGGGTGACCCAGCCGAGCGCGGCGAACGGCAGTACCAGGCCATTGTACAGAGTGGCCCAGGTCAGGTTCTCGATGATGATGCGGCGAGTGCGGCGGGCCAGCGCAAAGGCCTCGACCAGGCTGCCCAGGCGGTTGGACAGCAACACCGCATCGGCGCTGGTCTTGGCCAGGTCGGTAGCACTGCCCATGGCCACGCTGATGTCGGCACCGGCCAGCACCGGCACGTCGTTGACCCCGTCGCCCAGCATCAGCACACGGCGGCCCTGGGCGTGCAGGTCTTCGAGTACCGCCAGCTTGGCGTCCGGGGTGAGGCCGCCACGGGCATCGTCGATACCGAGCTGGCGCGCCACCTCGACGACCATCGGCGAGCTGTCGCCAGACAGCAGGAGGATGTCCCAGCCTTCGGCGCGGCAGGCGGCAATCAACGCTGGTGCGTCTGCCCGCAACTGGTCGCCGAGGACGAACCAGGCCAGCGGGCCGCGTTCGTCACCGAGCAATAGCCATTGGCCGTGCTCGCCGGGAATGTTCGGTGCCGGGTGCCCGGCGAGGGCCGCGACATAGGCAGGCTGGCCGATACGCAGGCGGCGCCCGTCGACCACGCCCTCAAGGCCCTGGCCTGGTTCGCTGGCGAGCTGCTCGGCGCCCTTGCTGCTGTGGCCGAAGGCGCGGGCGATGGGATGTTCTGAGCCGTGTTCGAGGGTGGCGGCCAGGGCCAGGCAGGCATCAGCATCCAGCTCGCGCAGGGTTTCGATGCGCTCCAGGGTCAGGCGTCCCTCGCTGAGGGTGCCGGTCTTGTCGAAGATCACCGTGTCGATCTGCTTCAGGCCTTCCAGCACATGGCCACGGGTCAGCAGCAGGCCGAGCTTGTGCAGGCTGCCGGTGGCGGTGGTCAGCGCAGTCGGCGTGGCCAGCGAAAGGGCGCAGGGGCAGGTGGCGACCAGCAGGGCGAGGACGATCCAGAAGGTGCGTTGCGGGTCTATCTGCCACCAGATCAGGCCAACCATGGCGGCAAAGGCCAGCACCACCAGCAGGAACCATTGCGCCACTCGATCGGCCAGCTCGGCCATGCGCGGCTTGTCGGCCTGGGCGCGCTCCAGCAGGCGCACGATGGACGATAGCCGGGTGTTTTCGCCCAGGGCCTCGATTTCCACGGTTAGCGGCCCCTCGACGTTGAGGGTGCCGGCGATCACCGTATCGCCTTCGCCGCGCGGCAGTGGCAGGTACTCGCCGGTGAGCAACGACTCGTCGACGCTCGACTGCCCGGCGACGATGCGACCGTCCGCCGGCAGTTGCGCGCCGGGCGGTACCAGTACGCGGTCGCCGATGGCCAGTTCGCGCAGCAGCACGCGTTGGCTCTGGCCGTTTGCGCTCAGGCGCAGGCAGGAAGGCGGGAGCAGGCTGACCAGCTGTGCGGTGGCCGCCGCCGTGCGCTCGCGGGCACGGCGTTCCAGATAGCGGCCGGCCAGCAGGAACAGGGCGAACATGCCCACGGCATCGAAATACAGTTCGCCGACGCCGGTGATGGTGGACCAGATGCCGGCTACGTAGGCGCCGCCGATGGCCAGCGACACGGAGACGTCCATGGTCAGGTGGCGCGTGCGCAGGTCGCGCAGGGCGCCGCGGAAGAACTGGCCGCAGCAGTAGAAGACGATGGGCGTGGTGAGGAACAGGCTGGTCCAGCGCAGGATCTTGTCCAGCTCCGGCGACAGGTCGACGTTGAACTCCGGCCAGGTGGCCATGGCCGCCATCATCACCTGCATCCATAGCAGGCCGGCGACGCCGATCTGGCGCATGGCCTTGCGGTTTTCCTCGGCCAGGCGCGCACTGGCGTCGTCTTCCTGCCAGGGATGGCCGGCATAGCCGATGCGGCGCAGCTCGGCAAGCAGCTGGCTGAGCGGGATCTGGCTGTCGGACCAGCGTACCTGCAGGCGCTGGTTGGACAGGTTGAGGCTGGCATCGACCACGCCGGGCAGGCCGCGCAGGTGTTTCTCGATCAGCCAGCCGCAGGCCGCGCAGCTGATGCCCTCGATCAGCAGGCGAGTCTCGCTGACTTCACCCTGGTGTTCGACGAAGCCCTGTTGCACCTCGTCGCGGTCATACAGTGCCAGCTCGTCCGGCAGCGCCTTGGGCAGCGCCTGCGGGTTGATGGCGTTGTCACTGCGGTGCCGGTAGTAGCTTTCCAGCCCGCCGGCGACGATGGCCTCGGCCACCGCCTGGCAGCCCGGGCAGCAGAAGGCCCGCGTCTGCTCCAGAACGCGGGCCTCGAAGCGACTGCCGGCAGGCACCGGCAGGCCGCAGTGATAACAGGGCAGGGGACTGCTCAAGAGATTACTCGCCGAGGTGGATGCGCTGGCCGCTGGCCAGTTGCTCTTCCTCGAACAGGCGCCAGTCCTTGCCGCCTTCCTGGCCGATCAGCTCGACGAAGCGGCGCCCCTCGACGGCATCCAGCAGGTTGCCGCTGTAGCTGCCATCGGCCTGGGCCTGCATCACCACGCGGCGGTCGCGCTCCGGCTGGGTCGGCGAGATCAGGTTGAGTACCAGCTGCGGCGGGTTGCTGAACCCCTGCAGCTGCAACTGCACGGTGCCCTTGTCGTTATCCAGCACCAGGTCGGCCTTGAGCTGCAGGCGCGCGGCCAGATCCTCGCGCTCCAGCGAGGTGTTGATGCCTTTGCCGACGTCGTAGTAGTTGTCTGACAGCAGGCCCGGCGGGTTGTTGGTGGCAATCACCAGCATGCTGGTCCCCAGCACCACGGACAGGCCGAGGATGCCGAGGATGAACCAGACCCAGACTTCTTTGTACCAGGGGTTGACCGGGGTTTGTTGCGACGACATTGCTTGACCTTGTTCAGCGCACGCTCGGGCCGATGAATCGGCTGTCGGCATCGTTCTCGATAGTGGGATCTTCCAAGGCCTGGACCTTGAACAGAATTTCATTGGCGCTGGACGGCAGCTTCTCCGGTGCGATGGACAGTTCCACCGGAATCGACAGCACCTCGCCGGCAGCAGCCCTGACCTCGTGCTTGCCTTCGTACTCGAGACCGTCGATGCCTTCGACGGAGATCAGGTAGGTCAGGTCGCGCTGGGCCTTGTTCATCAGTTTCACGGTGTAGACGTTCTCGACATGACCCTGCTCGTTCTCGCGGAACAGCACACGGTCCTTGAGCACGTCGACTTCGACCAGCGAGCGATTGAAAACGGCCCAGCCGAACAGGCTGATCATGGCCACCAGGGCGAGCGCGTAGCCTATCAGGCGCGGACGCATCAGGTGGGTCTTCTGCCCGGAAAGATTGTGTTCGGTTGTGTAGCTGATCAGGCCCTTGGGGTAACCCATCTTGTCCATGATCGCGTCGCAGGCGTCGACGCAGGCGGCGCAACCGATGCATTCGATCTGCAGGCCGTCACGGATGTCGATGCCGGTCGGGCAGACCTGTACGCACATGGTGCAGTCGATGCAGTCGCCCAGACCTTCGGCCTTGTAGTCGGCGGTTTTCTTGCGTGGGCCACGGCTCTCGCCACGACGCGGATCGTAGGAGACGATCAGGGTGTCCTTGTCGAACAT
Source organism: Aquipseudomonas alcaligenes NBRC 14159 (assembly GCF_000467105.1). Taxonomy (GTDB): domain Bacteria; phylum Pseudomonadota; class Gammaproteobacteria; order Pseudomonadales; family Pseudomonadaceae; genus Aquipseudomonas; species Aquipseudomonas alcaligenes. The sequence continues at coordinate 50,287 of NZ_BATI01000007.1, forward strand.
CACGCTCTGGAAGCGTGCGTAGGGGCACATGTAGATGCACACCTGCTCGCGCAGCCAGCCGGCGTTGCCATAGGTGGCCAGGGTGAAGAAGCCGACCCAGAAGTAGGCCCAGCCGTCAGCCGTGCCACTGAGCAGGCTAGGCAGCAGATCGCGGATGGGCGAGAAGTAGCCGACGAAGGTCAGGCCGGTGACCAGGCCGATCAGCAGCCACAGGCTGTGCTTGGCAGCCTTGCGCAGCAGCTTGTTGGCGCTCATCGGCGCCTTGTCCAGCTTCATGCGCTGGTTGCGGTCACCCTCGGTGACTTTCTCGCACCACATGAAGATCCAGGTCCATACGCTCTGTGGGCAGGTATAGCCACACCAGACGCGGCCGGCGAACACGGTGATGAAGAACAGGCCGAAGGCACAGATGATCAGCAGCCAGGACAGCAGGGCGAAATCCTGCGGCCAGAAGGTGGCGCCGAAGATGAAGAATTTGCGTTCCGGCAGGTTCCACCAGACGGCCTGGCGGTCATTCCAGCTGAGCCAGACGGTGCCGAAGTAGAGCAGGAAGAGGAAAGCACCACCGCCGAGCCGCAGGTTGCGGAACAGGCCGGTGAAGGCGCGGGTGTAGATTTTTTCGCGGCTGGCGTAGAGGTCGACGGATTCGCCGCCTTTCGCCGGGGGAGGGGTGATGTTTCGGACTGGAATCTGTTCGCTCATCAGGGTCGTACCACGGCTGGGGTGAGTGCTCCCGCGATACTTGCCGGGGGAGTCAGAATTTCACATGCACTATGGTACGCCTGATCGAGCGTCGCCCGGGTGCGACCAGCGGTCGCGTCCCAGGCGGGTGGAGCCTTACTGCTCGGCTGCTGCCTCGGCCTTGCCCTGGGACAGGCTGTACACATAGGCGGCCAGCAGGTGCACCTTGTCTTCGCTACCCACGTACGGCAGCTGGGCGGGCATGTTGCCGCTGCGGCCGTAACGAATGGTCTGCTGCAGCTGAGCGTAGCTGCTGCCGTAGATGAAGGCGCTCGGGTTGGTCAGGTTCGGCGCGCCCATGCTCGGGGTGCCTTTGCCGTCCGCACCGTGGCAGGCGAAGCAGGTGCTGGAGAAGACCTTCTTGCCGGCTTCGATGTCGGCGGTCACGCCTTCCGGCAGCTTGCGGCCACCCAGTTCGGTCAGCACGTAGGCGGCAACGTTGCGCACGCCGTCTTCGCCGATGGCCGGGCCTTGCGGCGGCATCATGCCGTGACGACCACCGATGATGGTCTGCTTGATGTCGGCCGGCGAACCGCCCCAGCGCCATTCCTTGTCGGTCAGGTTGGGGAAGCCGTAGGCGCCCTTGGCGTCGGAACCGTGGCAGACCGAGCAGTTGGAAGCGAACAGACGACCACCCATTTTCAGGGCCTGCTCGTCCTTGGCCACTTCTTCGATCGGCAGCTTGGCGTATTTGGCGTAGATGGGCGCGTATTCCTTATCGGCACGGACCATCTCCTTTTCCCACTGGTGGACACCGGTCCAGCCCGACTGGCCACTGGCGAACGGCTGGCCGTCGCCGGCTTCGTTGTAGCCCGGCAGCAGACCTTTCCAGTTGCCCAGACCCGGGTACAGAACCAGATAGCCGAGGGCGAAGATGATGGTGCCGATGAACAGCAGGAACCACCACTTCGGCAGAGGGTTGTCGAACTCTTCGATACCGTCGAAGGAGTGGCCGACGGTTTCGTCGGTGGCGTCAGGGCGCTGGCCCTTGCGCACACCGAAGATCAGCCAGGTGAGCGCGGCAATGGTACCGAGGCTCAGAACGCTGACGTAGATACTCCAGAACGAAGTCATTCTTTATTGCTCCCAGAAGCTTGCTCGTCACGCTTGTTGGCCGGGATGTCGTCGGCAAACGGCAAATTGGCCGCCTCGTCGAAGCTCGACTTGCGCTTGCTGTTGTAAGCCCAGAGCACCACACCGATGAAGGCGATGAAGACTACTGCCGTGCCTATGCCACGGATCATCCCGATATCCATCATGCGTTACCGTTTGTTCTTGATTGCGGTACCAAGACCTTGCAGGTACGCGACCAGCGCGTCCATTTCGGTCTTGCCCTTGACGGCCTCGCGAGCGCCGGCGATGTCTTCGTCGGTGTAGGGCACGCCGAGAGTGCGCTGAGCAGCCATCTTGGCGGCGGTGTCCTTGCCGTCGAGCTTGTTCTCAACCAGCCACGGGTAGGCCGGCATCTTCGATTCCGGTACCACGTTGCGCGGGTTATACAGGTGGGCGCGGTGCCAGTCGTCCGAGTAGCGGCCGCCGACGCGAGCCAGATCCGGGCCGGTACGCTTGGAGCCCCACAGGAAGGGGTGGTCCCAGACGCTTTCGCCGGCGACGGAGTAGTGGCCGTAGCGCTCGGTTTCGGCACGGAACGGACGGATCATCTGCGAGTGGCAGCCGACGCAGCCCTCGCGGATGTAGATGTCACGGCCTTCCAGCTCCAGCGCGGTGCGCGGCTTCATGCCTTCCACCGGGGTGTTGGTGACGTCCTGGAAGAACAGCGGGACGATCTGGGTCAGGCCGCCGATGCTGACGGCCAGGACCATGCCGATCGCCAGCAGACCGATGTTCTTCTCGAAAATTTCGTGCTTGCTACCGGCCATCAGTGAGCAACCTCTGCAGGAATCAGGGCGGCGGCGTCGTACTTGCTCTTGTCAGCGGCACGCACGGTACGCCAGGTGTTGTAGGCCATCAGCAACATGCCGGTGACGAAGAAGGCACCGCCGAGGGCGCGAACCATGAAGCCGAGATGGCTGGCTTCCAGGGCTTCGACGAAGGAGTAGGTGAGGGTGCCGTCTTCGTTGACTGCACGCCACATCAGACCCTGGGTGATGCCGTTGACCCACATGGAGGCGATGTACAGCACAGTACCGATGGTAGCCAGCCAGAAGTGGGCGTTGATCAGGCCGACACTGTGCATCTGCTCGCGACCGAAGACCTTCGGAATCAGGTGGTACAGCGAACCGATGGAGATCATCGCGACCCAGCCGAGGGCGCCGGCATGTACGTGGCCGATGGTCCAGTCGGTGTAGTGGGACAGGGCGTTGACGGTCTTGATGGCCATCATCGGGCCTTCGAAGGTGGACATGCCGTAGAAGGCCAGGGATACCACCAGGAAGCGCAGGATGGGGTCGGAGCGCAGCTTATGCCAAGCGCCGGACAGGCTCATCATGCCGTTGATCATGCCACCCCAGCTCGGGGCCAGGAGGATGACGGACATGGCCATGCCGAGGGACTGGGCCCAGTCCGGCAGGGCGGTGTAGTGCAGGTGGTGCGGACCGGCCCAGATGTACAGGGTGATCAGCGCCCAGAAGTGCACGATGGACAGGCGGTACGAGTAGATCGGACGCTCGGCCTGCTTGGGTACGAAGTAGTACATCATGCCCAGGAAGCCGGTGGTCAGGAAGAAGCCTACCGCGTTGTGGCCGTACCACCACTGCACCATGGCGTCAGTGGCGCCGGCATACATGGAGTAGGACTTGAACAGGGTGACCGGCATTTCCATGCTGTTGACGATGTGCAGCATGGCGGTGACCAGGATGAAGGCACCGAAGAACCAGTTGCCGACATAGATGTGCTTGGTCTTGCGCTTGACGATGGTGCCGAAGAACACCAGCAGGTAGCTGATCCAGACAACTGCCAGCAGGATGTCGATCGGCCACTCCAGCTCAGCGTACTCCTTGGAGGAGGTGTAGCCCAGCGGCAGGGTGATCACTGCCAGCACGATGACGGCTTGCCAACCCCAGAAGGTGAAGGCGGCCAGACTGTCGGAGATCAGGCGAGTCTGACAGGTGCGCTGAACCACGTAGTAGGACGTGGCGAACAGGGCGCAACCGCCAAAGGCGAAGATCACCGCGTTGGTGTGCAGCGGGCGCAGACGGCCGAAGCTGGTCCACGGCAGGTTCAGATTGAGTTCTGGCCACACAAGCTGTGCGGCGATGAACACTCCGAGACCCATCCCGATGACCCCCCAGATTACCGTCATAACGGCGAACTGGCGGACCACCTTATAGTTATAAGCAGTCTGACTGATTGCTGTGCTCATGCTAGGGGTACCACGGTTAAGGGAGTTTTATAGGCCGAAAAAGCGGCGGCAAGTATGGAGAAACGAGGTATCCATTGCAACGCCGGGATGCCTGCGCAATCAAGGTTCTAGCGGCCTCGGAAGGCATTTTTGAACCGGTCGATTGGCTCTCCTGTACCCGTGGTAACCCTGCTCGAAAGAGGGGATTGCCTAGAGATTGTTACCGGGTACGACTTTTGGGCAGCTTAGACCAACTCCCGCAAGGTGGTATGCAAGCGGTCAGAATGGGTGCGACATCGGGTCGCATTGGTCAGGGGCGGCGGGTGCCGGGGAGGCGCCCGCCGTGAGGCTCATTCGCTAGCCAGGGTCTCCTCGTTGGCCGGCTGCTTCTGCGACAGGCTGTAGACGTAGGCTGCCAGCAGGTGGACCTTGTCTTCGCTGCCGACATACTGCAGCTGCGCCGGCATGTGGCCGTTGCGGCCGTAGCGGATGGTCTGCTGCAGCTGAGCGAAGCTGCTGCCGTAGATGAAGGCGCTCGGGTTGGTCAGGTTCGGCGCGCCCATGCTCGGGGTGCCCTTGCCGTCGGCGCCATGGCAGGCGAAGCAGGTGCTGGCGAAGATCTTCTGGCCGGCGCCGATGTCGGCGGTCTCGCCTTCCGGCAGCTTGCGCCCGGCCAGTTCGGTCAGCACATACGCAGCGGCATTGCGGACGCCTTCCTCGCCGATCATCGCGGCTTGTGGCGGCATCATGCCGGTGCGGCCGCCTGCGATGGTCTGCTTGATCGAGGCGGCATCGCCACCCCAGCGCCATTCCTTGTCGGTCAGGTTGGGGAAGCCGTAGGCGCCCTTGGCGTCGGAGCCGTGGCAGACCGAGCAGTTGGAGGCGAACAGGCGACCGCCCATCTTCAGTGCGCGCTCATCCTTGGCGACGTCTTCCACCGGCATCTTGGCGTAGCTGGCATAGATCGGGCCGTATTCGGCGTCGGCCTTGTCCATTTCGCGCTGCCATTGCTTGACCTGGGTCCAACCGCCTTCGTAGCCCGGCAGTTTGCCGGCGAAGTTGCCCAGGCCCGGGTACAGCAGCAGATAGGCGCCGGCGAAGATCAGGGTGCCGAGGAACAGCATGAACCACCAGCGCGGCAGGGGGTTGTCGTATTCCTCGATGCCATCGAAGGCATGCCCCAGGGTCTGGTCGGTCGGGCCCGGCTGTTCGCCGCTGCGGGTGGCGAAAATCAGCCACAGCAGGGCGAGCAGGCTGCCCAGGGTGAGCAGGGTGATGTACCAGCTCCAGAAAGTGGTCATGTCCTAATTACCTCTTGTTCTTGACGCTGGTGCCGAGCACCTGCAGGTAAGCCACCAGTGCTTCCATCTCGGTCTTGCCCTTCACGGCGGCCTGGGCGCCAGTGATGTCCTCGTCGGAGTAGGGCACGCCGAGGGTGCGCAGAGCCGTCATCTTGGCCGCAGTATCCTTGCCGTCGAGGCTGTGCTCGACCAGCCACGGGTAGGCCGGCATCTTCGATTCCGGTACCACGTTGCGCGGGTTGTACAGGTGGGCGCGGTGCCAGTCGTCCGAGTAGCGGCCGCCAACGCGAGCCAGGTCCGGGCCGGTACGCTTGGAGCCCCACAGGAAGGGGTGATCCCAGACGCTTTCGCCGGCGACGGAGTAGTGGCCATAGCGCTCGGTTTCGGCACGGAACGGGCGGATCATCTGCGAGTGGCAGCCGACGCAGCCTTCACGGATGTAGATGTCACGGCCTTCCAGTTGCAGGGCGGTGTAGGGCTTCATGCCTTTGACCGGCTCGTTGACCACGTCCTGGAAGAACAGCGGAACGATCTGGGTCAGGCCGCCGATACTCACAGCCAGGACCATGGCGATGGCCAGCAGGCCGACGTTCTTCTCGAGTATTTCGTGTTTGCTGCTCATCAGTGGGCGACCTCTGCTGGGATCAGGGCTTCGCGGTCATATTCGGCCGGTTTGGCGGCGCGTACGGTCAGCCAGGTGTTCCAGGCCATCAGGAACATGCCGAACAGGAAGATGGCCCCGCCCAGTACCCGTACCACGAAGCCGATATGGCTGGCTTCCAGGGCTTCGACGAAGGAGTAGGTGAGGGTGCCGTCGTCGTTCACGGCGCGCCACATCAGGCCCTGGGTGATGCCGTTGACCCACATGGAGGCGATGTACAGCACAGTGCCGATGGTGGCCAGCCAGAAGTGCGAGTTGATCAGGCCGATGCTGTGCATCTGCTCGCGACCGAAGACCTTCGGGATCAGGTGGTACAGCGAACCGATGGAGATCATCGCAACCCAGCCGAGGGCGCCGGCATGTACGTGGCCGATGGTCCAGTCGGTGTAGTGGGACAGGGCGTTGACGGTCTTGATGGCCATCATCGGGCCTTCGAAGGTGGACATGCCGTAGAAGGCCAGGGATACCACCAGGAAGCGCAGGATGGGGTCGGAGCGCAGCTTATGCCAGGCGCCGGACAGGGTCATCATGCCGTTGATCATGCCGCCCCAGGAGGGAGCCAGCAGTACCAGGGACATCACCATGCCGAGGGACTGAGCCCAGTCCGGCAGGGCGGTGTAGTGCAGGTGGTGCGGACCGGCCCAGATGTACAGTGTTATCAGCGCCCAGAAGTGCACGATGGACAGACGATAGGAATACACCGGGCGTCCGGCCTGCTTGGGCACGAAGTAGTACATCATCCCCAGGAAGCCGGCAGTCAGGAAGAAGCCCACGGCGTTGTGGCCGTACCACCACTGCACCATGGCGTCGGTGGCACCGGCGTACAGCGAGTAGGACTTGGTCAGGCTGACCGGCAGTTCCAGGTTGTTGACGATGTGCAGCATGGCCACGGTCAGGATGAAGCCGCCGAAGAACCAGTTGCCCACGTAGATGTGCTTGGTCTTGCGCTTCATCAGGGTGCCGAAGAACACCAGTGCGTAGGCTACCCAGACGATGGTGATCAGGATGTCGATCGGCCATTCCAGCTCGGCGTATTCCTTGGAGCTGGTCCAGCCCAGCGGCAGGCTGATGGCGGCGAGGACGATCACCAGCTGCCAGCCCCAGAAGGTGAAGGCGGCGAGCTTGTCGGAGATCAGGCGGGTCTGGCAGGTACGCTGCAGCGAGTAGTAGCTGGTGGCGAACAGTGCGCAACCGCCAAAGGCGAAGATCACCGCATTGGTGTGCAGCGGGCGGAGCCGGCCGAAGCTGGTCCACGGCAGGTTGAAGTTCAGTTCGGGCCAGGCCAGCTGGGCGGCGATGAACACGCCGAGCCCCATCCCGACTATGCCCCAAACCACCGTCATAATGGCGAACTGGCGGACAACCTTATAGTTGTAGGCCGCAGTGCTGGTTGTGTTCATGTGTTGGGCTTCCATCCACGGTTATGAAAAGCAGGGCAAGCATGGGTAATGGCACGATGATGGTTATTGACGAGGATCAATGTCGCGCGCGGGGATGGCTGTGGAATGGGGCGGACGGAATGTCGCAGGCCACCCTGATCCTCGCTCACGGGGCCGGGGCGCCGATGGACAGCGAGTTCATGCAGGGCATGGCCGAGCGGCTGGCGGCGCGCGGGGTGAGCGTGTTGCGCTTCGAGTTTCCCTACATGGCGGCGAGGCGTGCGGGAGGCGGCAAGCGCCCGCCCAATCCGCAGGCACAGCTGCTGGATTGCTGGCGGGATGTCTACCGGCAGGTGCGGGGGATGGTCGAGGGGCCGCTGGCGATCGGTGGCAAGTCCATGGGCGGGCGCATGGCCAGCCTGCTGGTCGATGAGCTGGGCGCCGATGCGCTGGTTTGCCTGGGTTACCCCTTCTACGCCGCCGGCAAGCCGGAGAAGCCGAGGGTGGCGCACTTGGCCGGATTGCAAGCGCGTAGCCTGATCGTTCAGGGCGAGCGCGATGCGCTGGGCAATCGCGAGACGGTCAGCGGCTACAGCCTGGCGCCCGGCATCACGCTTGAGTGGCTGGCGGCAGCCGACCACGATCTCAAGCCGCTCAAGGCGTCAGGCCTGACTCACGCGCAGCACCTGCAGCAGGCTGCGGAGCGGGTGGCTGCCTTCCTACGCAACTGAGGTTGCGGCGGGCACTAAAAAGGCCGGCGATGGCCGGCCTTTTTAGTGAGTCACCCGCTTAGCGATTGAAGCGTTCCACCAGGGAATACTGATCCTGGGCGGTGGTGGTCAGCGCCTCGCTGAGCTGGGCGGTGCTCTGCGCTTCGCCCGCCGTCTGGTCGGCGAGCTGGGCGATGGTGCTGATGTTCTGGTTGATCTCGTCGGCTACCGCGCTCTGTTCCTCCGCCGCTGCGGCGATCTGGTTGGCCATGTCGCTGATATTGGCTACCGCATCGCTGATGCCGGCCAGGGCCTGGTCGGCCTGCAGTACGCGTTCCACGCCCTGGTCAGCCTGCTTGCGGCCGATCTCCATGGTCAGCACCGCTTCCTCGGCGGTGCGCTGCAGCTTGGCGATCAGCGCGTGGATCTGGCCGGTGGATTCGGCCGTACGTTGCGCCAGCGAGCGCACCTCGTCGGCGACCACGGCGAAGCCACGGCCCATTTCACCTGCGCGCGCGGCTTCGATGGCGGCATTGAGGGCGAGCAGGTTGGTCTGGTCGGCGATGCCCTTGATCACATCCACCACGCCGCCGATCTCGTTGCTGTCCTGCGCCAGGCGCGACACGGTCTCGCCGGTCTCGCTGACCGACAGCGACAGGCGCTGGATGGCCTCCCGGGTCTCGGCGGCGACGTTGCGCCCTTCGCCGGTCAGGCGGTTGGCTTCCTGGGTGGCGATGGCGGTGCGCGCCACATTGCTCGCCACCTCCAGGGTGGTGGCCGCCATCTCGTTGATCGCGGTGGCCACCTGCTCGGTTTCCACGCGCTGGCGCTCCAGGCCTGCCGAGCTGCTGTGGGCCAGGTTGTCGGCCTGGCGGGCCTGGCTGGTCAGGCGTTCGGCGGTGTCCTGCAGGCGCGTCAGGCAGGTTTTCAGGCGCGCCTCCTGGCTGAGCATGGCCATCTCCAGGCGCGCCTCGGCGCCGCGGCTGTCGGTATACATCTGGGCGATCAGCGGGTCCGAGGTGGTCTGCTCGGCCAGGCGCAGCAGGCGCTTGACTCCGCGGTTCTGCCAGCCCAGGCCGGCCAGGCCCAGCGGCACCGAGAGCAGGGCGGCGAGCAGGAAGCCCCAGGTCGAGCCGATCCAGTGGCCGATGAGGAAGCCGATCTGGCTGATCAGGATGAACGGCAGCCAGGCCTGCAGTAGCGGCAGCCAGCGGTCGGTGCTGGGGATAGCCGGTTTGCCGGCGTTGATCCGCGCGTACAGCGCTTCGGCGCGGCGCACCTGTTCGGCGCTCGGTTTGACCCGCACCGACTCGTAACCGACTACCTGGCCCTTGTCCAGAATGGGCGTGACGTAGGCATTGACCCAGTAGTGGTCACCGTTCTTGCTGCGGTTCTTCACCACGCCCATCCAGGGGCGACCTTTCTTGAGGGTCTGCCACATGTGATCGAAGACGGCAGGCGGCACGTCGGGGTGGCGCACGATGTTGTGCGGCGCTCGTATCAGCTCTTCGCGCTCGAAACCGCTGATCTCGATGAAGGCCTGATTGCAGTAGGTGATCTGGCCTTTCACATCAGTGGTGGAAATCAGGCGCTGCTGCGCAGGAAAGGTGCGTTCGCGCTGGGTAACGGGCTGGTTGTTTCGCATGCGTGTCGCTTCTTGATCCTGTGGCTAGTCCCCGGCAGATCGGCCGGAGCAGGGGAAAGTTTAGCCGGAGTCACGCGCTTGCGGGGAGAAGAAGTTGTCCGCCTGGATAGGAAAATATCAGCGCGCAACTTTCGGCATTTTGTCGGAAGTTATAAGGAATAATGAAACCAATATTATCGAGTTAGGTCGGATGTCACTTTTTATTCATCTTGAATGATGGGTCAGGTCTATTAAGGATATCTGTATTGTTTGGTTATTTTGACGTCATAAAAATGGCGTTATGGTGTTTTTTGTTACCTTTGTGGTCTTCTTATTCCGTGTTTTGTCCAGAAAAAATTAGGTGTTACTTTCTATTTTTTCGCCTGTATGCTGCATTCCAGAGCATCTGCTCCATCGTGGTGCCAAAAAAATGGCATTTGTGATCACGGTCACGCGTTACTCTCGGTAACTAGGTTACTGTTTTAAAAAGAATAACTTTCTAATTGTCGTGCGAGGAACTTATTTACCTCACATGGCATCTGTTTTGCTCCCTGCCAAGTTGAACTTTCGGCCATGGCTTGTGCCGAAGCGGAAGTTGTTTTGCAGCGGTAGTAGAGAACCGTGGAGTTCGTAGTCCCAGTAGTCGGTCTCGCGAAGTGTGCCGGTCAGCCGTGTGGCGGCCGTCTCGATCAACGCAAGGAGGAGATCGCTCGATGCGCATCAGCATTTTTGGATTGGGTTATGTAGGGGCCGTCTGTGCAGGATGCCTGTCGGCCAGGGGCCATCAGATCATCGGCGTGGACGTGCAGCCACTGAAGATCGAACTGATCAACAGCGGCAAGTCGCCGATTGTCGAACCGGGGCTGGAGGATTTGCTGCGCAAGGGTGTCAGCAGCGGCAACCTGCGCGGCACGCTGGATGTGCGCGAGGCCGTGCTGGAGACTGACATCTCCTTCCTCGCGCCGCCGACGCCGAGCAAGCGCAACGGTGATCTCGATGTGTCCTACATCGAAGAAGTGTGCCAGCAGATCGGTCGGGTCCTGCCCGAGAAGAGCACCCGCCACACCGTGGTGGTGCGCAGCACCGTGCTGCCGGGCACCTTGCGCAACGTGGTGATCCCGACCCTGGAAAAATACTCCGGGCTGGTCGCGGGCAAGGATTTCGGCGTGGCAGTGAACCCCGAGTTCCTGCGCGAGAGCACCGCGATCAAGGACTACGACTTCCCGGCCATGACCGTGATCGGCGAGCTGGACCAGACTTCCGGCGACCTGCTGGAGGCCATCTACAGCGAGCTGGACGCACCGATCATCCGCAAGACCGTCGAGGTCGCCGAGATGATCAAGTACACCTGCAACGTCTGGCATGCCACCAAGATCACCTTCGCCAACGAGATCGGCAACATCGCCAAGGCGGTGGGCGTCGATGGTCGCGAGGTGATGGAAGTGATCTGCCAGGATCACAAGCTCAACCTGTCCAAGTACTACATGCGCCCGGGTTTCGCCTTCGGCGGCTCCTGCCTGCCCAAGGACGTGCGCGCCCTGAACTACCGCGCCACCCAGCTGGACGTCGACTCGCCGCTGATCAGCTCGCTGATGCCCAGCAACGAGGCGCAGGTGCGCAACGCCTACAACCTGATCGCCAGCCAGGACAAGCGCAAGATCGCGCTGCTCGGCCTGAGCTTCAAGGCAGGTACCGATGATCTGCGCGAAAGCCCGCTGGTCGAGCTCGCCGAGATGCTGATCGGCAAGGGCTTTGACCTGAAGATCTTCGACCGCAACGTCGAGTACGCCCGCGTCCACGGTGCCAACCGCGACTACATCGAGTCGAAGATCCCGCACGTTTCCTCGCTGCTGCGCGCCGACCTCAACCAGGTGGTGGCCGACGCCGACGTGATCGTGCTCGGCAACGGTGACGAGCTGTTCGAAACCGTGGTGCAGCAGCTCCCTCCGGGCAAGAAGCTGATCGATCTGGTGGGCTTCATGCGCCAGTGCAGCGACGAGGTCAAGGAAGGCCTCTGCTGGTAGCCCAGGCTACCGCTGGAACTGTGCACAGGGCGTAGAACAACAACAACAGCGCCCCCGTTGCAGAGCTGTAACCTAACGGGGTTGGCGAAAAATGGATGATCTCAAAGGGCGCCTGTTGCAGAGCGCCGGGTGGCTTTTTTACCTTGCGATATTGGGCGGCATGGCCTTGCTGCTGCCGCATAGCGTGTTCGATCCGCAATCCACGGACTTCCTCCTGCTGCTCGGGGTCGTGGGGATCTGGCGCTATTCGATGGGGGCCATCCACTATGTGCGTGGGGTGATCTTCCTCTATCTGGTGTACCCCTATTACCGGCGCAAGGCCCGCAAGCTCGGGGCCTCGGCCGATCCTTCGCATGTGTTTCTGATGGTCACCAGCTTCCGCATCGATGCGCTGACCACAGCCGCGGTGTATCGCTCGGTGATTCAGGAAGCCATCGACTGCGGCTACCCGAGCACCGTGGTCTGCTCCATCGTCGAACTCTCCGACGAGCTGCTGGTGAAGAACCTGTGGGCTGCGCTGGCGCCGCCGGAGCGGGTCAAGCTGAACTTCGTGCGGATTCCCGGTACCGGTAAGCGCGACGGTCTGGCGCAGGGCTTCCGCGCCATCTCGCGGGCGCATCCGGACGAGAGTGCGGTGGTCGCGGTGATTGACGGCGACACGGTGCTGAGCGCCGGCGTGGTGCGCAAGACGGTTCCCTACTTCAAGCTGTTCGACAACCTGGGTGGGCTCACCACCAACGAGTTCTGCGAGGTACGCGGCGGCTACATCATGGAGGAGTGGCACAAGCTGCGTTTCGCCCAGCGCCACATCAACATGTGTTCCATGGCCCTGTCCAAGCGGGTGCTGACGCTGACCGGGCGCATGTCGGTATTCCGCGCCCAGGTGGTCACCGATGCCGGCTTCATCGCCGATGTGGAGAGCGATCACCTCGAACACTGGCGCCTGGGGCGCTTCAAGTTCCTCACCGGCGACGACAAGTCCAGCTGGTACAGCCTGATGCGCCTGGGCTACGACACCTTCTACGTGCCGGATGCGGCGATCAACACGGTCGAGCACCCGCCGGAGAAGAGCTTCATCAAGGCCAGTCGCAAGCTGATGTTCCGCTGGTACGGCAACAACCTGCGGCAGAACTCGCGGGCGTTGGGGCTCGGCCCCGGCCATCTGGGTCTGTTCACTAGCGTGGTGCTGCTCGATCAGCGGGTGTCCATGTGGACCAGTCTGCTCGGCCCGGCCGTGGCCATCGTGGCGAGCATCAAGTACGGCTTCGCCTACCTGCTCATCTACATGCTGTGGATCGGTCTCACCCGCCTGGTGCTGACCCTGCTGCTGCTGGCCTCCGGGCACCGCATCGGGCCGGCTTACCCACTGATCCTTTATTACAACCAGATCGTCGGCGCACTGGTGAAGGTCTACGTGTTCTTCCGCCTCGACCAGCAGTCCTGGACCCGCCAGAAGACCAAGCTCGATCGCGGCCTGGGCGGCTTCCAGACGTGGTTCAACACCTGGTCGTCGCGCGCCATGACCTTTTCGGCTGCCAGCGTTTTCGCCGCCACCCTGATGTGGGTGGTCTGACCCGGCCCCATTCAATTTGCAGTTTGCACAAGGAACGAAGATGAACGCAGTGATCAGCCCGAACAGTAACGTGGTTCACGAAGCCGAAGCCCAGCGCCAGTACGCGCGCCTCAAGCTGCCGGCGAAGATTCGCTATCGCACCCCGCAGGGCCAGGAACTGGAGGCGCAGCTGCTCGACCTGTCGGTGGGCGGTTTCGGCTTCCAGCCAGGCAATACGCTGCTCAGCGAGGGCCAGCGTTTTCACGGCAAGCTGATGTTCGAAGTCGAAGGCATCGGCTTCGCCATGGACGTGCAGTTCCAGGTCCGCTCGCTGGTCGACGGCAAGCGCGCCGGCTGCGAGTTCCACGAACTGCGCCCGCGCGAGATCGCGGCGCTGCGCTACCTGATCAGCTCTTTCCTCAGTGGCGAGCTGGTCAATGTCGGCGACCTGATCAGCACCCTGCAGCGCGAAAATTTCACCAAGCCGCGCAAGGGCAAGGGTGACGACAAGATGAGCCTGGCCGCCAGGATCAAGGCGCTTGGCCTGAGCTTGAGCATCTTCCTGGTCGGTGTGGCCGCCAGCAGCTATGTGCTGTACCAGCTGTACGACGTGTACTTCATCACCCATGCCGATTCCGCCCAGGTCTCGGTCCCGGGGCAGCAGGTGTCCATGCCGCGCGAGGGCACGGTACAGAGCCTGGTGAAGGTCGGTGACACGGTCGCCAAGGGCGCCCCGGTGGGCACGTTCTCGTCCAGCGCGCTGGACGTGCTGAAGAATGTGCTGAAACCGGAAGAGATGGCTCCTGACAATCTGCAGCGGCTGTTCGACAAGAGCTTCCAGGGCACCCTGACCAGCCCCTGCGACTGCCGGGTGGTGGCGCAGTTGGTCGGCGACGGTCAGGTAGCGGCCAAGGGCGCTGCGGTGTTCATGATGGCGCCGGTCGATGCCGTGGCCACAGTCGAGGCGCGCTTCCCCTATCGCGCCTTCGACGAGCTGCAGCCGGGCAGCCCGGTGAACTTCCTTGTGGCCGGCGAGAGCGAGCCGCGCAGCGGGCGCATCAGCACCCTGGCGCTGCAGGATGGCGGCCTGGCCTCGGATATCCGCGTCGCCATTCAGCCTGACCAGCCGCTGGCCACCGAGCTGGCCAAGCGTCCGGTGGACGTGCGCATCCAGCCGCTGGGCGGGCTGTTCGACAGCGTGGCGGCCGGCAAATGAAGCGCAGCGGCCTGGCCCTAGCGCTGGCGGCTGCACTGGGCGGCTGCACCCAGCTGCCGGACCTGCAGCTGGCCAAGCATGCGCAGACGGGTGGCGACCTGGCCACCGCCGAGGCCAACTTCCGCCCCCTGGCCGAGCAGGGCTTTGTCGAGGCGCAGATCGGCCTGGCCGATGTCCTGGTGCAGAGCCCCGAGGCGCAACGCCAGGCCCAGGGCGAGGCGCTCTATCGCCAGGCGGCCGATGTCTCGCCGCTGGCGCGCAGCAAGCTCGGCAAGTGGCTGGCGGCCAAGGAGCAGGCCAGCGTGGCCGAGCAGCAGGAAGCCGAGCGCCTGCTGTTGCAGGCCATCGAGGACGGCGATCAGAGTGCGCTGCTGGCGCTGCTGCGTCTGCAGCTGCAGGACCCGCAGCGCCTGGCCAGCGGCGAGCTCGAAGCGCAACTGCGCGGCTGGCAGGCACGCGGCATGCCGCAGGCGCGGCTCGGCTGGATCCTGCTGTACCGCGCGCGCGGCGACTATGCCGCGCACCTGGCGGAGATCCGCCGGGATTGCGAGGCCTGGCTGAGCGAAGTCAGCGAGTGCTACGTCGAGCTGGTCAGCGTGTACCGCCTGGAGGGCGCGCAAGAGCCGCTGCAGGCGCTGCTGGGACGGCTGCGCGCGGACTATGCCGCCGGCCTGGTGACACCGATACGGGTGAAAACCGTCGCCGCAGCGCTGGTGGCCGAGGGGCAGGGCGAGCCGCAGCCGGAGCTGGCGCGCGAGCTTTATGAAGAAATCGCCCCGCAGTGGCCGGATGCCTGGGTCAGCCTGGCGGATCTGCTCAGGCGCTTCCCGCAACTGGGCGATGGCCAGCAGGCCGTGGCCTACCTGGAGCAGGGCCTGGCGGCCGGCTCCTCCAAGGCGGCGCTGAGCCTTGGTCACCTTTACCTGAACGGCCAGCTGGTGCCTGCCGAGCCGCGCAAGGCCGAACAGTATCTGTTGCAGGCCGCGGCCGAGCAGAACAAGGCGCACATGCTGCTGGGCAAGCTGTATCGCGGTGGTCAGCTGGGGCGCATCGACCCGCAGAAGGCGCTGGACCATCTGCTGCTCGCCGCCCGCGCCGGCGAACCCGGTGCCGATGCGGCGCTGGCCCAGCTGTTCGGCGAAGGTCGCGGCATTCGGATCAATCCGGTTTACGCCTATGGCTTCGCCCTGCTGGCCAAGGAGCAGGGTTCGGCCCAGGGCGACGTCTGGCTCGAGCGCATGGCACCGCGCCTACAGCCCGCCGATCTGCAGCGGGCCCGCGAGATGGCGGCGCAGGAGCGGGCGGCCAGGGCGGGTGAGCGCATCAGCCAGGGCAACCACAAGGACAAGGCACAGGAAGTACTATGACCCTCAATAAAGCTGTTACCACCTTCCTGATCGCCACCGGTGCGCTGAGTGCGCCCGGCCTGCGCGCGGAGGAGGGCGCGCGTTTCGACTACGGCGTCAACTTCAAGCTCACCGCCCAGTCCACCGAGGATCTCGACCTGGGCACCCGCGATGAAGGCGACTTCAACGGCCTCGGCTTCGGCGTGCGGCCCTGGCTGCTGGCGCAGCGTGGTGACTGGTCGGGCTATGTGCTCGGCGAGGCATTCGCCGCCACCGATGTGCTGGAGTCCTCGCAGGTCGCCGGCGACGACATCGATGCCGGCGATACCCGCGAGCGCGATGACAGTTTCCTCGCCCTGCACGAGTTCTGGGTCGACTACGGCGGCCTCACCGCCTATCCGCAGGAGTCGTTGCGTTTCGGTCGTCAACGCATCCGTGCCGATGACGGTCTGTGGTGGGACACCAATATCGAGGCGCTGCGCTGGAACTTCGAGACCACCTTGCTCGACGCCCATATCGGCGTGGCCGAGCGCTTCAGCGACTACCGCACCGACCTCGACGACCTGGCGCCGCAGGACGAGGATCGTCAGCACTTCATGGGCGACATCTCCACGCAGTGGCGTCCCGAGCATTGGGCTGGGCTCAAGCTGCATCACAGCCGCGATGACGGCAGCCTGGCCGGGGTGGGCGAGCGGGTCGATGAGCTGAGCAAAACCTACAAGGGTGACATCACCTGGCTCGGCGCCGAGCTCAATGGCGACTTCTTCAATCCGCGCAGCAGCGCGCCGCTCAACTACTGGGTGGCGCTCACCGGCATGCAGGGCGACGCCGAAATGCTGCAGACCAGCAGCGCCAGCGGTGAGCGGCGCGCCCTCGGCAGCCGCGATCAGGACCTGGATGGCTGGGCCATCGACCTCGGCCTGCGCTGGAACATCGATGAGCACTGGCGCCTCGGTGGCACCCTGGCGCGCGCCAGTGGCGGCGGCGATGCCGACGACTCCGAACAGTTTCTGCAGACCGATCTGCAGAGCAACCGCGCGCGCTTCACCGGCACCCGCTCCAGCGTGCACCGTTTCGGCGAGGCCTACCGCGGTGAGCTAAACAACCTGCAGGCGGCCTCGCTGTTCGGCAGCTGGATTCTCGACAAGAAGTACGACGCCAGCATCGTCTATCACCGCTTCTGGCGGGTGGACGAGGACCTCGACAGTGCCAGTGGTCTGAGCGTCGGACTGGAGCCGGGCGACAAGGACCTGGGCCAGGAAGTCGACCTGGTGCTGACCCGCTACTTCGACCGCGCCGAACTGGGCGTGGTGGAGGCCGACTCGGCGCTGGTACGCCTGCGTGGCGGCCTGTTCCTGCCCGGCGATGCGTTCCCCAGCGGCACCGACTCGACCATGCACCGGGTCATGCTCGACCTGATCTGGCGCTACTGAGGAGGGCGGCATGATGCACAGCAAACGCATGATCACCCTCGGTCTCTGCGCCAGCCTGTTGGCTGGCCAGGCCCTGGCGGTGAATACCGATGTAACGCCCAAGTCCTACCGGGTCAGCAGCGCGCCGGTCGAGCCGCTGCAACTGGATGCGCCGAAGCTCCCCGACCTGACGCCGTTCACCCCGGCGGCGGTAGAGGCGAGGATCGAGCGCAAGCCGGCAGCCCGTGTCAGCGTCCGACGCATGATCGGTCTCGACCAGCTCAGCGAGTTCACCGGCGGCGACGAACGCCTGCGTGAGTGGGTGGTGCGCCAGGGCGGCATGCCCGAGGCGATCCTGGTGGAGGACGGCTACATCACGCCGGCCGGCCTGGCCAAGGCGCTCGGTGCCGAGCAGCTGCGCGAAACGGCGCCGGGGGTCTACCTGTTGCGCCGGCCGCTGGTGGTGATGCCGGGCGCGACCCTGCATATCGATCAGGCGACCAAGGATTTCCGCCTCTCCAGTGATCGCGGCGCCTTCATCATCAACGACGGCAAGCTGTTCATCACCGATAGCCGGGTTACCGCCTGGCGCGAGAAGGAAGACCGCCAGGACTGGTTCGAGAAGAAGGGGCGCTTCCGTCCTTTCATCAACGCCTGGGGCGGTACCGAGACCTACGTGGTCGGCTCGACCATCTCCAGCCTCGGCTACACCGAGAGCAAGTCCTACGGCTTCTCGATATCCCAGTACAGCCCGTCGATGCACCCGAAGATGCAGCGTGGCCACCCTACCGGCTGGCTGCTCAACTCGCTGTGGGACGACATGTGGTACGGCTTCTACTGCTACGAGGCCGACGACGTGGTGATCCGCGGCAATACCTACCGCAACAACCTGGTCTACGGCATCGACCCGCACGACCGCTCGCGGCGCCTGATCATCGCCGAGAACACTGCCTACGGCACGGTGCAGAAGCACGGCATCATCGTCTCGCGCGAGGTCAACGACAGCTGGATCTTCAACAACCGCTCCTACGAGAACAACCTCTCCGGCATCGTCATTGACCGCAGCAGCGTGAACAACGTCATCGCCTACAACGAGACGTATCGCAACAAGTCCGACGGCGTGACCATCTACGAGAGCAGCAACAACCTGCTGTGGGGCAACAAGGCCTTCAACAATGAGCGCCACGGCATCCGTGTGCGCAACAGCATGAACGTGCGCCTGTACGAAAACCTGCTGGTCGGCAACGGCAAGCTGGGGGTCTACGGCCACGTCAAGGACCTCAGCAACACCGACCGCGACATCCTGCTCGACCCCTTCGAAACCAACATCTCCATGCTCATCGTCGGCGGCAAGCTGGTGGCCAATGCCTCCGGCCCGCTGGGCGTGGATTCGCCGCTGAGCCTGGAGCTGTACCGGGTGGAGATGCTGTCGCCGACCAAGAGCTCCGGCATCGTCCTGCCCGGCATTCTCGGCCCGCATCAGGACAAGATCCTCGACCTGCTGGTACGCCAGAACAAACCGGTACTGATCGATTACCTCGGCAAGGAGGAGGCCGTACGATGAACCTGTTTCCTCGCGCTCGCGGCAGCATGGCACTGGGCCTGCTGCTGACCGCATCGACTGTCGTGGCGGCGGACTTCCCGCGATACGACATTGAACCAGTAGATAAGCTCTGCCCGGCGGCGGCCAACCCGGCCAGCTACACCACCAAGGAGCTTGATTTCCACAGCTTGCTCATCGATGGCCAGGATGGGTGGCTGTTCCGTACCAAGAACGATCTGCGCACCGATATCGGCACGAGTCCTTATGGCTACGCCCAGCTGAAACGCCTGCGTGACGAGCTCAACGCACGAGGGGTGGAGCTGCTGGTGGTGTTCCAGCCCACCAAGGGCCTGGTCAACCGGAGCAAGCTTACGCCGCAGTGGCAGGCCCAATACGACTGGGAAGCTGCTCGTGCCAATTACATCAAGACCATTGGCGAGCTCCGCAAGCTTGGAATTTGGGCCGCAGACTATTCGCCCCTGTTCGATGAGAAGGATGAGCAGCAGGCGTTCTTCTTCAGGGACGATAACCACTGGACACCCAGTGGCGCCGAGAAGACCGCCAAGCTGACCGCCGAGGTGCTGAAGCAGATTCCGGCCTACGCCAGCCTGCAGAAGAAGGAGTTTGTCACCAAGCGCGTCGGCATGCTGCGCAGCATGGGTGGTTCAAGCACGGCGGCGGGCAAGATCTGTGGCAATGACTATGGCTTCGAGTACGTAGATCGTTTCGCCACCGAGCCCGCAGAGGAAAGTTCCGGCGACAGTCTGTTTGGAGAGGAGTCGACTCCGGAGGTTGTGCTCGTAGGCACCAGCAACAGCGGCGAGAAGTACAACTTCGTGGGCTATCTGGAGCAATACAGCGGCGTTCAGGTGATGAACATGGCCGTGACGGGTGGCGGCTATGACAGCGCCATGCTGCAACTGCTGGCCAGCGAGGAGTTTCAGGCCAAGCCGCCGAAGGTGCTCATCTGGGAGTTCGCTCCGCATTACGACATGTCGCTGCGCGACTTCTACCGCCAGGCCGTGCCGATGGTCGACAACGGCTGCGTCGGCCAGCCCGCGCTGCTCAGTGGCAAGGTCAAGCTGCAGCCCGGCACCAACCAGATCCTGCTCAACGGCACTAGCGGCCTGAAGGAGCTGCGCAGCGCCGATCACATGATCGACCTGCGGTTCAGCGACCCCACTGTGCGCGAGGCCAAGAGCACCCTCTGGTATTTCAGCGGGCGCAAGGAGGGCTACAAGCTGGAGCAGAGCGACCGCGTGGATACCGGCGGCCGCTACCTGTTCGAGCTGCGCGACGATGGCGACTGGGCCGACCTGACCCTGATGAGCCTGGAAGTCGACGCCCCCGAAAACATGCCCGCAGGTCTCAGCGTCGAGGCCACCGTGTGCCAGCGCCGCGACGCTGGCCGACCCCAACTGGCGGTCGGCCGATGAGCGCCCCGAACACCCCGACCCCTCCGGCTGCGGCCGGGGCGCGGCCGTGCCGCCTTACCTGGAGAAACTAGGATGGTTTTCTCGTCGAACGTGTTTCTGTTCCTGTTCCTGCCGATCTTCCTCGGCCTGTATTACCTGTGTGGCAATCGCTACCGCAATCTGCTGCTGCTGGTTGCCAGCTACGTGTTCTATGCCTGGTGGCGCGTGGACTTCCTGCTGCTGTTCGCCGCGGTCACCCTGTTCAACTACTGGATCGGTCTGCGCATCGGTGCCCATGGCATCAGGACCCGGTCTGCGCAGCGCTGGCTGATGCTCGGGGTGGTGGTCGACCTGGGGGTACTCGGCTACTTCAAGTACGCCAATTTCGGCGTGGAAAGCTTCAACGCCATCATCGCGTCGTTTGGCATGGACCCCTTCGTGGTCACCCACATCCTGCTGCCGATCGGGATCTCCTTCTATATCTTCGAGTCGATCAGCTACATCATCGATGTCTACCGTGGCGACACTCCGGCCACCCGCAATCTGATCGATTTCGCCGCCTTCGTGGCGATCTTCCCGCACCTGATTGCCGGGCCGGTGCTGCGTTTCCGCGACCTGGTGGATCAGTTCAACCACCGTACCCACACCCTCGACAAGTTCGCCGAAGGCTGCACGCGCTTCATGCAGGGCTTCATCATGAAGGTGTTCATCGCCGACAGCGTGGCGCCCATCGCCGATCACTGCTTCGCGCTGGAGAATCCCAGCACCGCCGACGCCTGGCTCGGTGCGCTGGCCTACACGGCGCAGCTGTACTTCGACTTTGCCGGCTACAGCAGCATGGCCATCGGCCTCGGGCTGATGATGGGCTTCCGCTTCATGGAGAACTTCAACCAGCCCTACATCAGCCAGTCGATCACCGAGTTCTGGCGGCGCTGGCACATCAGCCTGTCCACCTGGTTGCGCGACTATCTGTACATCAGCCTGGGCGGCAACCGCGGCAGTACTTTCAAGACCTACCGCAACCTGTTCCTCACCATGCTGCTCGGCGGTCTGTGGCATGGCGCCAACTGGACCTTCGTGATCTGGGGCGCCTGGCACGGCATCTGGCTGGCCATCGAGCGTGCCCTCGGCGTGGATGCCGCGCCACGACGCCTGTTGCCCTGGCGCCTGGCCTTCACCTTCCTGCTGGTCATGCTCGGCTGGGTGATCTTCCGCGCCGAGAACGTCGAAGTGGCCTGGCGCATGTACACCGCCATGTTCAGTTTCGCCGACTGGCGCCTGTCCGAGCTGACCGTCGCCCAGCTCACCAGCCTGCAAGTCGCCACGCTGCTGCTGGCCTATGCCGTGGTGCTGTTCAACGGCCTGCGCCAGTTCTATGGCAACCCGCTGGCGGCCAAGGCCCCGTCGGCAGCTGCCGGCGCCGCTGCCGACGCGGGCATGGCCGTGCCCTTCAGTACCACGGCCTTGCTGGTGCGGGCCTTCTGGCTGGCGCTGTTCCTGGTGTCGGTGTTGAAGCTGTCGGCGCAGAGCTTCTCTCCCTTCCTGTACTTCCAGTTCTGAGGAGGCCGACCCATGAAACTCAGTCTCAATCTGTTCTACAGCCTGGCCTTCATCCTGCTGATGCTGCTATTGGCGCTGGCATCCGTACCGGCCGCACTGAGCTTCTCGGCGGCAGCGCAGACGCCCTGGCTCAACGGCAAGCTGGCCCTGGCCTTCGAGAAGCATTACGACAAGGGTTTTCCGCTCAAGGAGCTGGGCACCAACGCCTGGGCCGCGCTGGAGTACGGCCTGTTCGGCGAGGGCCGTCCCGGTGTGGTGGTCGGTCGCCAGGACTGGCTGTTCACCGATGAGGAGTTCAAGCCCGCCGTCAGTGCCAGCCAACTGGACGACAACTGGCGTCTGATCGCCGGCGTGCAGCAGGAACTGCAGCGCCGTGGTATCGACCTGCAGCTGGTGCTGCTGCCGGCCAAGGCACGCCTGTACCCGGAATACCTGGCCGAGCAGCAGCCCGTGCTCCAGCAGCAGGAGCTCTATGCCCAGGCCCGGCAGCGCATGCAGGGGCTCGGGCTGCAGGGGCCGGACCTGCTGGCTGCGCTGCAGGCCGCCAAGGGCCGCGAGGCGGTGTTCCTGCGCACCGATACCCACTGGACGCCCTATGGCGCGGCGGTGGTGGCCCAGGCCGTGGCCGAACATCTGCGCCGCGGTGGCCAATGGCAGGGCGGCGAGCTGAGCTACAGCACCCAGGTCAAGGGCCGCGAGACGCACAAGGGCGACCTGCTCAGCTACCTGCCGCTGGAACCTTATTTCGCCGCGATGCAGCCGCCGGCCGAGGAGCTCGAGCAGCGCAGCACCGAGCCATCCGCTGAGGCCGCTGACGATCTGTTCGGCGACAGCACGCCGCAGCTGGCGCTGGTCGGTACCAGCTACAGCGCCAACGCCAAGTGGAACTTCCTCGGCGCACTGCGTCAGAGCCTGGGTAGCGATCTGTACAACTACGCCGAGAACGGCCACGGCCCGCTGGTGCCGATGTTGCGCCTGCTGGCCAAGGGCGAGGCGGAAACCGCCGGCCTGCGCCTGGTGCTCTGGGAGGTTCCCGAGCGCTATCTGATGATGCCCAGCGATCTGTCGGAGTTCGACCCGCAGTGGCTGGCCCAGCTGCGGGCCGGTTCGGGTGGTGTCGATCGCCTGGCCATCCAGGGAACCGCGGATTCCATCGCGGCCCACAACCACTAAGGACGACCATCATGAAAAACTCCCCGATCCGCGCGCTGACCCTGGCCATGAGCTGCCTGGGCCTGCTGGCTACCTCTGTCGCTTCCCAGGCCAACGAGGGTGGCCTGTACGGGCCCACCGCGCCCGCCGGCTCGGCCTTCGTGCGGACCTACAATGCCGGCTCCAGCGAGCTGGACCTGAGCCTGGGCCCGGTCAGCATCAAGGATGTCGCGCCGCAGGGCTCCAGCGACTTCAAGTTCCTCCCGGCTGGCAGCTACAGTGCCAGTGCCGCCGGACAGAGCCTGCCGGTGACGCTCAAGTCCGATCAGTACTACACCCTGGTACAGCTGCCCGGCGGCAAGCTGAGCCTGGTCGAGGACCCGGCCTTCAAGAACCGCCAGAAGGCCCTGGTCCGCCTGCAGAACCTGTCCGACACCCCGGTCAGCCTGAAGACCGCCGACGGCAAGACCGAAGTGATTCAGGCGGTGGCCGGCCAAGGGCGCGGCGAGCGCGAGATCAACCCGGTCAAGGTGCGTCTGGCGCTGTTTGCCGGCGAGCGCAAGGTGGGCGATCTCAGCCCGCTGGTTCTGGAGCGCGGCCAGGTGGCGGCGCTGTACGTCACCGGCAGTGGTGCCAGCCTGACGCCGGTGTGGGTGCAGCGCCCGGCGGGCGCCGAGTGATGCGCGCCCCGCGAGGCTGCCGGTCGCTGTCTGCCGCGGTGCTGAGCGCACTGCTGGCAGGCTGCTCGCCGGCGCCGGAAAGCGCAGCAGGTCCGGCGCTGGTGGCGCCGAGCGGCTACTACCGCGCGGCCCCGGCCGCCCAGGGCAAACCGCGCGAGTGCGAGGCGCCGCCGCCGGCCTATACCGGCGTGCTGGATTTCCCCAGCAAGTACGAAGGTTCGGACAAGGCGCGCGACAAGCTCAATCCGGCGGCCGAGCGACGCTATCTCAAGCTGACCGGTGACATGCGCGAGATGGAGAAGGGCGTCAACGTCATGGTCGGCCGCTACTTCAAGTACGGGCGACCGCAGGAAGTGGCCTGTGCCATGAGCTGGCTGGCCAGCTGGGCCGAGACCGACGCGCTGCTCAGCGAGGAGTACAACCATACCGGCATGTCGGTGCGCAAATGGACGCTCGGCAGCCTGGCCGGCGCCTACCTGCGCCTCAAGTTCTCCGCCTCGCAGCCCTTGGCCGCGCATGCCGAGCAGGCGCAGCAGGTCGAGCGCTGGCTCGGCCAGCTGGCCGACCGCGTGGTGGCGGACTGGAACGCCTATCCCAAGGAACGCAGCAACAACCACAACTACTGGGCTGCCTGGTCGGTGATGGCCAGCGCCGTGATTCTCGACCGCCGCGACCTGTTCGACTGGGCGGTGGGGCAGTACCGCCACGGCATGGCTCAGGTCACCGCCGACGGCTACCTGCCGCGCGAACTGGTGCGTGAGACCCGCGCGCTGTCCTACCACAACTACAGCATCGGCCCGCTGCTGATGGTGTCCGCGTTTGCCCAGGCCAACGGCCTGGACCTGCGCGAAGAGAACGACGGCGCCATGCGCCGCCTGGTCCGCACCCTGGAGGCGGGCCTGCACGACCCGAAGCTATTCCAAGAAAAGACCGGCTATCCGCAGGAGGCCGTAGGCCTGCAGCAGAACAGCCGGTTCGCCTGGCTGGAGCCCTACTGCGTGTTGTATCCGTGCTCGCAGAGCACGGACGCGTGGCGGCGCTCCCTTGAGCCGCTGAGCAACTATCGGCTCGGCGGTGACATGACCCAGCTGTTTTCCGGGCAACTGCCTTGAGGTTGGTCCTGATGTACGCGCTTCCTCGTGGGGCGTGGCAACAGATTTAAACGGATATTGAATGGAGACAAACCACATGATCCCGGTGATTCTTTCTGGCGGTAGCGGCTCGCGCCTCTGGCCCTTGTCGCGCAAGTTGTATCCCAAGCAGTTCCTCGCCCTTACCGGCGAACACTCGCTGTTCCAGCAAACCCTGCAGCGCCTGGCCTTCGAGGGCATGCAGAAGCCCGTGGTGGTGTGCAACCTGGAGCACCGCTTCATCGTCAACGAGCAACTGGCGCAGATCGGCCTGGGCGCCCAGGCCATGCTGCTCGAACCCTTCGGTCGCAACACCGCGCCGGCCGTGGCCATGGCGGCCCTGCAACTGCTCGGCGAAGGACGCGACGAGCTGATGCTGATCCTCCCGGCCGACCACGTGATCGACGACGAGCTGGCCCTGCGCAAGGCGCTGGAGCTGGCGCGGGTGGCGGCCGAGGAGGGCGAGATGGTGCTGTTCGGCATTCCCGCCAACAGCCCCGAGACCGGCTTCGGCTATATCAAGGCGGCGCGTGGCGAGGACGGTGACGACCTGGTGCCCGGCGCCTACCGCGTCATGCAGTTCGTCGAGAAGCCCGATGCCATGCGCGCCGCCGAGTTCGTGCGCAGCGGCGGCTATTACTGGAACAGCGGCATGTTCCTGTTCCGCGCCAGCCGCTACCTGGACGAGCTGCGCGCCCATGAGCCGGACATCTACGACACCTGCGTGCTGGCCCTGGAGCGCAGCAAACTGGCCGGTGGTGCGCTGACCATCGACGCCGGCACCTTCGAGTGCTGCCCGGACAACTCCATCGACTACGCGGTGATGGAGAAGACCTCGCGCGCCTGCGTGGTACCGCTGGCCGCTGGCTGGAACGACGTGGGCTCCTGGTCCTCGCTGTGGGATGTGCACGAGAAGAACAGCGATGGCAACGTGCTCAAGGGCGACGTGGTCACCCATGGCAGCCACAACAGCTTCGTGCATGCCACGTCCAAGCTGGTGACCCTGGTCGGCATGGACGACGTGGTGGTGGTGGAAACCAAGGACGCGGTGATGATCGCCCGCAAGGACGCCGTGCAGGACGTCAAGAAGCTGGTCAACAGCCTGGACGCCAAGGGCCGCCAGGAGACCCAGAGCCACTGCGCCGTGTACCGCCCCTGGGGCAGCTACGACTCGGTCGACAACGGCGTGCGTCACCAGGTCAAGCACATCACCGTCAAGCCCGGCGCTCAGCTGTCGCTGCAGATGCATCATCACCGCGCCGAGCACTGGATCGTGGTGTCCGGCACGGCCCAGGTGACCTGCGACGACAAGGTGTTCCTGCTCACCGAGAACCAGTCCACCTACATCCCGATCGCCTCGGTGCACCGCCTGGCCAACCCCGGCAAGATCCCCCTGGAGATCATCGAGGTGCAGTCCGGCAGCTACCTGGGCGAGGACGACATCGAGCGTCTGGAGGATGTCTATGGCCGCACACCGGGCAAACCGGTATCGGTCGACTGAAAGCACGGGGGGGCGGCCATTGAGCCGCCCCTTGCGTTTTGCGCCCGTCGGGGCGCGCCGGGGCTTTCCGAGTCCGCTATCATGCGCGGCCTGAGGAGAAGCACCGATGAATACCCTACTGTTGCACTGCCGTCCCGGTTTCGAGGGCGAGGTCTGCGCCGAGATCAGCGACCAGGCCGCGCGCCTGGGCGTGGCCGGCTATGCCAAGGCCAAGCCGAACAGTGCCCATGCCGAATTCACCTGCCTGGAGCCCGGCGGCGCCGAACGCCTGATGCAGGGCCAGCGTTTCAACCGGCTGATTTTTCCGCGCCAGTGGGCCCGCGGCGATTACCTGCAGCTGCCGGAAACCGATCGCATCAGCGTGCTGCTGCAGGCCCTGGCCAGCTACCCGGTATGCGGCAGCCTGTGGCTGGAGGTCTTCGATACCAACGACGGTAAGGAGCTGTCGAACTTCTGCAAGAAGTTCGAGGGGCCACTGCGCAAGGCGCTGGAGAAGGCCGGGCGGCTGGTGGAGGACGCGAGCAAGCCGCGTCTGCTGCTGACCTTCAAGAGTGGCCGCGAGGTGTTTCTCGGCATGGCCGAGGCCGACAACCAGGCGCCCTGGCCGATGGGTATCCCGCGCCTGAAGTTCCCGCGCGAGGCGCCGAGCCGCTCCACCCTCAAGCTGGAGGAGGCCTGGCACTTCTTCATCCCGCGCGAGCAGTGGGACGCGCGCCTGTCCGACGAGATGACCGGCGTTGACCTTGGCGCGGCCCCTGGCGGCTGGACCTACCAACTGGTTCGCCGTGGCATGCTGGTCACCGCCATCGACAACGGGCCGATGGCCGAGAGCCTGATGGACACCGGCCTGGTGACCCACCTGATGGTCGACGGCTTCACCTGGAAGCCCAAGCAGCCGGTGGACTGGATGGTCTGCGACATCGTCGAGAAGCCGGCGCGCACCGCGGCGATGGTCGAGGAGTGGATCGGTGGGGGCCACTGTCGCGAGGCGGTGGTCAACCTGAAACTGCCGATGAAGCAGCGCTACGCCGAGGTGTGCAAGCTGCTGCAGCGTCTGCAAGACGCCTTCGCGGAGCGGCGCATCAAGGTCGCCATCGCCTGCAAGCAGCTCTACCACGACCGCGAGGAAGTGACCTGCCATCTGCGCCGCCTCTAGGGCCGTGCATCAGGCCCACAGCCTTCAACCGTCGCCCGTTTTTGGAGTAACCCCATGTCCCTGCAACCCGACGCCATTCTCGACGCCAGCGGGCTCAACTGCCCCGAGCCGGTGATGATGCTGCACAACAAGGTGCGCGACCTGCCGGCCGGCGGTCTGCTCAAGGTGATCGCCACCGACCCCTCGACCAAGCGCGACATCCCCAAGTTCTGCATGTTTCTCGGCCATGAGCTGGTGGAGCAGGGCGAGGATGGCGGCACTTACCTGTACTGGATCCGCAAGAAGGCCGACTGAACCGTGCCGTACTACTTCGCTTACGGCTCCAACATGAACCCCGCGCGCATGCAGGCACGCGGGCTGCGCGTCGAGGGCGCCATGGCGGCGCGGCTGCCGGGCTATGCGCTGAGTTTCGACAAGCGCGCTCATGATCACCCCGGCCGGGCCTACGCCAATATCCGTCATCAGCGCGACGCCGTGGTGGAGGGCGTGCTCTACCGCCTGGCGGATGAGCGCGAGATATTCAAGATGGATGTCTTCGAAGGCACGCCGATCTTTTACAGCCGCGAGCGCATGGCGCTGCACACCGAGCAGGGCCAGATCGCGGCCTGGCTGTACGTGGCCAATCCGCGCTGGCGCAGCGAGGGCCTGGCCCCAAGTCGCACCTACCTGGCGCACCTGCTGGCCGGTCGCCCCTACCTGTCCGAGCCCTACTGGGCGGCGCTGGCCGCCACCCCCGCGCTCGACGACTGAGCCTCGCTCCTACGCGCGAATATGCCGCCGCGCGCTGCGCGCCAGGCGGATGCCGAGCAGCACGGCCGCGCAGGTCAGGCCCGCCACCAGGCCCTGCCACAGGCCGCTCGGCCCGGAGGGCTGGCCCAGCCAGTCGGACAGGCCCAGCGTATAACCCACCGGCAGGCCGATGCCCCAGTAGGCGAGCAGGGTGATCAGCATGGTCGCGCGGGTGTCCTGGTAGCCGCGCAGAGCGCCGGCGGCGGTGACCTGCACGGCGTCGGAGAACTGGAACAGCGCGGAATACACCAGCAGAGTGGCGGCCATGACGATCACTTCCGGATCGGGGCTGTAGATGCGCGCAATCGGCTCGCGCAGCAACATCACCAGGCTCGCCGACAGGCAGGCATAGGTCAGCGCGGTGCCCATCGCCACGCCCGCGGCGAAGCGCGCGTCACGCGGCGCGCTGCGCCCCAGTGACTGGCCCACGCGCACGGTAGCGGCCATGGCCAGCGAGTAGGGAATCATGAAGATCATCGAGCTGAAGTTCAGCGCGATCTGGTGCCCGGCCACCACGGTGGCGCCAAGGCCGCCGATCAGCAGGGCGATCACCGAGAAAATGCTCGACTCGGCGAAGATCGACACGCCGATCGGCAGGCCGACGGAGAGCAGGCGGCGGATCACCGGCCACTGCGGCCAGTCGAACTGCAGGAACAGGCCGCTGGCGCGGTAGGCCGGGGCCCAGCGTACCCACCAGAGCATGCCCAGCAGGCTGCACCACATGACGATGCCGGTGGCCCAGCCGCAACCGACGCCGCCCAGCGCCGGCAGGCCCAGCTTGCCGTAGATCAGCACGTAGTTGAGCGGGATGTTCAGCAGCAGGCCGCAGATGCCCAGCACCATGCTCGGCCGGGTGCGGCCCAGGCCGTCGCTGAAGCAGCGCAGCACCTGGTACAGCACGGTGGCCGGGAAGCCGCAAGCGACGCCGCGCAGGTAGCCCATGGCCAGGGCGCTGAGTTCGGCATCCACGCCCATCAGGCGCAGTACCGGTTCGGCGTTCCACAGCAGCACCGCACACAGCATGCCGATGGCCAGCGCCAGCCACAGGGCCTGGCGCACCAGCGGTCCGTTCTCGGCCTCCTTGCCGGCGCCGAAGCGCTGCGCCACCTTGGCCGTGGTGGCCAGCAGGGTGCCGTTCATCAGCAGGAACACCGGCACCCACAGCGAGTTGCCCAGCGCCACGCCGGCCAGGTCGCGGGCGCTCACGCGGCCGGCCATCACGGTGTCGACGAAGCCCATCGAGGTGTAGGCGAGCTGCGCGATGATGATCGGCGTGGCCAGCGCCAGCAGGGCGCGGATTTCGGCCAGGGTACGGGCCGAGCGGGAGAGGGCGAGCATGGTGGATCCGGCGGGAGATGCAGAAAGGCGCGTTAGTCTAGCCCTGTCCGCCTGGTCAGAAAAGCTCGGCTTACCCGGCAGGTGGCTCTGCGCCTAGAATGGGCGCTTGCTACAGGAGCACCTCATGCAGATTGTCGCCGACGAAAACATCCCCCTGCTCGATGAATTCTTTGCCGGTTTCGGCACCCTTCATCGCCACCCCGGCCGCGCCATCGACCGTGCCGCCCTGGGCGACGCCGAGGTGTTGCTGGTGCGCTCGGTGACCCGCGTCGACCGCGCGCTGCTGGAAGGCAGCAAGGTGCGCTTCGTTGGTACCTGCACCATCGGCACCGACCACCTGGACCTTGACTACTTCGCCGCGGCCGGCATCGCCTGGTCCAGCGCGCCGGGCTGCAACGCCCGTGGCGTGGTCGATTACGTACTGGGTTGCCTGCTGGCGCTGGGCGAACGGACCGGGCGCCGGCTGCCAGAACTGACCTACGGCGTGGTCGGTGCCGGCCAGGTCGGCGGTCGTCTGGTCGAGGTGCTACGCGGCCTGGGCTGGGACGTGCAGGTCTGCGATCCGCCGCGCCAGGCGGCCGAGGGCGGCGACTTCGTCGAGCTGGCGGAGATCCTGCGCGAGTGCGATGTGCTCAGCCTGCATACGCCGCTGGACGCCGGTACCCGCCACCTGATCGGCACCGAGCAGCTGCGCGCGCTCAAGCCGGGCGCCTGGTTGATCAATGCCAGCCGCGGCGCGGTGCTCGACAATGCAGCGCTCAAGGCGCACCTGCGCAGCGGTGCCGATCTGCAGGTGGCGCTCGATGTGTGGGAAGGCGAGCCGCAGGCCGATCCGGAACTGGCCGCGCTGTGCCAGATCGCCACTCCGCACATTGCCGGCTACAGCCTGGACGGCAAGTTGCGCGGCACGGCGCAGATCTACCAGGCCTACTGCCAGGCCATGGGCCTGGCCGAGCAGGTGCAGCTGGACGAACTGCTGCCGCCGGCCTGGCTCGGTGCGCTGTCGCTGCACGAAGACGCCGCCATCGACTGGGCGCTGGCCACCCTGTGCCGCGCGGTATACGACCCGCGGCGCGACGATGCGGATTTCCGCCGCAGCCTGGTCGGCGATGCGGCGCAGCGCAAGGCGGCCTTCGATCAGTTGCGCAAGCATTACCCACATCGCCGCGAAATCGACGGCCTGCAGGTGCGCCTGGACGGTGATGCGCCGCATCTGGCGGCGCTGGTCGGAGCGCTGGGCTGCCGGGTGCTCTAGCCGGCCTGGCGCTTCTGCAGGCTCTGCTCCAGTTCGCGGCAGGCCTGCAGGATCATCTGCTCGGTGATGGGGATTTCCCGCCCCTCGGCATCGATGATGGCGCCGCCGACCGGCTGCTGCGGGTTGAAGGGCAGAATACGCGCCTGGTTGGGCTGTTGAATGGGTTGCATGGCGGCCTCCTAGTCTGACGATGGGCGCAGTCTAGGGCGGCCAGATGAAGGCGCGGTGACAGAGCCGCGCGAGCTGAATTGAAGGGCGTGGCCGCTGCCGCGCCGCTGGGGAGTGGTTATGAGCGTTTTCCATCTGGGCCTGATCATCAATCCGCTGGCCGGCCTCGGCGGCCCGGCGGCGCTCAAGGGCAGCGACGGCGTGGCCGCCGAGGCTCTGGCGCGGGGCGCCGAACCGCGCGCGGCGGAGCGCACGCGCATTGCCCTGGAGTGCTTGCGACCGGTGGCCGAGCGCCTGCAGTTCATCACCTTTCCCGGGCCCATGGGGGCGGACCTGCTGGCGGAGCTGGGCTATGCCCACCGCGTGCTTGGCAGCCTGGGCCAGGGGCCGACCACGGCGGCGGACACCCAGGCCGCGGTGCGTGAGCTACAGGATGCCGGCTGCGCGCTGATCCTGTTCGCCGGTGGCGACGGCACGGCGCGCGACGTGTGCAGTGCGGTGCGCGAGGAGCAGCCGGTGCTGGGCATTCCGGCCGGGGTGAAAATCCATTCCGCGGTCTATGCCATCAGCCCGCGCGCCGCCGGGCTGATGGCCCTGCGCCTGATCGAGGGCGGCTTGGTGCGCCTGTCCAGTGGCGAGGTGCGCGACATCGATGAAGCCGCCCTGCGCGACGGCAAGGTGGGCTCACGGCATTACGGCGAGATGTGCGTGCCTGTCGAGGGCGAGTTCATGCAGCACGTCAAGCAGGGCGGCATGGAGTCCGAGGAGCTGGTGCTGGTGGACCTGGCCGACTGGCTGGCCGAGAGCTGGGAGGAGGGCGTGCGCTACGTCTTCGGCCCCGGCTCGACCCTGCATGGCCTGGCGCAGAATCTGGGGCTGGAGACCACCTTGCTGGGCGTGGATGTGATCGAGAGCGGCCAGGTGATTGCCCGTGACGTGACCGAGGCGCAGCTGTTCGCGCTGATCGACGGTCATCCGGCGCGCCTGCTGGTCACCGC
The DNA here is from genome assembly GCF_000467105.1 of Aquipseudomonas alcaligenes NBRC 14159. Classification (GTDB taxonomy): domain Bacteria; phylum Pseudomonadota; class Gammaproteobacteria; order Pseudomonadales; family Pseudomonadaceae; genus Aquipseudomonas; species Aquipseudomonas alcaligenes. The sequence goes on from NZ_BATI01000007.1 coordinate 82,239, forward strand.
CATTGGCGGCCAGGGCCATATCATCGGTCGCGGCAACCAGCAGATCAGCCCGCGCGTGCTGCGTGCCATCGGCCTGGAGCACCTGCGGGTGATCGCCACCAAGCGCAAGCTCGGCACGCTCGAAGGCCGCCCGCTGCGGGTGGACAGTGGCGATCCAGCGCTGGACGAGGCCTTCCCCGACGCGGTACGGGTGTGGTCGGGGTATCGGGAAGAGCTGCTGTACCCATTGGCATGAAACTGCGCGACAAGGACGTTCGACGATGAAGACTTTCAACAGGCTGTGCTGGCTGGCGTTCGTTGTGGCCGCACCGCTACAGGCGCAACCGAGCACCGCGGATTTCTGCATGTTCCAGGTGGGGCACGGCAGCCGTATCGAGCGTGGGGCGAGCGTGCCGGTCCCGGATCTGCTCGAACAGATGATCGTGCTGGGCAACACCGCCAATCCGGTGTTCATCGAGTACTCGGGTGGGCAGTGGCATCTCGATCACGCCCAGCGCCTGGTGCCTGAGCAGGGCAGTGCGCGGCTGGCGACCCCGGAGAACAACTTCGCCGTGGCCCCGGACGGCGCGATATGGAATGCATCGCTCGGCCGTCTGCATGTGCGCAGGCCGAGTGACGAGATATTCCAACCCGTTGCGCTGTCCGGCCGCCCCGTCATCCTGCCGGACCGCGCGCCCATCGCCTGGTCGACCCTGTATCAGGCGCCGGTGGTCGCGGGGCAGGAGGGGCTTTACCTGCTGCGTGGCGATCGCCTGGCGCCCCTGGTGCAGAGCCCGAGTGCAGGGCTGGGGCGTATCGTGTTTCTGCGCGACTTGCCGCACTTCAGGGCGCTGGCCATTGGCGACAGCGAGGATCGGTTCTTCCTGCTGGATGCCACAGGCCATCTGCGGCAGATGGGCCAGGTCGATGCCGATGATGGCTCGTGGTGGCGCAGTCGCGTGGCGGAGTTGCGCGAGCAGCAGGGTCTGCTGCTGTCCACCGACGATGAAAGCTACCTGGTGCCGATGCAGCTGCAGAATGGAAACTATGTGCCACAGCAGATGCGCCGGCAGAAGCCTGTGGTGCTTAGCCTGGGTGGGCATCCGGATCGCTCCGATACCGGGCGCTATTTCCCCTCCCTGGATCGCGTCCTGGCCTTCGGCCGCCTGGATGGTTTTTCGCCGTTCCGTCCAGGGGCCGCGCTGCAGCAGATGAGCGTCGATGGCTGGCAGCGCGTGCCGGACGGTGAGGAGGCCGTTCTCGGTAACGATCCTTACCTGCAGGAGCTGCCCAGTCGCCGGCAGTTGCTGATCAACGCCCTGGATCGCCTGTACCTGTACAGCCCGGAGTCTGGTTTGCGTGCCATACCGGACTCGGGCTCGCGAGATATCGGCAGCTATGGCCTGGCCACCGAGCTGGTCGAGCTGGACAGGGTGCTGGTGCGCGCGCCTTTTGGTTTGTACGAGCTGACGCGCGCTGGGCGGCTGAAACTGGTTGCGCCTATCGAAGCACTGGCAAACATGACGATCACCAATCTGGTGGCGCTGCCGGGGGCGCGCGCAGCCCTGCTGCTGACCGAGCAGGCGGCATTCGTCTACACGGCCGATGGCCGCTTGCAGCCGCTGCATGGCAGCTCCGCGCCGGAGTTTTCCCGTTCCAATGATATGGCCTTCGGTATTGCCGGGCGTAACCTGGCGATCTTCCAGGCCAACAATGGCCATTTCGCGGTGGCTGCGCGCGAGTCGGGTCACTGCCCGCAGGAGTAAATCTGCATGCGTCATGCTTTCTATCTGTTGCTGGTCGCCTGGCTGGGCTGGAGTACCTCGCTGCAGGCCGCGACCATCGACTCCGCAAAGCTGGTTCAGGCCGCACGCAGCCAGGTCGGTGTGACCCTGGGCTACGACCCGGTCTATCGCCGGCTCGACTACCCGGGCGGTGACGTGCCGCTCGCCACCGGCGTGTGCACCGATGTGCTGATCCGTGCCTTGCGCCAGCAGGGGCTGGACCTGCAGAAGAGCGTGCATGAGGACATGCGCGCGCACTTCTCCGCCTACCCGCGCAACTGGGGGCTGCAGCGCCCGGACCGCAATATCGACCACCGCCGCGTGCCCAACCTGATGACCTGGTTCAAGCGCCAGGGCCTGGCCCTCAAGGTCAGCGACAAACCGGCGGACTACCAGGCTGGCGATATCGTTACCTGGGACCTGGGGCGCGGCCTCACGCATATCGGCATCGTGTCCGATCGCACCAGCCCGGCGGGCGTACCACTGGTGCTGCATAACATCGGGCGTGGCACGCAGGAGGAGGACATCCTGTTCGGCTTCGCCATCACCGGTCACTATCGCTTCGTCCGATGAGTTAGCATCGCGGCAGGCTTTCCGGAGGTCGCGATGGCTCTACCACCCCATATCCAGGCCGGCGAGCGTGTGGTGCTGTTCGACGGTGTGTGCCGGCTGTGCAATGGCTGGGCGAAGTTCCTGATCCGCCACGACCGCGAGCGGCGCTTTCGCCTGTGCTCGGTGCAGTCCGCCGAAGGGCAGGCGATCCTCGCCTGGTTTGGCCTGCCCACCGATGCGTTCGAGACCATGGCCTATGTCGAGGGCGAGGCGCTGTTCGTGCGTTCCGACGCCGTGCTGCGCATCGTCGCCCAGCTGCCCGGCGCCTGGCGCTGGCTGGCCTGGCCGCGCATCCTGCCGCGCGCCTTGCGCGACTGGTGCTACGACCGCATCGCGCTGAACCGCTATCGCCTGTTCGGTCGCTATGACAGCTGCCTGCTGCCGGACCCGGACCACCAGGGCCGTTTCCTCGACAGCGCCGAGCCGCGCTCATGAGCCTGCTGTCCGCGAGCCGGCGTGAGGCGCTGAGCCTGGCCTGGCGCTTTGTCGCGCCCTATCGCGGGCGGGTGATCGGCGCCTTGCTGGCGCTGATGTTCACCGCCGCCATCACCCTGTCCATGGGCCAGGGCATCCGCCTGCTGGTGGACCAGGGCCTGGCCACCCAGTCGCAGGCCGCGCTGAACCACTCCATCGGCCTGTTCTTCGTGCTGGTGCTGGCCCTGGCGGTCGGCACCTTCAGTCGCTTCTACCTGGTCAGCTGGCTTGGCGAGCGGGTGGTGGCCGATATCCGCCGCCGCGTGTTCGACCACCTGATCGACCTGCACCCCGGCTTCTACGAGAGCAACCGCGCCTCGGAGATCCAGTCGCGGCTGACCACCGACACCACGCTGCTGCAGACGGTGATCGGCTCCTCGCTGTCGATGGCCCTGCGCAACGGCATCATGCTGATCGGCGGGGTGATCCTGCTGTTCGTCACCAATGCCAAGCTCAGCGCCATCGTGGTCTGCTCGCTACCGCTGGTGGTGGCACCGATCCTGATCTTCGGCCGCCGCGTGCGCGCGCTCTCGCGGCAGACCCAGGACCGCGTCGCCGACGTCGGCAGCTACATCGGCGAGACGCTGGGCCAGATCAAGACGGTGCAGGCCTACAACCACCAGAACCAGGACCGCCAGCGTTTCGCCGGCACCGTGGAGGCGGCCTTTGCCACCGCCGGCAAACGCATCCGCCAGCGCGCCTGGCTGATCACCGTGGTCATCGTCCTGGTGCTCGGCGCCGTCGGCGCCATGCTCTGGGTCGGCGGCATGGACGTAATCGCCGGGCGCATCAGCGGCGGCGACCTGGCTGCTTTCGTGTTCTACAGCCTGATCGTCGGCATGGCCTTTGGCGCCATCAGCGAGGTGATCGGCGAGCTGCAGAGCGCGGCGGGTGCCGCCGAGCGCATCGCCGAGCTTTTGCGCACGCGCAACCTGATCACCACACCTGCGCAGGGCCAACAGTTGCGTCTACCCGCGCGGGTCAGCGGCGCGCTGCAGCTGCGCGGCGTGCATTTCAGCTACCCGAGCCGGCCGGAGCATCCGGCCATCGATGGCATCGACCTGGCAGTACGGCCTGGCGAGACCCTGGCGCTGGTCGGCCCCTCCGGTGCCGGCAAGTCGACCCTGTTCGACCTGCTGTTGCGCTTCTTCGACCCGCAGCAGGGCGAGATCCTGGTCGAGGGCCTGCCGATCCAGCGGCTCGATCCGGCCGACCTGCGCCGCTGCTTCGCTCTGGTATCGCAAAACCCGGCGCTGTTCTACGGCTGCGTGGCCGACAACCTGCGCTATGGCCGCCCCGACGCCAGCGATGCCGAAGTCGAGGCGGCGGCGCGCGCCGCCCATGCCCACGAATTCATCGAGCGCCTGCCGCAGGGCTACCAGACCCACCTGGGCGAGGCCGGGCTGGGGCTCTCCGGCGGCCAACGCCAGCGCCTGGCGATCGCCCGCGCGCTGCTCAGTGACGCGCCGATCCTGCTGCTGGACGAGGCCACCAGCGCGCTGGACGCCGAGAGCGAGCACCTGATCCAGCAGGCCCTGCCGGAGCTGATGCGCGGGCGCACCACCCTGGTGATCGCCCATCGCCTGGCCACGGTGAAGAATGCCGACCGCATCGCGGTGATCGACCGCGGCCGCCTGCAGGCCATCGGCAGCCATGCCGAGCTGGTGCTGAGCAACCCGCTGTATGCCCGGCTGGCCGAGCTGCAATTCAATACCGAGCGCCGTGAGCGCGACTGAGGAGTGGGCGTGGAAAAGGATTTCGGGGTGGTGGTGCTGGGTGGCTATGGCAACTTCGGCCAGGTCATCGTGCGTAGGCTCAGCGGCATTGCCGGCATGCGCGTCTGGGTGGCCGGTCGCGACCGCGCCAAGGCCGAGGCGCTGGCCGCGCAGAGCGGCAGCCAGGCGCTGCCACTGGACATGAACGCCGCGGACCTGGTCGAGCGCCTGCGTGCCACTGGAGCGCAGATGGTGATCTCCACCGCAGGGCCGTTCCAGGGCCAGGACTACCGGGTCGCCCGCGCCGCCATCGAGGCCGGCATGCACTATGCCGACCTGGCCGATGCGCGGGCCTTCGTTTGCGGCATCGGCGAGCTGGATGAAGCAGCGCGGGCCGCCGGGGTGCTGGTCTGCGGCGGTGCCAGCTCGGTGCCGGCGCTGGCCGGGGCGGTGATCGATGAGCTGCTGCCGCGCTTCTCGCGGCTGGACAGCATCTGGCATGGCATCAGCTCTTCGGAGAAGGCTCCGGGCGCTTCGACTCTGGCGGCGGTGCTCGACTATTGCGGCAAGCCGTTCCGGCAATGGCGCGATGGCCAGTGGCAAACCGTATACGGCTGGCAGGACCTGGCCCGCCACGACTTCCCCGCACCGCTCGGCCCGCGCTGGGTGGCCAACTGCGATATCCCCGATCTCGAACTGTTTGCGGCGCGCTATGCCGGCGTGCGCAGCGTGCGCTTCTCTGCCGGTGTCGGCCTGCGCATCACCCAGTTCGGCACCTGGGTGCTGTCCTGGCTGGTGCGTGGCGGCCTGCTGCGCAGCGCCGTGCCGCTGACCCGGTTCCTGCATCGCCGCGCCGTGTCGGTGGAGCCTTTCGGCGACGGCCGCAGCGGCATGTTCGTGCGACTCGAGGGGCAGGACCCGCAGGGGCAGCCGCTACGCCTGTGCTGGGAACTGCTGGCCGAGCACAACGACGGCCCCAATATTCCCTGCATGGCGGCCGTGGCCCTGGCGCGCAAGCTGGCTGCGGGCACCCTGCAGGCACGCGGCGCCATGCCCTGCCTGGGGCTGCTGACACGAGACGAGTACCTGGCCGAGTTGCAGGGGCTGGCGATCAGCAGCGCGCTGCGCCCGCTCTGATCAGGCGTGCTTGCGAGGGCGGATGGTCAATGCCGCTCCCGCCGAGGCGAGGATGATCGCGCCAATGGCCAGCCACTGCGTGGCGCCCAGGCGCTCGCTGAGGTAGATCAGGCCGGAGAGGGCGGCGATGGCCGGCTCCATGCTCATCAACACGCTGAAGGTGCGCGCCGGCATGCGCGTCAGGGCGACCATCTCCAGGCTGTAGGGTAGTGCCGACGACATCACTGCCACGGCCAGCGCCACCGGCAGCAGGTCGAGGGAGAAAAGGTCGCTGCCGACCGACCACAGGCCTACCGGGAACACCAGCATGGCCGCCACCAGGGTGCCGAAGGCCACGGTCTGCGCGCCATGGGCGGCGCCGGCGCGCTGGCCGAAGAGGATGTACGACGCCCAGCAGACACCCGCACCCAGGGCCAGGGCCATGCCCAGCGGGTCGAGGTGGTCGTTGGCGGACGTGTCCGGCAGCAGCAGCCAGAGGCCAAGCGCGGCCAGGGCGATCCAGACAAAGTCCAGCAACCGCCGCGAGCCGAACAGCGCCAGGGCCAGTGGGCCGGTGAACTCCAGGGCCACGGCGATGCCCAGCGGGATGGTCTTCAGCGACATGTAGAACAGCAGGTTCATCGCCCCCAGCGACAGGCCGTAGCCGAGCAGCGAGCGCCACGCGGCGAAGTTCGGGCGGGCGCGCCAGGGCCGCATCACGATGCACAGGATCAGCGCGGCCAGGCTCAGGCGCAGCGCGGTGGTGCCCTCGGGGCCGATCAGCGGGAACAGGCTCTTGGCCAGGGAAGCGCCACTCTGGATCGAGGTCATGGCGATGATCAGCAGGGCGATGGGCAGGAGCAGGGTGGAGCGGGACATGGCGCGTTCCGAATGATGCGGCAATAAAAAAACCGGCCACTGGGGCCGGTTTCTGCAACTCAGCCTAGCTTAGCGGTATTCGCACAGGTAGGCGGTGTCCACCGCTACCTTCAGCTGGAACTTGCTGTTGCCCGGCACGGTGAACTGGCTGCCGGCGGCGAAGGTTTCCCAGTTGTCGCTGCCCGGCAGCTTGACGGTCAGGGCGCCGGCAACCACGTGCATCACTTCCAGCTGCGCGGTGCCAAACTCGTATTCGCCGGGGGCCATCACGCCGATGGTGGCCGGGCCTTCGGCCATGGCGAAGCCGATGGATTTGACGGTGCCGTCGAAGTATTCGTTGACCTTGAACATGGCGGGCTCCTCGGAAAGGGTCAAAAAAGGCCCGCCAGTATGCCCAAGGCTGCGATTGGCGTCAGCCCTCAGGGGGCAAATATCACCGGCAGCAGCCTGGCCGTGTTGCGCGCGTCTTCCAGGGCGCGGTGCTGTTGGCCCTGGAACTGCAGGCCGGTCAGCTGCAGGGCCGCGTTGAGGCCGACGGCGCGCTTGAGCTGGCGGCTTTCGGCGAAACGCTGCTTGAGGTTGTGATGGGCGATGTCCTGCAGGCAGCTGCGCAGACCATGACGCTGCCACTCCTGGAGCAACTGGCGGCGATCGTAGTCGCCCCAGCTACCCCAGCCCACCAGGTGGGGCAGGTGCGGCTGCAGCCAGCGCTCGAACTGCGGCCAGATCTGGGCGAGCGGCTGGGCGGCGTCGACCTGCGACTGGCCGATGTGGGTCAGCTCGCGGCAGAAGTCGGTCAGGTAGGGGCGCCGCAGCGGGCGCACGAAGCGCTGGAAGTGTTCCAGCTCATGGCCATCGGCGGCGACCAGGCTGGCGCCAATCTCGATGATTTCCATGTCTTCGATTGGCCAGCCGCCTTCTTCGGTGGTGGCTTCCAGGTCGATGATCAGCCATTGGCGCATCCGGGCCTCCTTAGCTCGCAGCCATTATGGCGTGCCTTGCACAGTTTTGCCGTTCAGCTGTGCTGGCCGGCGGCACCCCGTTCCGGGCTATGCTTGGACCTCAGTGAGTGAGGAGGTGTGCATGGCAAAGGTGGCATTTATCGGCCTGGGCGTGATGGGCTTTCCCATGGCCGGGCATCTGGCCTGCGAGGGGCATGAGGTCTGCGTGTACAACCGCACGCCGGGCAAGACCCAGCTGTGGCAGGACGAGTTCGCCGGCGAGTCGGCGCCAACCCCGCGCGAGGCGGCCCAGGGTGCCGAGTTCGTGATGACCTGCGTCGGTAACGACGATGATCTGCGCAGTGTGCTGCTGGGTCCGGATGGCGCCTTCGCCGGCATGGCGCCGGGCAGCGTGCTGGTCGACCACACCACAGCCTCGGCCAACGTCGCCCGCGAGCTGGCGGTGATTGCCGCCGAGCGCGAGCTGGGCTTCCTCGATGCGCCGGTATCCGGCGGGCAGGCCGGTGCCGAAAACGGCATGCTGACCGTGATGGTTGGCGGCGATGAAAGCTTCTACAAGCGTGCCGAGCCGGTGATCGACGCCTACGCCAAGATGATTAAGCTGATGGGCCCGGTGGGCAGTGGCCAGCTGACCAAGATGGTCAACCAGATCTGCATCGGTGGCCTGGTCCAGGGCCTCGCCGAGGCGCTGCACTTCGCTCAGTGCGCAGGGCTCGATGGCCAGGCGGCGATGGAGGTGATCAGCAAGGGTGCGGCGCAGTCCTGGCAGCTGGAGAACCGTCACCAGACCATGCTGGCCGGCAAGTTCGACTTGGGCTTCGCCGTGGACTGGATGCGCAAGGACCTGTCGATCCTGCTGGAGGAGGCCCGCCGCAACGGCGCGCAGCTACCGGTTACGGCGCTGGTCGACCAGTTCTACTCCGATGTGCAGGCCATGGGCGGTGGCCGCTGGGATACTTCCAGCCTGATCGCCCGTCTCAAGCAGCGCAGCTGATGGCGCTCGGCCCGTTCGGAGCCGGGCGGGCTAGCTTCAGGCGCGGAAGATGAAGTAAACCGCGCCGAGCAGGCACAGGCCGGCCCACAGGTAGTCCAGCTTCAGCGGCTGGTGCATCACGTAGACGCTGAACGGCACGAATACCGCCAGGGTGATGACTTCCTGCATGATTTTCAGCTGGCCGACCGACAGTTCGGTGTAACCGATGCGGTTGGCCGGCACCATGATCATGTATTCGAAGAAGGCGATGCCCCAGCTGATCAGCGCGGCAATGAACCAGGGCTTGGCATTCAGTGTCTTCAGATGCCCGTACCAGGCGAAGGTCATGAAGATGTTGGAGAGGGTCAGCAGGGCGGCGGTTTGCATCCAGACCGGCATGGCGGCGTTCTCTTCAGGATGGAGCCGCCAGACTAAAAGACGCGCTGTCGACGGCCAAGCCCTGGCTGAACGATGGAAGCTGAGGCGCGCAGGCGTTAAGATCGCGCCCGCCCAGCGCTTGAGAGGTCTTCATGGAGTGTCGTGCCGGCTGCGGTGCCTGCTGCATCGCGCCCTCCATCAGTTCACCGATTCCCGGTCTGCCCAACGGCAAGGCTGCCGGTGAGCGCTGTCCGCATCTTACCGCCGAGTTTCTCTGCGCCATCTTCGGCCGCCCCGAGCGGCCAAGCGTGTGTTCGGGCTTTGCCGCGGCGGAGTATGTCTGCGGCTCAAGCCGCGAGGAGGCGATCCGCTTGATCGGCTGGCTGGAGCAGGTCACGGCCTGAGCGATTTCCGGTCCGGCGGCGCTGCCGGCGGGCCTTTTCCCACCAAGGAGCAATGATGATTGCGTTGAGTCGAATAGCCGCCGTCTGCGGCCTCAGCCTGCTGGCAAGCGGCCTGGCCCACGCCGAAGACTGGAAGCTGGCCAAGGACGAGAATGGCATCAAGATCTACCTGAGCGAGGTGCAGGGCTCGAAGTACAAGGCCTATCGCGGCGTGACCACGATCAACGCCGATGTCGCGACGCTGCGCACCCTGCAGGAGGACGTCAAGGGTTCCTGCCAGTGGATTCACGCCTGTGCCGAGCAGAGCCTGCTCAAGCACGAGGGTATGCAGAGCTGGGTCTATACCCGCTTCGATATGCCCTGGCCGGTCGAGGCGCGTGACTCGATCCTGCATGTGGTGTCGGAGCAGGGCGCCGATGGCAGCCTGACCCGCAAGCTGGATGGCCAGCCGCAGTACCTGCCGCTGGACAAGGACCATACACGGGTCGCCAGCCTGCAGGGGTTCTGGCGTTTCGTGCCGCAGGGTGATGGCAAGGTCGAGGTCACCTACCAGGTGCACACCGAGCCGGGTGGCAGCGTGCCGTCCTGGCTGGCCAACAGCTTCGTAGTCGATGCGCCGTTCAATACGCTGAGCGGTTTGCGCACCCTGGCCGAGAAGCGCTGAGGCCATGTGGAAATAAAAAAGGCTGCCAATGGCAGCCTTTTTTCTTGTCCGCAAAACTTACTTGCGGTCCTCCAGCTTGACGTAGTCGCGCTTGTCGTAGCCGGTGTACAGCTGGCGCGGACGGCCAATCTTGTACGGGCTGGAGAGCATTTCCTTCCAGTGCGAGATCCAGCCGACGGTACGCGACAGGGCGAAGATCACGGTGAACATGCTGGTCGGGATGCCGATGGCCTTGAGGATGATGCCCGAGTAGAAGTCCACGTTCGGGTACAGGTTGCGTTCCTTGAAGTACGGATCGGTGAGGGCGATCTCTTCCAGGCGCATGGCCAGCTGCAGCTGCGGGTCGTTGGTGATGCCCAGCTCGCTCAGCACTTCGTCGCAGGTCTTCTTCATCACGGTGGCGCGCGGGTCGCGGTTCTTGTACACGCGGTGACCGAAGCCCATCAGCTTGAACGGATCGTTCTTGTCCTTGGCCTTGGCGATGAACTTGTCGATGTTCTCGACGCTGCCGATCTCGTCCAGCATGGTCAGCACGGCTTCGTTGGCGCCGCCGTGTGCCGGGCCCCAGAGTGCAGCGATACCCGCGGCGATACAGGCGAACGGGTTGGCACCCGAAGAGCCGGCCAGGCGCACGGTGGAGGTGGAGGCGTTCTGCTCATGGTCGGCGTGCAGGACGAAGATGCGGTCCATTGCCTTGGCCAGCACCGGGCTGATCGGTTTGATCTCGCACGGGGTGTTGAACATCATGTGCAGGAAGTTTTCCGCGTAGTTCAGGTCGTTACGCGGGTACATCATGGGCTGGCCCATGGAGTACTTGTAAGCCATGGCGGCGATGGTCGGCATCTTTGCGATCAGGCGCATGGCCGACACTTCGCGGTGCTGGGCGTTATTGATGTCCAGCGAGTCGTGGTAGAAGGCGGAGAGGGCGCCGACTACGCCGCACATGATGGCCATCGGGTGGGCATCGCGGCGGAAGCCGTTGAAGAAGCTCTTCAGCTGCTCGTGAACCATGGTGTGGTTCTTGATGACGCTGACGAACTTGGCCTTCTGCTCGGCGGTCGGCAGTTCGCCGTTCAGCAGCAGGTAGCAGGTTTCCAGGTAGTCGGATTTCTCGGCCAGCTGCTCGATGGGGTAGCCGCGGTGCAGCAGGATGCCGGCGTCACCGTCGATGTAGGTGATCTTCGACTCGCAAGAGGCGGTCGACATAAAGCCAGGATCAAAGGTGAAGCGACCCGTGGCGGTCAGGCCCCTCACGTCGACAACATCGGGACCTACGGTGCCGGTCAGTACGGGCAGCTCTACGGGGGCATTGCCCTCGATGATCAACTGCGCTTTTTTGTCAGCCATGTGCGGCCTCCTGTTTATGCTTGGAATCATCAGACAGCCCCCCACGCAGGGCCCGGGACACTATAGAGACATAAATCTGAAAGTCAATTTACTGAAACCCAGACGGCAGACGGGTTTCAGCCCTTTTTCAGGGCGCGGGGAGGGGCCTAATACGTCATTTATTAAGGCCGCGCAATCCGCTTTTGGGTGTGGGGTCTTGCGTTGTCATTAGTAACCTAACTGTCTATACTCTGCGCCCGGCCGTCAGAGGCTTTAGAGCCTTTAATAAGGCGGCTGGCACTCCCTTGGTGAGGGGTACCTGACCAGTGCACTTCCCGACAACTTGCCCTGTTTGTTAGGGGCCTCTAGTGTGAAAAAAGCCGTGAATAGCCAACGACCTGTAAACCTAGATCTCAGGACCATAAAACTCCCGATCACAGCTTATACGTCCATTCTGCACCGGGTATCCGGTGTCATCCTCTTCCTGGGTATCATCGTGATGCTGTTTGCTCTCGATAAATCCCTGGCTTCCGAGGAAGGCTTTGCAGAAGTCAAGGCGTGTCTGACCAGTCCGCTGGCCAAGCTGATTGTCTGGGGTCTGCTGTCCGCCCTGCTGTATCACCTGGTGGCCGGCGTACGCCACCTGATCATGGACATGGGTGTCGGCGAGTCGCTGGAAGGCGGCAAGCTGGGCTCGAAGATCGTCATCGCCGTGTCGGCTGTGATCATCGTTCTGGTGGGGGTGTGGATATGGTAACCAACGTAACCAACTTCTCGCGCTCTGGCCTCTACGACTGGATGGCTCAGCGCGTTTCTGCGGTTGTTCTCGCGGCTTATTTCATCTTCCTGATCGGCTACATGGTAGCCAATCCAGGTCTGGGCTACGCCGAATGGCACGGCCTTTTCTCCCACAATGCGATGCGCATCTTCAGCCTGCTGGCGCTGGTTGCGCTGATCGTGCACGCCTGGGTCGGCATGTGGACCATCACTACCGACTACCTGACCCCCATGGCCATCGGCCGTTGGGCGACCGGCGTGCGTTTCCTCGTCCAGGCGGCTTGCGGCGTTCTTCAGTTCGTCGTGTTCGTCTGGGGTGTGCAGATCCTGTGGGGTTTCTGATTCATGTCTAGCATTCGTACTCTTTCCTATGACGCCATCATCGTCGGTGGCGGTGGTGCAGGCATGCGTGCCGCACTGCAACTGGCTCAGGGCGGTCACAAGACTGCCGTGGTGACCAAGGTCTTCCCGACCCGTTCGCACACTGTGTCCGCTCAGGGCGGCATCACCTGCGCCATCGCTTCGGCCGACCCGAACGACGATTGGCGCTGGCACATGTACGACACCGTCAAGGGCTCCGACTACATCGGTGACCAGGACGCGATCGAATACATGTGCTCCGTCGGTCCGGAAGCCGTGTTCGAGCTCGAGCACATGGGCTTGCCGTTCTCCCGTACCGAGCAGGGCCGCATCTACCAGCGCCCGTTCGGTGGCCAGTCCAAGGGCCCGGACAATCCGACCCAGGCAGCCCGTACCTGTGCTGCGGCCGACCGTACCGGTCACGCCCTGCTGCACACCCTGTACCAGGCCAACCTGAAGGCTGGCACCTCGTTCCTCAACGAGTGGTACGCCGTTGACCTGGTGAAGAACCAGGATGGCGCCATCGTCGGCATCATCGCTATCTGCATCGAGACCGGCGAGACCGTCTACATCCGTTCCAAGGCCGTGGTTCTGGCCACTGGTGGTGCCGGCCGTATCTACGCCTCCACCACCAACGCCCTGATCAACACCGGTGACGGCGTGGGCATGGCCCTGCGCGCTGGCGTGCCGGTGCAGGACATCGAAATGTGGCAGTTCCACCCGACCGGCATCGCCGGCGCCGGTGTACTGGTGACCGAAGGCTGCCGCGGTGAAGGTGGCTACCTGATCAACGCCCACGGCGAGCGCTTCATGGAGCGTTACGCGCCGAACGCCAAAGACCTGGCTGGCCGCGACGTGGTCGCCCGCTCCATGGTCAAGGAAGTGATCGCCGGCAACGGCTGTGGCCCGGACAAGGACCACGTGCTGCTGAAGCTCGACCACCTCGGCGAAGACGTGCTGCACAGCCGTCTGCCGGGCATCTGCGAACTGTCGAAGACCTTCGCACACGTCGACCCGGTCGTCGCTCCGGTTCCGGTGATTCCGACCTGCCACTACATGATGGGCGGCGTGGCCACCAACATCCATGGTCAGGCCATCACCCAGGACGCCAACGGCAACGACAAGATCATCGAAGGCCTGTTCGCCGTAGGTGAAGTCGCTTGCGTATCGGTGCACGGTGCCAATCGTCTGGGCGGCAACTCGCTGCTCGACCTGGTGGTATTCGGCCGCGCCGCTGGTCTGCACCTGGAAAAAGCGCTGAAAGAAGGCGTGGAAGTCCGTGGTGCCAGCGAAACCGACATCGAGGCTTCGCTCAAGCGCCTGTCCGGCGTCAACGAGCGCAGCAGTGGTGAAGACGTGGCTCCGCTGCGTAAAGAACTGCAGCAGTGCATGCAGAACTACTTCGGTGTATTCCGTACCGGCGAATACATGAAGAAGGGCATCTCTCAGCTGGCCGATCTGCGTGAGCGTATCGCCAACGTAAAGATCGCCGACAAGAGCCAGGCCTTCAACACCGCGCGCATCGAAGCGCTGGAGCTGCAGAACCTGCTGGAAGTGGCCGAGGCCACTGCCATCGCCGCCGATACCCGTACCGAGTCCCGTGGTGCTCACGCCCGCGAAGACTTCGAGGATCGCGACGACGAGAACTGGCTGTGCCACTCGCTGTACTTCCCGGGTGAGAAACGTGTCTCCAAGCGCGCTGTCAACTTCGCGCCAAAGACCGTTCCTGCTTTTGAACCCAAAGTACGTACTTATTAAGGGTGGCTGCCATGTCTCTTGGTAAAACTTTGCAAGTCAGCGTTTATCGCTACAACCCGGAAAAAGACGCTGCGCCGTTCATGCAGGATTTCCAGGTGCAGATCGACGGCAAGGACCTGATGGTTCTCGACGTGCTGGCCCTGATCAAGGAGCAGGACGAAGGTTTCTCCTACCGTCGCTCCTGCCGTGAAGGCGTTTGCGGCTCCGATGGCATGAACATCAGCGGCAAGAACGGCCTGGCCTGCATCACCCCGATCTCCACCGTGGTGAAGGGTGACAAGCTGGTGATTCGTCCGCTGCCGGGTCTGCCGGTCATTCGTGACCTGGTCGTCGATATGAGCATCTTCTACAAGCAGTACGAGAAGGTGCAGCCGTTCCTGCAGAATGATACGCCGGCTCCGGCCATCGAGCGTCTGCAGAGCCCGGAAGAGCGTGAGAAGCTGGACGGTCTGTACGAGTGCATCCTGTGCGCTTGCTGCTCGACCAGCTGCCCGTCCTTCTGGTGGAACCCGGACAAGTTCCTCGGTCCCGCCGCGTTGCTGCAGGCCTATCGCTTCCTGGCCGACAGCCGTGACACCAAGACCGCCGAGCGTCTGGCGTCCCTGGATGACCCGTTCAGCGTGTTCCGCTGCCGCGGCATCATGAACTGCGTCAACGTCTGCCCGAAAGGCCTGAACCCAACCAAGGCCATCGGTCACGTGCGCAACATGCTGCTGCAGAGCGGTACCTGATCCACAGCTTCACGCAACACCTGCGTCGGCGGAACGATTCGTCGGCGCAGTAAAGCCAGACCCCCAGCTCACAAAGCCGGGGGTCTTATTTGAAAGAAAATGACGACCAGCAGGGGCATCCGGGCTGGTACCCGGACTATCTGCGGGATCCGTAGTGGCTTACCAGGTCGCTGCTCTAGGACTATGAATGGCCCAGCTACGGCTTCTACGCCGGTGGTGTCCCCTTACCGAGGGTGACCAAGCATGCAAGAAAGCGTGATGCAGCGCATGTGGGACAGCGCCCACCTATCCGGTGGCAACGCGGCCTACGTGGAAGAGCTCTACGAGCTCTACCTGCACGATCCCAACGCTGTGCCCGAAGAGTGGCGCACCTACTTCCAGAAACTGCCGGCCGATGGCAATGCCGCGACCGACGTTTCGCACTCCACTGTCCGCGATCATTTCGTGCTGCTGGCGAAGAACCAGCGCCGCGCTCAACCGGTTTCCGCCGGGAGCGTCAGCAGTGAGCACGAGAAGAAGCAGGTGGAAGTCCTGCGCCTGATCCAGGCATACCGCATGCGCGGCCATCAGGCCTCGACGCTCGACCCGCTGGGGTTGTGGCAGCGTCCTGCGCCGGCCGATCTGGCAGTCCATCACTATGGCCTGACCAATGCCGACCTCGACACCACCTTCCGTACCGGTGAGCTTTACATCGGCAAGGAGGAAGCGACTCTAAGGGAAATCCACGAAGCGCTGCAGCAGACATATTGTCGCACCATCGGCGCCGAGTTCACCCACATCGTCGATTCCGAGCAGCGCAAGTGGTTCCAGCAGCGTCTGGAGAGCGTGCGCGGCCGTCCGGCCTATTCGCCGGAAGTACAGGCGCACCTGCTTGAGCGCCTGACTGCCGCCGAGGGCCTGGAAAAGTACCTGGGCACCAAGTACCCGGGCACCAAGCGTTTCGGCCTGGAGGGTGGTGAGAGCCTGATCCCGCTGCTGGACGAGATCATCCAGCGCTGCGGCTCCTACGGTACCCAGGAAATCGTCATCGGCATGGCCCACCGCGGCCGTCTGAACGTGCTGGTCAACACCTTCGGCAAGAACCCGCGCGACCTGTTCGACGAGTTCGAAGGCAAGCAGGTCGCAGGCCTGTCGTCCGGTGACGTGAAGTACCACCAGGGCTTCTCGTCCAACGTCATGACTCCGGGTGGCGAAGTGCACCTGGCGCTGGCGTTCAACCCGTCGCACCTGGAGATCGTCTCTCCGGTGGTCGAAGGGTCCGTGCGCGCTCGTCAGGATCGTCGCCAGGACACCACCGGCGACAAGGTACTGCCGATTTCCATCCACGGTGACGCGGCGTTCGCCGGTCAGGGCGTGGTCATGGAAACCTTCCAGATGTCGCAGACCCGTGCCTACAAGACCGGCGGCACCATCCACATCGTGATCAACAACCAGGTCGGCTTCACCACCAGCCGCCCCGAGGACTCGCGCTCCACCGAGTACTGCACCGATGTGGCGAAGATGATCCAGGCGCCGATCTTCCATGTGAATGGCGACGACCCGGAAGCAGTGCTGTTCGTCACCCAGCTGGCCGTCGACTACCGCATGCAGTTCAAGCGTGACGTGGTCATCGACCTGGTCTGCTACCGTCGTCGCGGCCACAACGAGGCCGACGAGCCGAGCGGCACCCAGCCGCTGATGTACCAGCAGATCGCCAAGCAGCGCACCACCCGCGAGCTGTACGCCGACAGCCTGATCCAGGCCGGTCGTATTGCCGAGGAGGCGGTCAAGGCCAAGATCGAGGACTACCGCAGCGCGCTGGACAACGGCCAGCACGTGGTCAAGAGCCTGGTCAAGGAGCCGAACAAGGAGCTGTTCGTCGACTGGCGCCCCTACCTGGGCCACACCTGGACCGCTCGCCATGACACCCGCTTCGAGCTGAAGACCCTGCAGGAACTGGCCGGCAAGCTGCTGGAAATTCCGGAAGGCTTCGTGCTGCAACGTCAGGTCGCCAAGGTGCTGGAAGACCGCGCCAAGATGACCGCCGGCGCCATGCCGATCAACTGGGGCTACGCCGAGAACCTGGCCTACGCCACCCTGCTGTTCGAAGGCCACCCGGTACGCATGACCGGTCAGGACGTCGGCCGCGGCACCTTCTCGCACCGCCATGCGGCGCTGCACAACCAGAAGGATGCCAGCACCTACCTGCCGCTGCAGAATCTGTTCGAGGGCCAGCCGAAGTTCCAGCTGTTCGACTCCTTCCTTTCGGAAGAAGCGGTACTGGCCTTCGAGTACGGCTATGCCACCACCATGCCGAACGCGCTGGTGATCTGGGAAGCACAGTTCGGCGACTTCGCCAACGGCGCCCAGGTGGTGTTCGACCAGTTCATCTCCAGCGGTGAGCACAAGTGGGGTCGCCTGTGCGGTCTGACCATGCTGCTGCCGCACGGCTACGAAGGGCAGGGCCCGGAGCACAGCTCCGCGCGCCTGGAGCGCTTCCTGCAGCTGTGCGCCGAGCACAACATGCAGGTCTGCATGCCGACTACCCCGGCGCAGATCTACCACCTGCTGCGTCGCCAGGTCATTCGCCCGCTGCGCAAGCCGCTGGTGGTGCTGTCGCCCAAGTCGCTGCTGCGCCACCCGTTGGCGATCTCGACCCTGGAAGAACTGGCCGAAGGCTCGTTCCAGACCGTTATCGGCGAGATCGATCCGATCGAGGCGAAGAAGGTCGAGCGCGTCGTCCTGTGCAGCGGCAAGGTTTACTACGACCTGCTGGCCAAGCGTCGTGCCGAGAAGCGTGACGACATCGCCATCGTGCGCATCGAACAACTCTACCCGTTCCCCGAAGACGATCTGGCCGAGGCTCTGGCGCCGTACAAGAACCTCAAGCACATCGTCTGGTGTCAGGAAGAGCCGATGAACCAGGGCGCCTGGTACTGCAGTCAGCACCACATGCGTCGCGTTGCCTCGGCGCACAAGAAGGAGCTGTTCCTGCAGTACGCCGGTCGCGACGCCTCGGCGGCCCCGGCCTGTGGCTATGCCTCGATGCACGCCGAACAGCAGGAAAAACTGCTGAACGACGCCTTTACTGTCTAACGCCCTCGCGCATCGGGGTGACGGCATGGGTCGTCGCCCCCTGAAGAAACGAATTTAAGGAAACACACACAATGGCTATCGAGATCAAAGCCCCAACCTTCCCGGAATCGGTCGCCGACGGCACCGTGGCCACCTGGCACAAGAAGCCGGGCGACGCGGTCAAGCGCGATGAGCTGATCGTCGACATCGAAACCGACAAGGTGGTGATGGAAGTACTCGCCGAAGCCGACGGCGTTCTCGCCGAAATCGTCAAGAACGAGGGTGATACCGTCCTGTCCGGCGAGCTGCTGGGTAAGCTGGGTGCCGCCGGCGCTGCTGTCGCTGCCGCCCCGGCCGCTGCTGCGCCTGCCGCCGCCGCTGCTGCCGCTCCGGCTGCCGCTGCCGCCGCCAGCGATGACGCCATCCTGTCGCCTGCCGCGCGCAAGATTGCCGAGGAGGGCGGTATCGACCCGAACGCCATCGTCGGTACCGGCAAAGGCGGTCGCGTGACCAAGGAAGACGCCGTTGCTGCCGTCGCCGCCAAGAGCGCCGCTCCGGCCGCCGCGGCCAAACCGGCTGCGCCGGCTGCCGAGGCTCCGGTGTTCGCCGCCGGCGATCGCGTCGAGAAGCGCGTACCGATGACCCGTCTGCGTGCCAAGGTTGCCGAGCGCCTGGTCGAAGCACAGTCCACCATGGCCATGCTGACCACCTTCAACGAAGTGGACATGCATGAAGTCATGGCCCTGCGTTCGAAGTACAAGGACCTGTTCGAGAAGACCCACAACGGCGTGCGCCTGGGCTTCATGTCCTTCTTCGTCAAGGCTGCGGTCGAGGCGCTGAAGCGCTTCCCGGCGGTCAACGCCTCGATCGATGGCAACGACATCGTCTACCACGGCTATCAGGACATCGGCGTGGCCGTGTCCAGCGACCGTGGCCTGGTGGTTCCGGTGCTGCGCAACGCCGAGCTGATGAGTCTGGCCGAAGTCGAGAACGGCATCGCCACCTTCGGCAAGAAGGCCCGCGACGGCAAGTTGTCGATCGAAGAGATGACCGGTGGCACCTTCACCATCACCAACGGCGGCACCTTCGGTTCGATGATGTCGACCCCGATCGTCAACCCGCCGCAGGCCGCGATCCTCGGCATGCACAACATCATCCAGCGCCCGGTGGCCATCAACGGCCAGGTCGTGATCCGCCCGATGATGTACCTGGCGCTGTCCTACGATCACCGTCTGATCGATGGCAAGGAAGCGGTGAGCTTCCTCGTCACCATCAAGAACCTGCTGGAAGACCCGGCTCGCCTGCTGCTGGACATCTGATCCCGGAGCTGCGCAACAAGGCGGTTCTCACAAGGAACCGCCCGGTTTTATTCGAGAAGGAATGAGTTATGACCCAGAAATTCGACGTGGTAGTGATTGGCGCGGGCCCAGGGGGCTACGTGGCCGCCATCAAGGCCGCGCAACTCGGTCTGAAGACCGCCTGCATCGAGAAGTACCAGGACAAGGACGGCAAGGTCGCCCTGGGCGGCACCTGCCTGAACGTCGGCTGCATTCCGTCGAAGGCGCTGCTGGACAGCTCCTACAAGTACCACGAGGCCCACGAAGGCTTCAAAGTCCATGGCATCGAGGCCAAGGGCGTCACCATCGACGTACCGCAGATGGTCGCGCGCAAGAACACTATCATCAAGAACCTGACTGGCGGCGTTGCCGGCCTGTTCAAGTCCAATGGCGTCACCCTGCTGGAAGGCCACGGCAAGCTGCTGGCCGGCAAGAAGGTTGAAGTCACCGCTCTGGACGGCTCCGTCCAGGTGGTCGAGGCCGAGAATGTAATCCTTGCCTCCGGCTCGCGTCCGGTGGACATTCCGCCGGCTCCGGTCGACCAAGACGTGATCGTCGACTCCACCGGCGCCCTGGAATTCCAGGCCGTGCCGAAGAAGCTGGGCGTGATCGGTGCCGGCGTCATCGGTCTGGAGCTGGGCTCCGTCTGGGCCCGCCTGGGTGCCGAAGTGACCGTGCTGGAGGCCATGGACAAGTTCCTCGCCGCCGCCGACGAGCAGATCTCCAAGGAAGCCCTGAAGATCCTCAGCAAGCAGGGTCTGGACATCCGTCTGGGCGCCCGCGTGACCGGCAGCGAAGTGAAGAAGAAGCAGGTGACTGTGACCTTCACCGACGCCACCGGCGAGCAGAAGCTGACCTTCGACAAGCTGATCGTCGCCGTCGGCCGTCGCCCGGTGACCACCAACCTGCTGGCCGCCGACAGCGGCGTGACCCTGGACGAGCGTGGCTTCATCTTCGTCAACGACCAGTGCGAAACCAGCGTACCGGGCGTCTACGCCATCGGTGACGTGGTGCGTGGCGCGATGCTCGCGCACAAGGCCTCGGAAGAGGGCGTGATGGTTGCCGAGCGCATCAAGGGCCACAAGGCGCAGATGAACTACGACCTGGTCCCGTCGGTGATCTACACCCACCCGGAAATCGCCTGGGTCGGCAAGACCGAGCAGCAGCTCAAGGCCGAAGGCGTCGAGATCAACGTCGGTACCTTCCCGTTCGCTGCCAGCGGTCGTGCCATGGCCGCCAACGACACCGCCGGTCTGGTCAAGGTCATCGCCGATGCCAAGACCGACCGCGTGCTGGGCGTACACGTGATTGGCCCGAGCGCGGCCGAGCTGGTCCAGCAGGGCGCCATCGGCATGGAGTTCGGCACCAGTGCCGAAGACCTGGGCATGATGGTGTTCTCGCACCCGACGCTGTCCGAAGCGCTGCACGAAGCGGCTCTGGCGGTGAATGGTCACGCCATCCACATCGCCAATCGCAAGAAGCGTTAATGCGTGCGGGCGCTTGCGCCCAAACCAGAAAAACCACGGCGGGCGGCCCGTGGCGGCTTGCAAGAGTCTGTCGCAGGAATGCCCGTCGGACTGCTAACCAGTGCAGTCACAGGTGGCGCGGTGCCATGAGCGCAGCGCCGAAATGCGCAATACCTAAACGAAGAACGGTAGATAAGCATGAATCTTCACGAGTATCAGGGTAAGCAGCTGTTCGCTGAATACGGCCTGCCGGTATCCACTGGCTATGCCGTTGACACCCCGGAAGAAGCGGCTGCGGCCTGCGAAAAGATCGGTGGCAGCGAGTGGGTTGTCAAAGCCCAGGTGCACGCCGGTGGCCGCGGTAAAGCGGGCGGCGTCAAGCTGGTCAAGAACAAGGAAGACGCCAAGGCGTTCGCCGCCCAGTGGTTGGGCAAGCGTCTGGTGACCTACCAGACAGACGCCAATGGCCAGCCGGTCAGCAAGATTCTGGTTGAGTCCTGCACCGACATCGACAAGGAGCTGTACCTCGGCGCCGTCGTCGACCGTTCCAGCCGCCGTATCGTGTTCATGGCCTCCACCGAAGGTGGCGTGGACATCGAGAAAGTTGCCCACGAAACTCCCGAGAAGATCCTCAAGGCCACCATCGACCCGCTGGTCGGTGCGCAGCCGTACCAGGGCCGCGAGCTGGCCTTCCAGCTGGGCCTGCAGGGCGACCAGATCAAGCAGTTCACCCACATCTTCGTGGGCCTGGCCAAGCTGTTCCAGGACTACGACCTGGCGCTGCTGGAAGTGAACCCGCTGGTGATCAAGAAGGACGGCAACCTGCACTGCCTGGATGCCAAGATCAACATCGACTCCAACGCCATGTACCGTCAGCCCAAGCTGCGCGCCATGCACGACCCGTCCCAGGACGACGCGCGTGAAGCCCATGCGCAGAAGTGGGAACTGAACTACGTCGCGCTGGAAGGCAACATCGGTTGCATGGTCAACGGTGCTGGCCTGGCCATGGGCACCATGGACATCGTCAACCTGCACGGCGGCAAGCCGGCCAACTTCCTCGACGTCGGCGGCGGCGCGACCAAAGAACGCGTGACCGAAGCCTTCAAGATCATCCTGTCCGACAGCAACGTCGCTGCCGTACTGGTGAACATCTTCGGCGGCATCGTGCGCTGCGACATGATCGCCGAAGGCATCATCGGCGCCGTGAAAGAAGTCGGCGTGAAAGTGCCGGTCGTGGTCCGTCTGGAAGGTAACAATGCCGAGCTGGGCGCCAAGGTCCTGGCCGACAGTGGTCTGAACATCATCGCGGCTACCAGCCTCACCGACGCTGCCCAGCAGGTCGTCAAAGCCGCGGAGGGCAAGTAATGAGCGTCCTGATCAATAAAGACACCAAAGTCATCTGCCAGGGCTTCACCGGCTCGCAGGGCACTTTCCACAGCGAACAAGCCATCGCCTACGGCACCAAGATGGTTGGCGGCGTAACTCCGGGCAAGGGTGGCACCACCCACCTGGGCCTGCCGGTGTTCAACACCGTCAAGGAAGCTGTCGAAGCCACCGGCGCCGATGCGTCCGTGATCTACGTTCCGGCTCCGTTCTGCAAGGACTCGATCCTGGAAGCGGCCAACGGCGGCATCAAGCTGATCGTGTGCATCACCGAAGGCATCCCGACCCTCGACATGCTGGACGCCAAGGTCAAGTGCGACGAGCTGGGCGTACGCCTGATCGGCCCGAACTGCCCGGGCGTCATCACTCCCGGTGAGTGCAAGATCGGCATCATGCCGGGTCACATCCACCTGCCGGGCAAGGTAGGTATCGTGTCGCGTTCCGGCACCCTGACCTATGAAGCCGTGAAGCAGACCACCGACGCCGGCTTTGGCCAATCCACCTGCGTGGGCATCGGCGGCGACCCGATCCCGGGCTCCAACTTCATCGACATCCTGAAGCTGTTCCAGGAAGACCCGAAGACCGAAGCGATCGTCATGATCGGTGAGATCGGCGGTAGCGCTGAAGAAGAAGCCGCAGCCTACATCAAGGCCAACGTGACCAAGCCGGTGGTGTCCTACATCGCCGGTGTCACCGCACCGCCCGGCAAGCGCATGGGCCACGCCGGTGCCATCATCTCCGGTGGCAAGGGCACTGCGGACGAGAAGTTCGCCGCCCTGCAGGACGCTGGTGTCAAAACCGTGCGTTCCCTGGCCGACATCGGCAAGGCCCTGGCCGAGCTGACCGGTTGGGAAGTCAAGAAGGCCTGAGGCTGACTTGATACGAAAAGGCCGCCTTCGGGCGGCCTTTTCATTTCTGCCCGGACAGTCAGAAAGTTGTGTCCTGGCGACACTTTGTTCTGTCCAATCGACGCGCCGACCATCGTTCGAAGCGGTGTGTCGGACAAATCGTTAGTATTGCAACTATCTCCCGCCAAACCCCACAAGGGTAGGGCCGGGGTCTAGTGGTCGTTCGCCAATCGCGGACGGCGACGTTTCCCAATCCAGCGGAAACCCTGCCGTTTTCTATGAATTTCTGCCTGTGGTACTTCCTGCTATGACTCGCCTTAAAAGCCTCGACCTCCTGGCCCTTGGCTTCATGACTTTTGCCCTGTTCCTGGGCGCCGGTAACATCATCTTCCCGCCCAGCGCCGGCATGGCCGCTGGAGCCAATGTCTGGTCCGCCGCGTTCGGTTTCCTGATCACCGGTGTCGGCCTGCCGCTGCTTACCGTGGTCGCGCTGGCGCGTGTTGGTGGCGGCATGCCCGAACTGACCGCACCGCTCGGTCGGCGTGCCGGCACGCTGCTGGCGGTGGCCGTTTACCTGGCCATCGGCCCGCTGTTCGCCACTCCGCGTACCGCCGTGGTGTCCTTCGAAATGGGCGTGGCGCCTTTTGCCGGCAACGAGCCGCTGGCGCTGGGCCTGTACACGCTGGCCTACTTTGCCGCCGTGCTGTTCCTCGCCCTGAATCCGGGCAAGCTGGTCGACAGCATCGGCAAGTTCATCACCCCGGTGCTGCTGGCTGCTTTGCTGGTACTCGGTGGTGCGGCCTTGCTGGCTCCGGCCGGCGAGATCGGCCAGAGCACCGAAGCCTATGAGGCAATGCCTTTCGTGCAGGGTTTCCTGCAGGGCTACCTGACCATGGATACCCTGGGTGCGCTGGTATTCGGCATCGTCATCGCCACCGCGATCAAGGATCGTGGCGTGCGTGACAGTGCACTGATCACCCGCTATTCGGTGATCGCTGGCATCATCGCCGCGATTGGCCTGTCGCTGGTCTACCTGGCGCTGTTCTACCTCGGTGCCACCAGCCAGGGCATCGCCGGTGATGCGCAGAACGGCGTGCAGATCCTCACCACCTATGTCGAGCACACCTTCGGCATCTACGGCAGCCTGCTGCTGGCGGTGGTCATCACCCTGGCCTGCCTGACCACGGCGGTGGGGCTGCTGACCGCCTGTGGCGAGTACTTCAGCAAGCTGCTGCCGGTGTCCTATCGCGCCGTGGTGCTGACCTTCGGTGTGTTCAGCCTGCTGGTGGCCAACCAGGGCCTGACCCAGCTGATCAGCGTGTCGGTGCCGGTGCTGGTCGGTCTCTATCCGCTGGCCATCGTGCTGGTCGCGCTGAGCCTGCTGGACGGGTTCTGGCGCTCGTCACCGCGCGTGTTCGTGCCGGTGATGGCGGTGACGCTGGTGTTCGGCCTGGTCGATGCGTTCAATGCCGCCGGTTTCAAGGGCCTGGTGCCGGGCGTGTTTGCCCACCTGCCGCTGGCTGCCGAAGGCCTTGGCTGGTTGCTGCCGGTGGCGCTGACCCTGCTGGTCGCGGTGGTTTTCGACCGGCTGCGCGGCGCGCCGGCGATTCAGACCGCGTGATTTGGTTCGGGGCCGTGCAAGGCGGCCCCGGAGCCTCTGCAACGCGCCTTTTGGCGCGCTGCACCTGTTCTTTGGCGCATCTGGCACCTTCTGCCGATTGCCGCCCAACCTGACGTGCCGGACAATCTGCGGGAATCTTTCAGCAGTCCGCTCGCCATGTCGCAAACCATTTTCTTCGCCCATGCCAATGGCTTCCCCTCGGCCACCTACGGCAAGCTGTTCAGTGCGCTGGAGCCGGATTACCGGATACGGCACCTGGAACAGCACGGTCATGACCCGCGCTTCCCGGTGGACGACAACTGGAACAACCTGGTGGACGAGCTGATCCTGCACGTGGAGCAGGGTAGCGAGCCGGTCTGGGGTGTCGGCCATTCGCTCGGCGGCGTGCTGCATTACCACGCGGCGCTGCGTCGCCCCGAGCTGTATCGCGGTGTGGTGATGCTCGACTCGCCGCTGCTCACCGGTGTCGACCGCCTGGTGATCCGCGCCGCCAAGCGCTTCGGCTTTATCGACCGGATCACCCCGGCGGGCCGAACGGTCGGGCGTCGCGAGGCATTCGGTGACGTTCGCGAGGCGCGTGACTATTTCGCCGGCAAGACGCTGTTCAGCCGTTTCGACCCCGAATGCCTGGACGCCTACGTGCGTCATGGCTTGCGCGAGGAGGGCCAGGGGCAGGAGAGGCGTCTGCGCCTGCGCTTCGATCCGGCCACCGAGATCAGCATCTACCGCAGCGTGCCGCATACCGTGCCGGGCCGGCCACAACAACTGGCCGTACCACTCGCCGTGGTGCGTGGCCGGCACAGCAAGGTGGTGCTGCCGCATCATGCACGGCAGGTCAGTCGTGTGCCCAAGGGTGAGTATCTGAGCCTGCCCGGTGGCCACATGTTTCCGCTGGAGCGTCCGCAGGATACGGCCCATCTGCTGCGTGAGCTGTTCGGTCGCTGGCAGGGGCAGGGCAAGGAGCACTCGGCATGACGTTCAAGGTGGAAGAAACCCGTTTCAGCCTGCCACACGTGGAACTGGCGGCACATCTGTTCGGTCCGGAAGATGGCATGCCGGTCATTGCCCTGCATGGCTGGCTGGACAATGCCATGACCTTCGCCCGCCTGGCGCCGAAGCTGGAAGGGCTACGCATCGTTGCCCTGGATTTCCCCGGCCATGGCCATTCCGGGCACTACGCCGGCAACTCCAGCTACAGCATGTGGGAGTATCTGGAGGACGTGCTGCTGGTGGCCGAACAGCTCGGCTGGCAGCGCTTTTCCCTGCTCGGTCATTCCCTCGGCGGCATCATCTCCACCTTGCTGGCGGCTGCGGTGCCGGAGCGGATCGAACGTCTGGCGCTGATCGACGGCCTGGTGCCCTACACGGCCGAGGCCGACAGCGCGCCCAAGCGCCTGGGTGAGGCGCTGCGCGCGCGCCTGGCGGTACGTGACAAGCAGAAACCGGTCTACCCGGACCTGGATACGGCCGTGCAGGCACGCATGCGTGGCGTTGTCGCGGTCAGCCGCGAGGCTGCCGAGCTGCTGGCCCAGCGTGGCCTGGAACCGGTGCCGGGTGGTTACACCTGGCGCACTGATATCCGCCTGACCCTGCCCTCGGTGATGCGCCTGACCTTCGCCCATGTCGAGCAGTTCGTCCGCGCCGTGCAGTGCCCGGTCAGCCTGGTCCTCGCCGAAGGCGGGCAGATGAGTGTCGAGCCACGCCTCAGGAGCCTGATCGAGCAGACGAGCTTCGCGACCCATATCCTGCCAGGCGGACACCACCTGCATCTCAACGACGAGAACGGTGCGCAGCAGGTTGCAGACTGTTTCAATCCATTCTTCCGTCGCGCTTGACGCGGCCCTGGCAACTGCCGAGGCTGTGCGCATCGCTTCGGAGGTTGCCATGATCGAGCTGTACACCGCCGCCACGCCCAACGGCCACAAGATATCCATCGCCCTCGAAGAGCTCGGGCTGCCCTATGAGGTGCATGCGCTGTCCTTCGACAGGCAGGAACAGAAAGCCCCGGAGTTCCTGCGCATCAACCCCAACGGGCGCATCCCGGCCATCGTCGATGACGGTTTCGCCGTGTTCGAGTCGGGAGCCATCCTGCTGTACCTGGCGGAGAAAACCGGCCAGTTGCTGCCCAGCGATCCCAAGGGGCGCTCGCTGGCCATCCAGTGGTTAATGTTCCAGATGGGAGGAGTGGGGCCGATGCAGGGACAGGCCAATGTGTTCTTCCGCTACTTCCCGGAGAAGCTGCAGGGCGCCATCGACCGCTACCAGCACGAGACCCGACGCCTGTATGAGGTGCTCGATCGGCGCCTGGGTGAGGCCGAGTACCTGGCCGGCGACTACGGCATCGCCGATATCGCCACCTATCCCTGGGTGCGCATCCACGACTGGGCCGGCGTGGCCATCGACGGCCTGGAGCACCTCCAGCGCTGGATGGACGCCATTGCCGTGCGCCCGGCCGTGCAACGCGGGCTGCAGGTGCCGGTCAGGCCCCAGGATGACGCCAAGCTGGTGAAAACCGCGCAAGGCATGCTGACACGCTAAGGAGGCGCATGCGTCACCATCTTCTCTTTTGTCTGAGCCTGGTCTGTGCGCCCCTGCTGGCGGCTGAACCGGCAGGTAGCCAGGATCTGGAGGTACTGCCACGCCTGGCGCGCTCCGTGATCGTCGACTACCGCGACACCCCCGCTGCCGAACGCCGCTACCCGCAGGATTCGCTGCGCCGCATCAGCGGCCAGCTGGTTGCGCGTGAAGTTCTCGTCGAGGGCCGTCTGCGTGCGCTCACCTATCAGTTGCCGGAAGAGCACGGGCCTCGCGAGGCCCTGCAGATTGCTCGCCAGCATTTGCAGGAGCAGGGCGCGCAACTGTTGTTCTGGTGCGAGGGGCGCGACTGCGGTTCCAGCAGCCTGTGGGCCAACCAGATCTTCGGCAGCGCCAAGCTCTATGGCCCCGAGGAGCAGCAGAGCTACCTGCTGCTGCGCCTGGCCGAGCCGCAGGACAGCCTGCTGGCGCTGTACGGCATCGTCCGCGGCAATCGCCGCGCCTACCTGCATGTGGAGCAGCTGGATGCAGGCGCGCCGTTGCCGACGTTGCTGCCGACCGCCGGCACCCTGCTGCGTCAGTTGCGCCGCGACGGCCAACTGCAGCTGGCGATTGTCGATGCACCGAACGATGATTGGAGTGCCTTGCTGGTGCAGACGCTGCGGCTCGACAGCACGTTGCGTCTGGGGCTTTCCGGAATCCATGCCGATGCCTGGCGTACGGCTTTGCAGCAACAGGGCGCGGCAGCCACGCGCCTGCAGCTGCAGGGCAGCGAAGGCAAGGGCCTGACTTTGCAGCCACTGCGCTGAATGCTGATTGACCCCGGACCCGCGTGTCCGGTTTGCCTGGGGATGCATGACCATGCTGAACAATGATCGTCTGCTGGTGCAGATTCTGCTGCTGGCGTTGCTGGGCGCCTGCGCCTGGGTGCTGGCGCCTTTCTTCTCGGCGCTTTTCTGGGCCGCGGTGCTGGCCTTCGCCAGCTGGCCGCTGATGCGCCTGCTGAGCCGCGCCATGAATGGCCGGGCCAACACCGCCGCGGCCATCCTCACGGCCGGCTGGATGGTCCTGGTGGCGGTGCCGCTGGTCTGGCTCGGGTTCAACCTGGCTGACCACATCCGCGATGCCACCGCGCTGTTCAAGGATTTCCAGGTCGACGGCCTGCCCGATCCGCCGACTTGGCTGGGTGGTCTGCCGCTGGTGGGCGAGCGTCTGGTCGGTCTGTGGAATCGTATCGACGAGGAGGGGGTTGCCCTGCTGGAGGCGGTGCGGCCGTATCTGGGGCAGGTGGGCAACTGGCTGCTGGCGCGCAGCGCCCAGATCGGTGGCGGCATGCTGGAGCTGGCCCTGAGCCTGGTGCTGGTGTTCTTCTTCTACCGCGATGGCCCGCGCATGGCGTCCTTCGTGCAAAGCCTGCTGGGGCGCCTGATCGGTGACCGCGCCGGGCATTACCTGGAGCTGGTGGCCGGCACCGTGCAGCGGGTGGTCAACGGCGTGATCGGTACCGCGGCGGCCCAGGCCGTGCTGGCACTGATCGGCTTCTACATCGCCGGGGTGCCGGGAGCGCTGGTGCTGGGCATCATCACCTTCGTGCTCAGCCTGATTCCCATGGGCCCGCCGCTGGTGTGGATTCCCGCCACCGCCTGGCTGGTCAGCCAGGAGCATTACGGCATGGCGGTGTTCCTCGGCATCTGGGGCATGTTCGTCATCAGCGGGGTGGACAACGTCCTCAAACCCTACCTGATCAGCCGTGGCGGCAACCTGCCGCTGGTAGTGGTGCTGCTCGGCGTGTTCGGCGGCATCCTGGCGTTCGGCTTCATGGGCCTGTTCTTGGGCCCAACCCTGCTGGCCGTGGCCTTCAGCCTGCTCGGCGACTGGGTCAACAGCACGCCACAGGATGCCGAGCGCAAGGACGGGGCATAGTTGGCATCCTGTGCAGAATTCTGCCCACCACCCTTGGTGGGCATGCGGGGCAGTGATAGCCTTGCCCGCCTCAAACCGTGATCTAACGGTCCGCAGAGGCCGCAGGCGGTTCAGGGAAGACAGACCAACACTACACAAGGGATAGACCCTCCATGAAGAAATCTGCAGGTATCGTTGTAGGCGCAGTTGTTGCCGTCGCCGCCATTGGCGTGGGCGGCGCCTGGTACACCGGCAACCAGTTGCCCTCGGTGCTGGACGAGTCGATCAAGCAGGCCAATGCCGATATGGCCAAGACCCTGCCGGCGCTGGGCCTGGATGCGTCCATCGAGTTGCTCTCGCTGGATCGCCAGTTCTTCAGCAGCAACGCGCGCTATCGCATCACCTTCAACGGCTCGCTCGACGGCGAAGCGCCGCAGCAGTTCGAACTGGTGATCAACGACCGTATCGAACACGGTCCTTTCCCGCTGTCGCGCCTCAAGGCGTTCAAGCTGCTGCCGGTCATGGCCACCAGCAATTACGCCCTGGAAACCAGCCCAGCCCTGGAACAATGGTTTGCCGCCAGCCACGGCAAATCGCCGGTGGAAGGCCAGGCCAGCCTGGGTTACGACCGTTCCGTGTCCGGCAACCTGCGTCTGAACCCGGTCCAGGTAGCCCTGGATGAAGACAGCAACCTGGATTTCAGCGGCCTGAACATCGACTTCGACAGCTCGGCCGAAGCCAAGCAGATCGAAGCCAGCGGCCTGATGGACAGCCTCAAGGTCAGCACCAAGCTGAGTGACAGTCCGGAAGCGCTGAGCATCGAGTTCAAGGGCCTGACCCTGAACAGCCAGACCGAGAAGGGCAGCAGCGACTTCTACCTGGGCCGCAACGAAGTCAAGCTGCAGACCGCTCAGCTGGTGATCGGCGCCAACGCCCCGATCCTGGCCAAGGACATTTCCCAGCTCGACGAGACCAGCGAAGCCGACGGCAAGCTGGCCGCCCGTTCCACCTACAAGATCGGCATGGTCAGCTACCAGGGCCAGGACATCGGTGGCATGGACATGGTCTCCAGCGTGAAGAACATCGATGCGGCGGCCCTGCAATCGCTGCTGGCGCTGTACAGCGACATCATCAAGAGCACCGGCCAGCTGCAGCAGGCCAGCCTGGAAGCCGAGGACGATCTGCCGCAACTGTCCGAGGCGCAAAAGGCCCAGCTGATGGTGGACCTGGAGAAACTGCTGGCCGCCAATCCGGGGATCGCCCTGGAGAAGCTGGCGTTCAAGACCGCCAACGGTGAAAGCAGCGTGAGCCTGGCCCTGGACTTCGCCAAGCCCGAGTCCTTCGAACTGCCGGCCCCGGAGCTGGCCAAGCAGCTGATCACCCAGCTGGACGCCAAGGTCGCCGTTTCCAAGGCGATGATGAGCGACGTGATCGGCTTGCAAGCGACCTTCGCCGGCGAAACCGACAAGGAAGCGGTTGCCCAGCAGGCGTCGATGATGACCGAGATGGCCAGCGGCATGGCGCTGTCCACCGAGCTGGCCAAGCTGGAGGGTGACAACATCGTCACCAGCCTGCATTACGCCGACGACAAGGTGGACTTCAACGGCAAGCAGATGAGCGTCGAGGAATTCGTCGCTATGGCCTTCGCCAGCGGCGCCGGTCTGGGCATGGGTGGCGCTGCCATGGGTGCAGAAGACCCGGCCATGCAGGAGCTGCAACTGGAGGAGGAAAGCGTCGAGGAACAGGTTCCCGTCGAATAACCTCGTGCAGTCATGCAAAAGGCCCGCAGCGATGCGGGCCTTTTTTTTTGCGCGGTCATTTCGGTCCGCGATCTTTACGCATTCTTTATGCGCAGCGCTCCAAGGCCAATCGCTCCTTTACGCGCCTCGGCAGAACAATGCCGGCAAGGCGGTACAGACCGCATAACGGAGCACACACATGAGCATTCTTGACGGGGTGTCCCTGGGCCTGGTCCTGGGGCTTTTCATTTATTTGCTGGTTGCGCTGCTGCGCGCCGGACGGCAGAGCTAGGAGGCCCCATGCAAGTCCAAGACTACTGGCTGATTCTGGCCTTCTTCGCGCTGGTGCTGGTGCCGGCACCTTTCCTCGGGCGCTATTTCTTCAACGCCATGGAAGGCAAGCGCAACTTGCTAAGCCCCGTACTGCAACCGCCGGAGCGCCTGTGCTACCGGGTGTCCGGGGTCGACCCCGAGCGTGAGCAGGACTGGAAGACCTACAGTCTGGCGCTGCTGGCCTTCAGTGCGGTCAGCCTGGTGGTGCTGTTCACCATCCTCATGCTGCAGCACCTGCTGCCGCTCAATCCGCAGCAACTGCCGGGCCTGGAGTGGACCCTGGCGTTCAACACTGCGGTGAGTTTCGTCACCAATACCAACTGGCAGGCCTATAGCGGTGAGGCGGCGCTGAGTTACTTCAGCCAGATGATCGGCCTGGGCGTGCAGAACTTCGTCAGCCCGGCCGTCGGCCTGGCCATCTTGGTGGCCTTCGCCCGTGGCATTGCGCGCAAGTCCAGCGGCGGCATCGGCAACTTCTGGGTTGATGTGACCCGCGCCGTGCTCTATGTGCTGCTGCCGTTCTGCGTGCTGCTGGCCATCTTCCTGGTCTGGCAGGGCGTGCCGCAGACCTTCATGGATTACGTGCAGGCCAAGACCCTGCTGGGCGCCGACCAGAGCATCCCGCTCGGCCCGGCCGCCAGTCAGATCGCCATCAAGCAGCTGGGCACCAACGGTGGTGGATTCTTCGGCGTCAACTCGGCGCACCCCTTCGAGAACCCGACCGCCTGGGCCAACCTGTTCGAGGTGGCGTCGATCATCCTGATCCCGGCCGCCCTGGTGTTCACCTTCGGCCATTACGTCAAGGACCTGCGTCAGAGCCGCGCCATCCTGGCCAGCATGCTGATCCTGTTCGTCACCAGCCTTGGCGTCACCCTGTGGGCCGAATACCAGCCGAACCCCGCCCTGGCGGCGCTGCCGATCGAACAGGCCGGCTCGCTGGAGGGCAAGGAAGCGCGCTTCGGCACCATCGCCTCGGCACTCTGGGCGGTGACCACCACGGCGGCCTCCAATGGTTCGGTCAGCGCCATGCACGACAGCTTCAGCGCCATCGGCGGCATGCTGCCGATGTTCAACATGATGCTTGGCGAGGTGATTTTCGGCGGCGTCGGCGCCGGCCTGTACGGCATGCTGCTGTTCGTCCTGATTGCCGTGTTCCTCGCAGGGCTGATGATCGGCCGCACTCCGGAATACCTGGGTAAGAAGCTGGAGGCCAAGGAAGTCCGCTTGCTGGTCGCCACCCTGCTGGTGATGCCGGTCGGTGTGCTGGTGTTCTGCGCCCTGGCGGTGAGCCTGGACGGCCCGGCGGCTTCCATCACCAACCCGGGCGCCCACGGCTTCAGCCAGGCGCTGTATGCCTACACCTCGGGTACCGCCAACAACGGTTCGGCCTTCGCCGGTTTTGGCGCCAATACGCCATTCCACAACCTGATGATCGGGCTGGCCATGCTGCTCGGGCGTTTCGGCTACATCCTGCCGATCCTGGCCATTGCCGGCAGCCTGGCGGCGAAGAAGCGTGCGCCGGTGGACGGCAACAGCTTCCCGACCCACGGCCCGCTGTTTGTCACCCTGCTGGTACTGACCATCCTGCTGGTCGGTGGCCTGACCTTCCTGCCGGCGCTGGCCCTGGGCCCACTGGCCGAACACCTGGCGTTCTAACGGAGAACCATGATGAATGCCCCTGTAAAGGCGCAACAAGGCGCCAAGACCCCCAAAAACCAGGCCAAGACCAGTTTCGCCGCGCTGTGGAAACCGGCTTTGAAGCAGGCCTTTGTCAAGCTCGACCCGCGCCAGCTGCTGCGTTCGCCGGTGATGCTGGTGGTGGAGATCACCGCCGTTCTTACCACGGTGCTGTGCTTCGTGCCTAACCCCGCCGTCTCGACCGGCCTGGCCGTGCAGATCGCCCTGTGGCTGTGGTTTACCGTGCTCTTCGCCAACTTCGCCGAAGCCCTGGCCGAAGGCCGTGGCAAGGCCCGCGCCGATAGCCTCAAGGCTGGCAGCCAGGGGCTGACCGCGCGGCGCAAGGTCGGTGATGAGCAGTACCAGGTGGTTGCCGCCAGCCAGCTGCGCCGCGGCGATATCGTGCGCGTCGAGGCCGGCGAGCTGATCCCCGGCGATGGCGAGGTGATCGAGGGCATTGCCGCAGTCAACGAGGCGGCCATCACCGGTGAATCCGCGCCGGTGATCCGTGAGTCCGGCGGCGACCGCTCGGCAGTCACCGGCAACACCCGCGTGGTGTCGGACTGGCTGCTGGTGAAGATCACCGCCAACCCGGGCGAGTCGACCCTGGATCGCATGATCGCCCTGGTCGAGGGTGCCAAGCGGCAG
Source organism: Aquipseudomonas alcaligenes NBRC 14159 (assembly GCF_000467105.1). Taxonomy (GTDB): domain Bacteria; phylum Pseudomonadota; class Gammaproteobacteria; order Pseudomonadales; family Pseudomonadaceae; genus Aquipseudomonas; species Aquipseudomonas alcaligenes. Next base: position 115,674 of record NZ_BATI01000007.1, read on the forward strand.
AAGACCCCCAACGAGGTGGCGCTGGACATCCTGCTGATCGGCCTGACCCTGATCTTCCTGCTGGTGGTGGCCACCCTGCAGCCGTTTGCCCGCTATGCCGACGGCGACCTGCCGCTCGTATACCTGGCCGCACTGCTGGTGACGCTGATTCCCACCACCATCGGCGGGTTGCTCTCGGCCATCGGCATCGCCGGCATGGACCGCCTGGTGCGCCTCAATGTGATCGCCAAGTCCGGCCGCGCGGTGGAGGCCGCGGGGGATGTGCATGTGCTGCTGCTGGACAAGACCGGCACCATCACCTTCGGCAACCGCCGTTGCAGCGCGGTGATCAAGGCCCCTGGTATCAACGGCAAGGAGCTGGGTGAAGCGGCACTGCTGGCTTCCCTGGCTGACGATACCCCGGAAGGTAAATCCATCGTCGAGTACCTGCGTCCACTGACCACGCTGCGAGAGCCGGCGCGCAGCGAAGTCAAGGCTATCGCCTTCAGCGCCGAGACTCGCCTGTCCGGCGTCGACTGGAACGGTCACAGCTATCGCAAGGGCGCGGTGGATGCCGTGCTGCTCTACCTCGGCCTGAGCCGCGAGGAGATGCCGGCGCCGCTGGCCCGCGAAGTGGAGAAGATCGCCCAGAGCGGCGGCACGCCGCTGCTGGTAGCCGGCGACGGCCAACTGCTAGGCGCCATTCACCTCAAGGACGTGGTCAAGCCGGGCATTCGCGAGCGCTTCGCCGAGCTGCGTAGCCTGGGCATCCGCACCGTGATGGTGACCGGCGACAACCCGCTGACTGCCGCCGCTATCGCCGCCGAGGCTGGCGTGGATGACCTGATCGCCGAGGCTACGCCGGAGAAGAAGCTGCAGCGCATCCGTGCCGAGCAGGCCGAAGGCAAGATGGTCGCCATGTGCGGCGACGGCGCCAACGATGCCCCGGCGCTGGCCCAGGCCGACGTCGGCCTGGCGATGAACGACGGCACCCAGGCCGCCCGCGAGGCCGCCAACCTGGTCGACCTGGACTCGGACCCGACCAAGCTGCTCGACGTGGTGCAGGTGGGCAAGGCGCTGCTGGTCACCCGTGGCGCGCTGACTACCTTCTCGGTGGCCAACGACGTGGCCAAGTACTTCGCCATCCTCCCGGCGCTGTTCGCCGGTATCTACCCGCAGCTCGGCGCGCTCAACCTGATGCAACTGCACAGCCCGCAGAGCGCCATCCTCTCGGCCATCGTGTTCAACGCGCTGATCATCATCGCGCTGATCCCCCTGGCCCTGCGCGGGGTGCGGGTCAAGGCCCCGGACGCCGCCAGCCTGCTACGGCGCAACCTGCTGATCTACGGCCTGGGCGGCATCCTCGCACCCTTCGTCGGGATCAAGGTTATCGACGCGCTGCTGGTGGCGGTGGGGCTGGTGCAGTGATTTTCCTCCCCTCTCCCGCTTGCGGGAGAGGGGCCGGGGGAGAGGGTAATGGCACACAGAAGCCCTCTCCCTAACCCTCTCCCATAAATGGGAGAGGGGACTGATTCGGTGTAAACCTGAAGATTCGGAGAACCATCATGCTTAAACAATTCCGCCCGGCCATCGCCATGCTGGGCCTGATGACCCTGGTGACCGGCGTGGCTTATCCGCTGGCGGTCACCGGCGTGGCCCAGCTGGCCTTCCCCGAGCAGGCCAACGGCAGCCTGGTGCGCGATGCTCAGGGCGAGGTGCGCGGCAGTACGCTGCTGGCACAGAACTTCGAGGGCGACCAGTGGTTCCAGCCGCGGCCTTCCGTCGCCGCTTTCGCCACCGTGGCCAGCGGCGCCAGCAATCTGGCACCGAGCAACCCGGCCCTGGCCGAACGCATCGCCCAGGACGCCCAGCACCTGGTCGGCGAGGGCGTCGCGCCAGTGCCGATGCAACTGGTCACCACCTCCGGCAGCGGTCTCGACCCGCATCTGTCGCCGGCAGCCGCGCGCTGGCAGATCGCCCGCGTCGCCGCGGCTCGCGGCATCCCGGCAAATAACCTGGAACGCCTGGTCGAGCAGCACACCGAGCGGCCCCTGGTGGGCCCTGCCGTGGTCAACGTGCTGGCGCTGAACCTGGCGCTGGCGGACAATCGCGCCCCTATTCGTCATGAGAACACCCCATGAGTGATGCGTTGCGCGCCGATGCGCTGCTGGCCGAGATGCCCCGCGAGGGACGTGGCCGGCTCAAGGTCTTCCTCGGCGCGGCGCCCGGTGTGGGCAAGACCTTCGCCATGCTGCAGGCGGCCCAGGCGCAGCAGCGTCAGGGCATCGACCTGCGCGTCGGCGTGGCCGAAACCCACGGCCGTGCGGAAACCGAGGCCATGCTCACCGGCCTGCCACAACAGCCGTTGCGGCACCTGGAATATCGCGGCGTAGCGCTGGCCGAGATGGACCTCGATGGCCTGCTGGCCAATCCGCCCAAGCTGGTACTGGTCGACGAGCTGGCTCACAGCAATGCACCGGGCAGCCGCCATGCCAAGCGCTGGCAGGATGTGCAGGAGCTGCTCGACGCCGGTATCGACGTCTACACCACGGTCAACGTCCAGCACCTGGAGGCACTCAACGACCAGGTGCGCGACATCACCGGTGTGCAGGTCCGCGAAACCTTGCCCGACTGGGTGCTGCAGGAAGCCGATGAAATCCTGCTGGTCGACCTGCCGCCGCGCGAGCTGCTGGAGCGCCTGCGCGAGGGCAAGGTGTACGTACCGGAGCAGGCGCGCGCCGCGATCGACGCCTTCTTCAGCCAGACCAACCTCACCGCGCTGCGTGAGCTGGCCATGCAGACGGCGGCGGCCCGGGTCGACGCCGACCTCAACCGGCGTTACCGCCAGCAGGGCCAGGAAGCGCCGAGCGTGCGTGGCCGCCTGCTGCTCGGTATCGAGGGCGATGCCCAGGCCGAGCGTCTGGTGCGCCACGCCAGCCGGGTGGCGGAGCGGCGTCATCTGCCCTGGTCGGTGGTGCATGTGGACACCGGCGCGGAGCGTGACGAGGAACGTCTGGGCAACCTGCAGGCCGCCCAGCAGCTGGCCGAACGCCTGGGCGGCGAGGTGGTGCTGTTGCGCGGCAGTTCGGTGGCCGACACCCTGATCGAGCATGCGCGCGAGCGTCGCGCCAGCCTGATTCTGGTCGGTCGCAGTCGGCAGCGATTGCGCCGGCGCTGGCGTTTCGGACGTGGCCTGGCCGAGCGTCTGCTGAGCCTGGGCGAGGGCCTGGAAATCAGCGTGCTGGACACCGAAGCCGAGCGTGCCCAGGGCAGTTCGCGTGCCCGTGCGGCACTGCCGTGGCGCGACTATCTGCTGGCACCGCTGGCTGCAGTACTGGCCTCCGGCCTGGCCCTGGGGCTGTCGCGGCTACTGGAGTTGCCGAACATCTCGCTGATCTTCCTCGCCGCCGTGCTGGTGGTGGCGGTGCGCAGCTCCCTGGGCCCGGCGCTGCTGTGTGCCGGGCTGTCGTTCCTGGCCTACAACCTGCTGTTCATCGAACCGCTGCTGTCGCTGAAGATTGCCCGCCAGGAGGATGTGCTGACCCTGGTGTTCTTCCTGCTGATGGCGGCGCTCACCGGCAACCTGGCGACCCGCCAGCGCCGACAGCTGCAGAGCTTGCGCCGGACCCAGGCGGAGACCACGGCGCTGCTGGAGCTGTCGCGCAAGCTGACGGCGGCCACTGACCGCCAGGCCGTGTTGAGCGCGGCTATGCAGCAGTTCGCTCTGTGGTCCGACGTCGAAGTCAGCCTGCTGTCCCGTAGCCGGGATGGCATCTGGAAGGTCGAGGCCGGCGTGCAGCGCCTGCTCAACGAGCAGGAGCGTGCTGCTGCCGACTGGTCCTGGCAGCACGGCCAGCCGGCCGGCCTGGGCAGCGGCACGCTGCCGAACGGCCGCTGGTGGTGGTGGCCGCTGGCAGGCGAAGAGGGCCCACTGGCTCTGCTCGGCATCGCACCCAAGGACGAGCGCCCGCTCAGCCCGGAACGCCGCCGGTTGATCGCCGCCCTCGGCCAGCCGCTGGCTCAGGCGCTGGAGCGTGCGCAGCTGGCCGAGGACCTGGAAGCGGCGCGCCTGCACGGGCAGACCGAGGAACTGCGCAGCGCATTGCTGGCCTCGGTGTCGCACGACCTGCGCACGCCGCTGACCGCCATGCGTGGCTCGATTGACAGCCTGCTGGCACTGGGCGAGCAGATTCCCCTGAGCGACCGGCGCGAGCTGCTCGAGGGCACACGTGACGAGGCCGAGCGCCTCGACCGTTACATCCAGAACCTGCTGGACATGACCCGGCTCGGCCACGGTGGTCTCAAGCTCGCGCGTGACTGGGTGGCGCCGGCAGACATAGTCGCCAGTGCGGTGCAGCGCTTGCGTCCGGTGCTGGCGCCGCTGCAGCTGGAACTGCTGGTGCCGCAGCAACTGCCGTTGCTCTATGTACACGCGGCGCTGATCGAGCAGGCGCTGGTCAATGTGCTGGAGAACGCCGCGCGTTTCTCGCCCGCTCAGGGGCGCCTGCAGCTGGCCGTGGAGGCCGACCAGGACGAGCTGCGTATCCTCGTGGCCGACCAGGGGCCGGGCATTCCCGAGGCAGAACGGGAAAAGATCTTCGATATGTTTTATACCGCCGCCAGGGGCGACCGCGGCGGGCAGGGCACCGGCCTGGGGCTGGCGATCTGCCAGGGCATGGTTGGCGCCCACGGTGGCCGGGTGACGGTGGGCGAAGGGCTGGATGGCCGCGGCGCCTGCCTGACCCTGCATCTGCCGCTGCATCCGCAACCCCAGCTGGAAGACGAATCCGCATGAGTGGCCATGGCGCAACCCTTCTGGTGATCGATGACGAGGCGCAGATTCGCAAGTTCCTGCGTATCAGCCTCAGCGCGCAGGGCTACCAGGTGGTGGAGGCCGGCACCGGTCGCGACGGCCTGGCGCAGGCTGCCCTGACAAAGCCGGACCTGGTGGTGCTGGACCTTGGCCTGCCGGATATGGACGGCAAGGACGTGCTCGCCGAGCTGCGCGAATGGTCGCAGGTGCCGGTGCTGGTACTCTCGGTGCGGGCCAGCGAGGGCGAGAAGGTGCTGGCGCTGGATGGTGGCGCCAATGATTACGTGACCAAGCCCTTCGCCATCCAGGAATTCCTTGCGCGGGTGCGCGTACTGCTGCGTCAGGCCGGAGCCGGCGAGCCGGAGGCGGCGCGCATAGCGAGCGGCCCGCTGTGTGTGGATTTCGCCTACCGGCGGGTCACTCTGGACGATGTCGAGGTTGCGCTGACGCGCAAGGAGTACGCGGTGCTGGCCATGCTCGCCCGCCACATCGGCCGGGTGGTGACCCAGCAGCAGCTGCTCAAGGACATCTGGGGGCCGACCCACGTCGAGGACAGCCACTACCTGCGCGTGGTGGTAGGGCACCTGCGGCAGAAGCTCGGCGATGATCCGGCCGCCCCCCGCTTCATCGTTACCGAGGCCGGCGTCGGTTACCGCCTACGCGAGCTGTAGTCCGCGCTGGCTGAGCGGTGCGTCAGCCGTGTTCGCGCTCGTACTTGTCGAGGGTGTCGTTGGCGATCTGCCGGCCGAGCATGATCAGCTCCGGCGCTTTGTGGAACTCGAAGAAGCGGCACACGCGCTTGGGTACGTTGATCAGGATGTCCGGCGGATAGCCGGCGATCTTGTACTGGGCCAGCGAAGTCTGCATGGCCTCGAAGCTCTGGTTGACCAGCTCCAGCAGCGAGGCCGGGCCGACGTTGCCGAGCACCTGCGAGCTGCTGGCCGACTTGGGCGCGCTGTCTTCGTGATCCTTGGGCGGCTTCGGCTCGATCCAGGGGTTGTCCGTCTCGGTGAGCAAACGTTCGCCTTCTTCCTCGTCCGTATCGCGGCGGAGGAAGGGCAGACGGGCGCTGAGCGAGCCCATCAGCTGGTCGATCTTGCCCTTGAACGCCGCCGGCCGCTCTATTACCGGCAGGCTGTACTGTTTCTGGTTCAACGAGTTGAGGTTGACCGCGACGATCAGGTCGCAGTGGCTGGACACCACCGGCACGATGGGCAGCGGATTGAGCAGGCCGCCGTCGACCAGCATGCGCGAGCCCTGGGTGACCGGTGTGAACAGGCTGGGAATGGCCGCCGAAGCGCGCATGGCCTTGTGCAGGCAGCCTTCCTGGAACCAGATTTCCTGCTGGTTGGTCAGGTCGGTGGCGACGGCGGTGTAGGGAATGGCGAGTTGTTCGATGTCGATCTCGCCAACGATCTCGTGGATCTTGCCGAACACCTTCTCGCCACGGATGGCGCCCAGGCGGAAACTGACGTCGAGCAGGCGCAGCACATCCAGGTAGTCCAGGCTCTCGGTCCACTCGCGATATTCGTCGAGCTTGCCAGCGGCATAGATACCGCCTACCACGGCGCCCATGGAACAGCCGGCGATGCAGCCGATCTCGTAGCCGCGCGCCTCCAGCGCCTCGATCACGCCGATATGGGCATAACCGCGAGCCCCGCCCGAGCCCAGTACCAGGGCCACTTTCTTGTTCATTGGCAAATCCCCCACAGAAGCGTCGAACATACCCGCGCAGAGCGGTTGCGCCAAGGACGGCTTTGCTAGAATCGGCTGCGCCGGGCACTTTGCCCGCACGTGGGTATCCAAGCCGTACACCCGTTTCCCAGGAGAGAGAAGATGACGAGAATCGCCACCCTGGCCCTGTTGGCCCTGGTCCTCAGCGGTTGCGCCGCCAAGACCGCCTACCGTGACAGTTGCGCCAACCAGCTGGATGCCGCCTGGCGCGAGCTGGACCTGGCCAAGGCCGAAGGCTTCGCGGGGACCGTGAGCTACTCCAAGGCACTGACGCTGCTGACCGGCGCCAAGACCTCGCAGCAGTTCGAGGGTTACCAGAGCTGCACGCGCAATGCCGAGAAAGCGCGCTTCTACATCCGCGAATCGCGTGCCGGGCGCTGAAGATGTTGCTCGATTTCGCTCAGCTGAGCGTGCTGGAGGCCTACCGCTGGCTGGCTGCGACCGTCACGCCGCGGCCCATCGCCTGGGTCTCGACGCGCTCGCCCGAGGGCGTCGACAACCTGGCGCCGTTCAGCTTCTTCCAGGTGATCAGTGATCAGCCGCCGACCCTGATGATCAACGTCGGCAGCCGTGACGACGGCAGCCTCAAGGACAGCCTGCGCAATGCGCGTGATACCGGCGAGCTGGTGATCCAGCTGGTGCCCTTTGCCCTGGCCGAGGCGATGAACGCCACGGCCGCGCTGCTCGGTCCGCAAGTCAGCGAGTTCGAGCAGTGCGGCATCGCCCGCGAGGCTTCGTTGCGCGTGGCACCGCCGCGAGTGGCCGCTGCACCGGTGGTGTTCGAGTGTCGGGTGGCGGAGATCCAGCCCTATCCGCGGCAGGCGCCGAACTGCCACCTGATCTTCGCCGAAGTCTTGCTGGCACATATCGATGAGGCGGTTCTGGATGGCGAAGGGCGTATCGACCCGGCTCGCCTCGACCTGGTCGGCCGCCTCGGTGGCAGCGGTTATACCCGCACGCGCGATATTTTCCGCATGCAACGGCCATCCTGATCCGTCGCACAGTTTCGTCAGCAACTGTTTCATGGCGCTTTGCCGGGCCGGTGTCGCCCAGTAGCATCGGCAGACTGGAACAGGAGCGAATGATGCGGACGAAACTGGATGCGGTACTGCACGAGGTCAACCAGGTGCTGCTGGGCAAGGAGCCGCAGGTGCGCCTGGCGCTGACCTGCTTGCTGGCGCGTGGTCACCTGCTGATCGAGGACCTGCCCGGCATGGGCAAGACCACCCTGAGCCAGGCCCTGGCGCGGGTGCTGGGGTTGTCCTACCAGCGCATCCAGTTCACCTCCGACCTGCTGCCCGGCGACATTCTTGGCACCTCGGTATTCGACAAGGACAGCGGCCAGTTCGTTTTCCACCCCGGGCCGATCTTTGCCGAGCTGGTGCTGGCCGACGAAATCAACCGAGCCACGCCGAAGAGCCAGAGCTCGTTGCTGGAGGCCATGGAGGAGGGCCAGGTGACCATCGAGGGGGCCACCCGCCCGCTGCCGGAGCCTTTCTTCGTGATTGCCACACAGAACCCGGTCAGTTCCGGCGGCACTTTTGCCCTGCCGGAATCGCAGCTGGACCGTTTCCTCATGCGCCTCTCGCTGGGCTATCCGGCCCGGGCCGCCGAGCGCGCGTTGCTGCTCGGCGAAGCCCGTCGTGATCTGTTGCCGCGTCTCGAACCGATCCTCGATCATGCCGAGCTCGCGGCGATCCAGGCCCTGATTCCGCAGGTACGCACCAGCGACGCCCTGGTTGACTATGTGCTGCGCCTGGTCGAGGCCACGCGCAGCGAGGCGCAGTTCGCCTGGGGGCTGTCGCCGCGGGCCAGTCTGGCGCTGCTGGCGGCGGCGCGCGCCTGGGCGTTCCTGGCCAACCGTGACTATGTGATTCCCGAGGATGTGCAGGCGGTGCTGCCCGCGGTGGTCGGTCACCGCCTGCGCGAGCGCGCCGATCCGGCCGGCCATGGTGGTGGCGCATTGGTGCAGTGGCTGCTGCGCGAAGTCTCGGCGGTGTGATGTTGCCGCTCTCGCTCAAAGCGCGCTGGCGGCGCTGGGTGGTCAGGCGAATTCCCGCAGCAGCCCAGGTGCAGCTGAACCAGCGGCGCATCTTCATCATGCCCAACCGGGTCGGCGCTGCTTTTGTGCTGGTGCTGCTGCTGATGCTGCTGGCCGGCATCAACTACGAGAACAGCCTCGCCTACGGTCTGACCTTTCTGCTCGCCGCCGTGTTCGTGGTGGCAATCCTGCACACCTATCGCAACTTTGCCGGCCTGATCCTCAAGGCCGGTGCCAGCGGTGCCGTGTTCGTCGGCGAACAGGCGCGCTTCAGGGTGCGCCTGGAAAGCGATGGCCGAGCCCACATGGCCATCGGTATTGGTTGGCCACCGCAGCCGCTGCAGACAATGGATGTACCGGCGCAAGGGCAGCGCGAATGCGAGCTGACTCAACCCGCGTTGCAGCGCGGCTGGCTGCGGCCTGAACGCCTGCGGGTGGAAAGCCATTTCCCGCTGGGCATCCTGGTGGCCTGGAGCTGGGTCGACCTGGACCAGTCGGTACTGGTCTATCCGCGACCGCTGCAGGGCGAACTGCCGCTGAGTGACGGCGGCTCACTCGACGAGGAAGACGAAGGCCAGCGCGCAACCGGCCAGGGTGCCGATGATTACCAGGGGCTGCGCAGCTACCAGCCCGGTGACTCGAAACGGCGCCTGCACTGGAAGGCGTTCTCGCGCGGCCAGGGCCTGCTGGTCAAGGACTTCGCCGCGCTCGCCGGGCGCGACCTGTGGCTGGATTTCCAGGCGCTTGGCGGTGATGCCGAGGAGCGTCTGTCGCGCCTGTGCTACTGGGTACTGCAGCTGGACGCCCGCCAGCAGGCCTATGGCCTGCGTCTGCCCGGCTGCGAGCTGGCGCCGGATCATGGCGACGCCCATCGCGAAGCCTGCCTGCGTGCCCTGGCACTCTACGGAGTTCGCACATGAGCTTCACCGCCGCCCGGCCGATCGCGGCCCGACCGATTCCGCGCATCGCGCTGACCTGGCTGCTGGTCGCGCAGGTGCTGGTGATACTGCCGCACCTGCTGCACCTGCCGCTGTGGATCATCGGTTTGTGGCTGCTGTGCGCGGGCTGGCGGATCCAGGTTTTTCGCATGCGTGCGCGTTATCCGTCGCGCCTGGAGCGAGCGGCATTGATGCTCGGTACGGCGGCGGCGGTGTTCTTCTCGCGGGGTAGCCTGGTCGGCCTGGACGGCGGTGTGCTGCTGCTGGTCGCCGCCTTCATCCTGAAGCTGGTGGAGTTGCGCAGCCGGCGCGATGCGCTGCTGCTTATCTTCCTCGGCTTCTTCGTGGTGGTGACCGGCTACCTGTTCGATGACGGCCCTCTGGCCGCTCTTTACAGCCTGCTACCGGTCACGGCGCTGCTGGCGGCGCTGATCGGCATGCAGCACAGCGGCATGGCCGAACGCCCGGCGGCCACGCTGAAGCTGGCCGGCGCGATGATGCTGCAGGCGGTGCCGCTGATGCTGTTGCTGTTTCTGTTCTTTCCGCGACTGGGGCCGTTGTGGAGTCTGCCCAACTCCTCCAAAGGCCTGACAGGGTTGTCGGACAGCATGACTCCAGGAGATGTCGCCGAGCTGAGCCGATCTTCCGCCTTGGCATTCAGGGTCAGCTTCGAGGGCGACATGCCTCCCCAGTCTCAGCTTTATTGGAGAGCACTCACGCTGGAGGCGTTCGACGGACGACGCTGGTCGCAGTCCAGCGCTGCGCGGTTGCCGATGTCTCCCAGTTGGCAGAAGGTCGGCTCCCCGATCAGCTACAGCATCGTGATGCAGCCCAGTGGCCAGAGCTGGCTATTCGCGCTTGATACAGCCGAAAGCGCCTTGTCCGGTGTCAGGCAGATGAGTGATTTCCGCCTCGAAAACAACAGGCCGGTTTTTCAGAATCTGCTCTATCAGGTGCAATCCTGGCCTGCCGCAATTAGGCAGCTGGATCTGCCCGCCGACGTCGCACAACGCACCTTGCAGCTTCCAGAGGAGGGTGACCCACGGAGTCGGTCATGGGCCCGGCAGCTCAGGCAAGAGAATGCCGATCCACAGTCCCTCGTTTCAGCGATGTTGAGGCATTTCGCGGATGAACCCTATGGCTATACGCTGAAACCACCGCCAGTGGGGCGCAACAGCATTGATGACTTCCTTTTTCGCACGCGCAAAGGCTTCTGTGCGCACTATGCAGGCGCCATGGTTTTTGTTCTTCGCGCGGCGGGCATACCCTCGCGGGTAGTAGCCGGTTATCAGGGTGGCGAGCTTAATCAGGACGGCAACTATCTTTCTGTACGGCAGCTCGATGCCCATGCATGGGTCGAATACTGGGTGGAGGGGAGAGGCTGGATCAGTGTCGACCCAACTTTCCAAGTTGCTCCTGAGCGTATCGAATTGGGTGCCGATGAAGCCTTTGCCGACGATGACGGCTTCCTAGAAGATTCACCTTTCTCTCCGCTGCATTACCGCGATCTCGCGTGGCTCAACGAGTTACGGTTCGGATGGGATAATCTCAACTACAACTGGCAACGCTGGGTTCTGGGCTACAAGAGCGAGCAGCAATTGCAGTTACTGCAACGCTGGTTCGGGACCCTCGAGTGGAGTCGTCTAGCTCTGGCGCTGGTAGGTGGGGGCGGTTTCCTGCTGGGCCTGCTGGCACTCTGGCTGTTCAAGCCCTGGCAGCGCGAGCACGATCCCCAGCAACGCCTGCTGCGGCGTTACGAGGCATTGCTGCTGCGTCATGGCGTACGGCGCGACAAGGGCGAGGGTGTGCGGGCCTTTGCCGAGCGCGCGGCGCAGCGATTGCCGCAGCAGGCGCAGGCGATCGATGCCTTTGCCCGGGCCTTCGAGGCCCAGCGCTATGCCGGTCAGCCGGCATCCCCTGAACAACTGCGTGAGCTGCTGCGCCGCCTGCGCCGGGCATTGCCCTGGCGTGCCAGGCCCACCGCGGTGGCTGATGATCGGTAATCTCGTCGCTGAATCGGCTTTCCGTCGCACCGTGCTTTTCTCTAAGCTTCAGTCAGCATGACAGGAGATTGCGCATGACCTTCGCTGAACTGATCCACGCGGTGCATACCCACCCCCAACATGTCGTTGTACCTGGGCTGTGGGGGCAGGGGCGCGCCACCTTTGGTGGCCTGGTGGCCGCCATGCTTTACGAGGCCATGCGTCTCAAGGTGCCGGCCGGGCGGCCGGTGCGCTCGCTGTCGGTGACGTTCGTCGGGCCACTACTGATGGGCGAGCCCGCGGCTTTCGAGGTGGAAGTGCTGCGTGAGGGCAAGTCGGTCAGTCAGGTGGTCGGTCGCGCCGTGCAGAACGGTGCGGTGGTGGCCATGGCCCAGGGCAGCTTCGGTGCGTCGCGGCAGTCGGCGGTACGGGTCGAGGCCGAACCGGCGCCCGCCATGAAGGCGGTCGAGGATTGCCAGGAGCTGCCTTATGCGGCGGGCATCACCCCGGAGTTCACCCGCTTCCTGGCCATGCGCTGGGGCGAGGGCGGCATACCCTTCAGCAGCACGCCGGCACGGCATATGGGCGGTTGGGTGCGCCTGCGCAGCGACGTCAGTTATGACAAGGTGACCGAAGCCCACCTGCTGGCACTGGTCGACGCCTGGCCGCCGGCGGTGCTGTCACACCTGAGCAAGCCGGCCCCCGGCAGTTCGCTGACCTGGACCATCGAATTCGTCCATCCAATCCCCAGCCTGACCACCCACGACTGGTGCCTGTACCGTGCCGAGATCGAGCATGCCCTCGATGGCTATGGCCATATCGCGGCGCGCCTGTGGACGGCCGATGGCCAGCTGCTGGCGCTCAGCCGGCAGACCACCACGGTTTTCGACTAGATCACCGGTAGCCCGAAGAAAGCCCTGGCGCAGGCTGTGCTGTGCGCTGCCAGCGTTTCCTGGCTCTCGCCACGGTGCAGCGCCACTTCGCGCAGCACCTCGGTGAGGAAGGCCGGCTCGTTATGCCCGCTCTTCGGTTTGGGCCGCAGGCTGCGTGGCAGCAGATAGGGCGCATCGCTCTCCAGCATCAGGCGACCGGCCGGAATGTCACGCAGCAGCGGGTGCAGGTGAGTGCCCCGGCGCTCGTCACAGACCCAGCCGGTGATGCCGATGTGCAGGTCGAGGTCCAGATAGCCGTACAGCGTTGCCTTGTCGCCAGTGAAACAGTGGACCACTGCCGCCGGCAGGCGGTCGCGGAACTGGCGCAGGATGCCGATGAGGCGCTCGCCGGCCTCGCGCTCGTGCAGGAACACCGGCAGCTGTAGCGCCACGGCCAGTTCCAGCTGTTCTTCCAGCGCCTTTTCCTGCAGCGGACGCGGCGAGAAGTCGCGGTTGAAATCCAGCCCGCATTCACCCACCGCGCGCACCGGCGCCTCGTCCAGCAGTGCGTGCAGCTGCCGCGCGCTGTCGGCATTCCACTGGCTGGCGTCATGCGGATGCACACCTGCCGTACTGAACAGCTGCAGACCGCTGTCGTCCAGTTCATGGCAGAAGGTCAGCGCCCGCTCGCTTTCCTCCAGGCTGGTGCCGGTCAGCACCAGCTGGCACACGCCGGCCGCTCTGGCGCGTTCGAGTACTACTTCGCGTTCCCGCGCCAGGCTGGGGTGGGTCAGGTTGACGCCGATGTCGATGAGTTGCATGGTGCTACCTCGCAATCCGAGCGGGGCAGCATAGCAGAGCCTTGCTTGCCGTAATAAAGCAAGTAAATACAGGTAGTTATGTATGCTTGTTAACGTTTATTACCAGCTCGGGCTGGCCGTTTGAGCGCCGCTGTGCCAACCTCCGCGCCCCCTGCGATGGAACCATCTGTCGCCCGGTCGGGCCAAGCCGTGCCCCGTTCCAGCCCGGAGGCCCGATGACGCGAGCGCTGCTGTTCCTGCTCTGCCTGTTGGCAATGCTGCCGGCCCACGCGCGGCTGAGTGCGCTGGGCGGCAACCTGCCGCACACCGGCAGCCAGCGTGACCTGGCGGAGATTCGCAAGAGCGGCGAGCTGCGCGTGCTGGTCAACCAGAGTCGCCACAGCTCGGGCGAGATCAAGGGCCAGGCCATCGGTATCGAGTACCAGCGCCTGCGCGCATTCGGCCAGTACCTCAATCGCAATGCCCGCGATGGTCACGAGCTGCGTCTGAAGATCATTCCCAAGCCCAAGGACCAGCTGGTCGCCGCGCTACAGAAAGGCGAGGGCGACCTGGTCGCACCCGGCGAGTTGCTCGATGCGCACCCGGGGCTCGGGATCAGCCCCAGTGCAGCCCTGCGCAGCGACGTGGCCCTGGTGGTGGTGGGCAATCGACGCAATCGCCACTACAAGCGCCTGGAGGATATGTCCGGGCGCAGCCTGACGCTGCCGGTGGGCAGTGCCGTCAGTGACGCCCTGCGCGAGGTCAACCAGCAGCTGGCACAGCAAGGCAAGCCACCGATCGTGGTGGAGTGGGCCGATGCCAGCCTGGCCGTGGAGGATGTGCTGGAGATGGTACAGGCCGGCATCTACCCCTGGACGGCAGTGGAGCTGCCGATTGCCGAGCGCTGGCAGAAGGTCATGCCGGGACTGCGTATCGAGCGCCATCTGAGTATCGGGGCCAAGGGCGACATGAGCTGGTTCGTGCGTCGCGAGTCGCCGATGCTGCGCGCCAGCATCGATCGATTCATCGCCGGTTACCGTACGCCGAGCGATCAGGACTCCGCTTTCCAGCGCTTCTACAGGCGCTCCTACAAAGTGCGCAACCCGCTGTCGCGGATCGAGCGGCAGCGCCTGGAGAAGGTGCGTGGTGTGCTGCAGAAGCACGGCGAGAAGCAGGAGCTGGACTGGCTGCAGCTGGCCGCCGTGGCCTACAAGGAGTCCACCCTCAACCCGGCGGCGCGTGGCGCCTCGGGCGCCACCGGGCTGATGCAGATCACCCCGGCGGCGGCGCGCAGCGTTGGTGTCGGCAATATCCAGGCGCTGGACAACAATGTACTGGCCGCGACCCGTTACATGGCGCGTATTCGCCGCGAGTTCTTCGCCAGCCGGCAGATTGGCGAGAGTGAGCGCATGGCCTTTGTCCTGGCGGCCTACAACATGGGGCCGCAGCGCGTGCAGAGCCTGCGGGCCGAGGCGCGCAGGCGCGGTCTGAATCCCAACCAGTGGTTCTTTCAGGTCGAGCGCGTGGCCATGGAGCAGCTGGGCATGGGCGTGGTCAGCTATGTCAACGCGGTGAACAAGTACTACCTTGCCTATGACCGCGAGCGTTTCCTGCTGGAGCCGCAGAAGCGCAAGCTGAGCGCCAAGAAATAATCTAAAATATCGATTTTTATTAGCGCATAAATGCGCTTTTATCATCGTTAAATTCGAATAGTATGTGCCTCACCAACCCCAACAACTCCTCCACAAGGAACTGGCACATGAACAAGCTGATCTCCACCCTGATGTCCACCAACGCCGGCTACGGCATCACCCTGCTGCGTATCGTCACCGGCCTGACCTTCGCCGCCCACGGCGCGCAGAAACTCTTCGGCTGGTTCGGTGGCTACGGCCTGGAGGGTGTCGCGCAGTGGATGGAAAGCATCGGCATCACCCCTGGCTACCTGATGGCCGCACTGGCCGGTAGCGCCGAGTTCTTCGGTGGCCTGGCGCTGGTGGTCGGCCTGCTGGTGCGCCCGGCGGCTGTTTCCCTGCTGGTGTCCATGGTGGTGGCCGCGGTGACCGTGCACTGGGCCAACGGCTTCTTCATCACCAACAACGGCTTCGAGTACGCCATGATCCTCGGCCTGATCAGTGCCGTGCTGATCATCGAAGGTGCCGGCAAGCTGTCGCTGGACCGCGCCATCGCCCGCTGATCCACTGCTTAGACAGAAAGGCCCGCCGTTGCGGGCCTTTTTGCGTTCAGAGTTTCTTTTCCCGGCTCTTCACCAGCTGCTCCGCCGCGTCCAGACGCAGGCGCTCGCGCTCGTCGAAACGTTCCTCGGCGAGACTGGCGATGGCGGCCTGGCGATCCTCTTCGCTGAGGCCGCTGTTAGCCTCGATGCGCGCCTTCTCCTGGCGGTAGGCGTCCAGCCGTTGCTGCCACTGCTGACGGCGCTGATCGAGCGCTTCCAGGCGCGCGGTGGCTTCGGCGCCAACCAGTTGCAGACGCAGCTGGCGGATCTGTTCCGGGGCGGCACCCTGCGCCTGCAGGGCCGCGGTCTGCTGGCGCAGCTCGGCTTGCAGCTGCGGCACCAGCATCTCCTGCATGTCCTCCGGTAGCGTGGCGCGCAGGCGATCCATGGCCTCGGCCTTCTGCTGCTCGTTCAGCGACTGGTCGTGGCGGATCGCCAGGCGTTGCAGGGTGAACTGGTTGTAGGCTTCCTCCTGGGCAAAGAAGGCCTGGTGCGCTTCAGGGCTGAAAATGCTCGCGCGCAGGTTTTGCACGGCCTGCTCGCGCTGGCGCATGGACTCCAGGCTGGCCATCTGCGGCAGGTCCTTTTCCAGCTGGATCAAATGGCGCTTGTAGTCCAGGTACTGCTCCAGCAATGCCAGGGCCTGGCTCTCGGCTGGCTCATCCAGCTGACTGCGGATATAGGCCTGCAGGCGCGCGATACTGGTCTGGATACGCTCTTCGCCGTAGGCGCTGAGGAAGTAATCGAAGATGCGCCGGATATCCATGCTGATCAGCAGGTTGCCGGCATCATCGAGACGGAACTGGCCGTCCACTGCAGTGCCGGCGAAAGAGGGCGGCAAGCTGCTCAAGGCGGCGCTCTCGGCGGCTGCGGGCGTTGCTTCGACTGGCGCCAACGGGGCAGCGGTAGCCGGGACGGTCATCTGTCCGGGTAGTGACTGTGCAGTGGGCTGCGGGGTTGGAGCGAGGGGGTTGAAATACAGGGTCACGGCGACGCCTGCCCCGATCAGCAGGGGCACGGCCAATAGCAGCGGCTTGTTCACGGCGAGACTCGGCGGGGAGAGAACATCGGGGCCCGGGCGGGCCCCGATCCTTGGCTCAGAGGCCGGCCAGCTTCAGGCGGTTGGCCTGCTGGCGGTACACGGTGACCGGATCGGTCTCGAACAGGCTGGTCAGGCCGAAGACCTGGTTAACCTCGTCGAGGTGGTTCATCCGGTAGTTGTCGCGAATAACCTTGCCCAGGTGCGAGCTGCAACGGCCGACCAGGCCATCGTTGGCTTCGTCGAAGGTCAGCGAGCTGGCGCCCATCAGCAGGTCGCTGACGTCGAGGATGTTGGTCAGCGGGCTGGTGCCACTCCAGGAGTAGTAGCTGACGCCATTGACCTTGTAGGCGCCCTCGCCACAGGCGCTGGTCGGAATGCCCTGCGGGTACTTGGCATTGAACACCGCAGCGCCCTGGCTGTTCAGCGACTCGAGGGCGCCCAGTGCATTCTGCGGTGTGGTGCTGGGGCTGCCGGAGAGGAAGTTGATCAGCGTGCCCA
Source organism: Aquipseudomonas alcaligenes NBRC 14159 (assembly GCF_000467105.1). GTDB lineage: Bacteria > Pseudomonadota > Gammaproteobacteria > Pseudomonadales > Pseudomonadaceae > Aquipseudomonas > Aquipseudomonas alcaligenes. Next base: position 132,606 of record NZ_BATI01000007.1, read on the forward strand.
GGCCGTTGACGATACCGGCGACCAGAGCCTCGCCAGCCGAGCCCGGCGGAATCTGGCGGAGGAAGTCGGCGGTGTCGGAGCCCTTGTGCGGGGCGCCGACGCTGGTGACCGAGGCCACCAGATCCGGGCGGATGGCGGCGACGTAACGTACGGTCGGGCCGCCATGGCTGTGGCCGATCAGATTGACCTTGCCCTTGCCGCTGATGGCGGCGATTTCTTCCACCTGATCGAGCAGCTCTTCGCCGCGCAGCTCGGAGGTGTTCAGCTGGCTGACTTCGGTGATGTAGACACTGGCACCGTCCGAGCGCAGGGAGGAGGGGATGCCGTACCAGTAGTCGACGCCGAGGATGCTGTCGAAGCCCAGCATGCCGTGGGTCAGGACGATCGGATACTTGGTCTTGGTGTAGCCGGTGGAGCCGAACAGGCCGGCGTCAGCCTGGCCGGACAGCAGCAGGCTGCTACCGACACAGAGGGCGAGCAGGGTCTTCTTATTATTCATCTGGTGCTCTCGAACGGTGGAAAGGCAGTGAATCCGTCCTTGCGTCAGCCATCCGCTTCCCTCCTGGAGACGGTACTTCAGCTGGCCTGGAGTGGCATGATCTGTGCCAGTTTCGACAAAATTAGAGCGAGCGCTCTAAACGGGTGTTTGCGGCGCGACCCTCATTTCAGCGGGACCTGGGCGGCAGCGGGGCTTGTTACCGAGAGAAACAGCCGGTGCGATTTTGCGGCTACGGCTGGCCGAGCGGCCAGCGCTGCAGGGACAGGTACTGGCCACCCGCCGACTGGTAGAGGTGCAGCTGGTCGACGTGCCAGGCAAAGCTGGGCGGTGTGCGTAACTCGGCAGGCCGGCTGTCGTGGGCCAGGGTCAGGTGCGGGCGATAGGGGCGTGGCTCCAGCGATAAGCCATCGAGCTGCAACTGCTGCTGCAGTGCGCTGGCCAGTTTCAGCAGGGCCTGCGGCGGTTGGCTGGGCGCCAGGTGCAGCAGCCCCTCGGGCCAGCAGTCGAGGCGGTCCAGGTGCAGGTCGAAGGCCAGATCGGCCAGCGCCAGCCGTGGCGGAACTCGCTGCAACTGCTGCAGACGGCTCTCCGGCACCTGGCCGAGAAAGGCCAGCGTTACATGCAGGTTGGCGGTGGGCACCGGTCTGCCGGCGAAGTGCTGGTCCTGTCGCCAGGCATCGATCTGGGCGGCGATTCCGCTAGGACAGGGCAGGGCGAAGAACAGTCGCAGCATGGTCTCACCTTGACAGCATTGGGCGGCATTTTTAGGATCACACCCGATAGCGCCGATTTAAGAGCAACTTGCGGGGCGCTGCCCGGTTGGGCAAATACCGCTAAAGCGCTGGCCGGTGTCGCCTCCCACCGCAGTCCGGCGGGACTATGAGGCCGAGACTGTATCTATGAGCTGTCCGCGTACCCACCTGCATTTCTCCCCCCTGCCGCGCATCGCGGTCAATCGCCATCCGCATGTTCTGCTGGTTGGCAGCCATCAGCCGCGCCTGCTCAAGAGTCTGGAAGGTTGGCCCAAGCAGTGGCCGGGGGCGCGCAATTTCCTGATCCGTTTCGCCGATGCCCAGGCAAAGACGCTGGCAGACCTGCCAGCCGATGCCTTTGACCTGGTGGTGGTGGGCGCCGAGGCGCGGCCGCTGGACAGCGAGCTGGTTGGCCAGCTGATCCGCGTGGCGCGCCAGGGCTTGATCAGCCTGCGCTGACCTGCGGGTACTCGATGGCGGTGATGTAGAACGCCTGCTCGCCACCGGGCGTGTGCACCCGCACCTCGGCATCCAGCGCCTTGCCCACCAGGGCCCGGGCCAGCGGCGAGTCGATGCTGATCAAGCCCTGCTTGAGGTCCAGCTCGTCAGGCCCGACGATGCGGTAGCGCGATTCGGCGCCGTCATCGTCTTCCAGGGTCACCCAGGCGCCGAAGTAGACCTTGTTCGGGTCGGCCGGGCGGGCATCCACCACCTTGAGGTTCTCCAGGCGCTTGGTCAGGAAACGCACGCGGCTGTCGATCTCGCGCAGCATCTTCTTGCCGTAGATGTATTCGGCGTTCTCCGAACGATCACCAAGGGCCGCCGCCTCGCTGACCGCCTGGGTCACCTGGGGGCGGCGCACGTGCCACAGCTCGTGCAGCTCGGCGCGCAGACGCGCCTCGCCTTCGGGGGTGATCAGCGGCGTGCCGGCGGTACGGGGGGGACGATAACGGCTCATGGTGCTCGCGAGGTCTTGAGGGAGAGCGATTCTAGCAAGCTCAGACTTCGCGCAGCACCGTCAGCGGCGAGGCGTTCAACGCCCGTCGCGTGCCCCAGACACCCGCACCCCCGACTAGCAGGGCGCCGATCAGCGGCAACAGCAGCAGCCAGGGATGCGGCTGCCACTGCAACTCCAGCGCATAGCGGTACAGCAGGAAGCTCGCCAGCTCGCAGCCGACCGCCGCCAGCAATCCGCTGCCGGCGCCCAGCAGGCCGAACTCGGCACGCCGTGCGCGCAGCAGCAGGCGCCGCTCCGCACCCAGCGCGCGCAGCAGGGCGCCCTGACGCAGGCGCTCGTCGAGGGTCGCCTGCAGGCCGGCGAACAGCACCGCCAGGCCGGCCGCGAGGACGAACAGCAGCACGTACTCCACCGCCAGGCTGACCTGGGCCATGATGCTGCGCAGCTGCTCCAGCAGGGCCTCGACCTGCAGCAGGGTGACGGCGGGGAACTGGCGCGACAGCTCCACCAGCTGCTTCTCGCTGTGCGGCGGCAGGTAGAAGCTGGTCAGGTAGGTGGCCGGCAGATCCTGCAAAGTGCCCGGCTCGAAGATCATGTAGAAGTTGGGCTGGAAACTGTCCCACTCCACCTGGCGCAGGCTGCTGACCCGCGCCTTGCGCTCCAGGCCACCAACACTGAAGTTCAGTTCGTCGCCCAGTTTCAGGCCGAGGCTCTCGGCCAGCTCGGACTCCACCGAGACGCCGGGCAGATCACTCTGTGGCAGGTCATTCCACCACTGGCCATCGACCAGCACGTTGCCCGCAGGAAGGTTCGCCGCCCAGGTCAGGCTGAGGTCGCGCTGGATGGCGCGTTCCCCCTGGCTGTCCTTGCTGACGATGCCCTGCACCGGCTCGCCGTTGATCAGAGTCAGGCGCCCGGCAACGATCGGGTAGAGCGGTGCCGGATGCGGTGACAGCCCGGCCAGGCGCGCGGCGAAGGCTTCGCGCTCTTCTGGCAGGACGTTGAGCGCGAAGTGGTTGGGTGATTCCGCGGGCAGCTGGTCCTGCCAGGTATCCAGCAGTTCGCCACGCAGCAGGGCGATCAGCGCCATGGCCAGCAGGATCAGGCCGAAGGCCAGCGACTGGCCGGCAGCCGCCAGCGGATGGCGCAGCAACTGGCCGAGGCCGAGGCGCCAGGGCAGGGAGGCGCGCGCGAGCAGGCGGCGCAGGGCGTTCAGGCCGAATAGCAGCGCGCCGCCGAGCAGCAGGGTGGCGAGCAGGCCGCCGCCGAGCAGACCCAGCGTCAGTTTAAGGTCCAGGCTCAGGCGCCACATGATCAGACCCAGGGCCAGCAATGCGGCGCCATATACCAGCCAGCTGCTGGGGGGCACGGGCAGCAGGTCGCGGCGCAGTACGCGCAGCGGCGGCACGCGCCCCAGGGCGGCCAGCGGTGGCAAGGCAAAGCCCGCAAGGGCTACCAGTCCAGTAGCCATTCCAGCGATTGCCGGCAGCAGGCCGCCCGGCGGCACGCCCGGGGGCAGCAGGCCTTGCAGCAATTTGAACAGCACCAGCTGGCCTATCCAGCCAAGCAGGGCGCCAGCGAGGCACGCCAACAGCCCGAGCATGGCCAGCTGCAGGCCAAAGAGACTCAGTGCTTCGCGGCGCGACAGTCCCAGGCAGCGCAGCAGCGCACTGGCGTCGAAACGACGGGCGGCGAAGCGCGCGGCAGACAGCGCCACCGCGACGCCAGCCAGCAGCACGGCAGCCAGGCTGGCCAGATTCAGGTAGCGCTCGGCGCGGCCCAGGGCGCCACCGATCTGGCGGTTACCATCGCGCGCGTCCTCCAGGCGCTGGTGAGCGGCCAGGTCTTTCTCGGTCGCTTCGCGATAACGCGCCAGCGTTTCGCTATCGCCACGCCAGAGGTCGCGGTAGCGTACCCGGCTGCCCGGCTGCACCACGCCGGTGGAGGCCAGGTCTTCAAGGTTGATCAGCACGCGCGGCGTGAGGCTGTAGAAGTCGCCGGCGCGATCCGGCTCGTAGGTCAGCACCCGGGTCAGGCGCAACTGGCGGTTGCCGACCTCGATGCTCTGGCCGATCCGCAGATCCAGCGCGGCAAACAGGCGGGCCTCGGCCCAGGCTTCACCGGGACGCGGCCCGCCGCCAGGCTGTTCGGCGGCGTAAGGCTCGGCGGCACTTTTCAGTTCGCCGCGCAGCGGATAGCCGCCGCTGGCGGCCTTGATACTGGCCAGCTGAATGCTCTGCTCGCCGGCAATCACACTGGCGAACTCGACCACCTGGGCATGCTCCAGCCCCAGCTGTGTGCCGGCCTCGATCTGCTCGGGCAGGGCGGCGGCGCTACCGCTCAGCACCAGGTCGGCGCCGAGGAACTCGGTGGCGCGCAACAGCATGGCGCCGTTGAGGCGCGCGCCGAAGTAGCCGATGGCCGTGCTGGCGGCCACGGCTACCAGCAGGGCAAAGAACAGCACGCGCAGCTCGCCGGCTCGGGCGTCGCGCAGCAACTGGCGCCAGGCAAGAACGAACAGGCGGGCGCGCATCAGGGTTCCACGCTGTCGATCAGGCGCCCGGCTTCCAGGCGGATCAGGCGCCGGCAACGATGCGCCAGGCGCTCGTCATGGGTGACCAGTACCAGCGTGGTGCCGCGCTCCTTGTTCAGCTCGAACAGCAGATCGCTGATGCGCTCGCCGGTGTGGCTGTCGAGGTTGCCGGTCGGCTCGTCGGCGAAGAGTATCGCCGGCTCGGCAGCGAAGGCGCGGGCAATGGCCACACGCTGCTGCTCGCCGCCCGAGAGCTGGCGCGGGTAGTGGCTGAAGCGCTGACCCAGGCCGACTCGCTCCAGCAGCGTTGCGGCACGCTGGCGGGCGTCGCTGCGTCCTTCCAGCTCCAGCGGCAGCATGACGTTTTCCAGGGCGTTGAGGTTGTCCAGCAGCTGGAATGACTGGAACACGAAACCGACATGCTCGGCGCGCACCCGCGCGCGGCGGTCCTCGTCCAGTGCCTGCAGCGCGTGGCCCGCCAGTTCGACCTCGCCGGAGCTGGGCAGGTCGAGCCCTGCGAGCAGGCCCAGCAGCGTGGATTTGCCGGAGCCGGAACTGCCAACGATGGCCAGGCTGTCGCCTTTCGCCAGATCCAGCGACAGGTCGTGGAGGATGGCCAGCTCACCTTCCGTGCTGGGGACCACTTTGCTAAGGTGCCGCGCATTAAGAATGCTTGCGCTCATGGAGAATCCGATGCGTGCGTTGTGGGTGAGCGGTGCACTGACACTGCTGATGTGGGCACAGGGCGCACTGGCCGGCACCGTCCTGGTGGTCGGGGATAGTATCAGCGCCGCTTTGGGGGTGGATACCCGCCAGGGTTGGGTCGCACTGCTGCAGAAACGCCTGCAGGACGGCGGTTTCGAGCATCGTGTAGTCAATGCTTCGATCAGTGGCGATACCAGCTCGGGCGGCGCCGCGCGGCTGCCGGCGCTGCTTGCGCAGCATCAGCCGGAGCTGGTGATCATCGAGTTGGGCGGCAACGATGGCCTGCGTGGCCAGCCGCTGGTGCAATTGCAACAAAATCTTGCGCGGATGATCGACGCCTCCCGCGCGGCGGAGGCCGAAGTGCTGCTGTTGGGCATGCGTCTGCCGCCCAACTACGGTCAGCGCTACACCCAGGCGTTCGCCAATGTTTATGCGGACCTGGCCGCGGGCAAGCAGGTGGCCCTGGTGCCGTTTCTGCTCGAGGGGGTCGGTGGTGTCCCGGGGATGATGCAGGCAGACGGCATCCACCCAACGGCAGCGGCTCAGCCGATCATGCTGGAGAACGTCTGGCCGACGCTGGAGCCGCTGCTCTGAGCCTTCCCCGCCTGCGGGCTTTCGGCTATCGTGGCGCCCCCGCCCTGGAGCCGTGAATGCCGCGTCCCGCCTGGTCCCTGTACGCCTACCAACTGATCGTGCCCGACGAACAGCTTGACCTGTTCGCCTGCCGTGAGGCCAAGGTGCATCTGGTTGCGCGCCAGTTGGAGCTGGGCGGATTCGCCGATCGCACCCTGTGTGGCGGCTTGCTGCCTGCGCTACCGGTGATGCGTGATGTGGACAGGGCCGGCCTGCGCGACAGGCGACTGTGTGCCTACTGTCGCGAGATCCTCGAGGCGCAGCGTCGCGGTGAACGGCCGCTGTGGGCCGAAACCTGAGCTCTCCCGGCGCGCGTGCCGCCGGTGTACAATCCCGAGTCTTTCCATCAGCCATTCTTGCCAAGGATTTACGGATGTTGTCGCTCGCCCGCTCCCTGAGCCTCGCCAGCCTGATCGTGGCCGGCCCTGCTGCCGCCCTCGAACTGCCTCTGCCGCCTCCGGGCGAAGATATCGTCGGTCAGATCCAGGTGATCAAGGCCAAGTACGAAGACACCTTCGCCGATATCGCCACGGCCAACGACCTGGGTTATCTGGAAATGGTGGCGGCCAACCCGGGGGTTGACGCCTGGCTGCCGGGCGAGGGCGCCGAGATCATCCTGCCGACCCGCTATATCCTGCCGCCGGGCCCACGTGAAGGTATCGTCATCAACCTGGCCGAGTACCGCATGTACTACTTCCCGAAAGGGCAGAACGTTGTGCACACCTTCCCGCTGGGTATCGGTCGCGAAGGCTGGGGTTCGCCCATTGCCCACACCACCATCACCGCCAAGACGCCGAACCCGGGCTGGACGCCGCCAGCGTCCATTCGCGCCGAGCACGCTGCCGATGGCGATCCGCTGCCGGCCTACGTACCGCCGGGCCCGAACAACCCGCTGGGGCCGTTCAAGTTCACCCTGGGTACTCCTGGCTACCTGATCCATGGCTCGAACAAGAAGTTCGGCATCGGCATGCGGGTCAGCCACGGTTGCTTCCGCATGCTCAACAACAATGTGCTGGAGCTGGCCAAGATGGCGCCGGTGGGGACTTCCGTGCGCATCGTCAATGAGCCGTACAAGTTCGGCGTCAGCGGCGGCAAGATTTACCTTGAGGCCCATGAGCCGCTGAGTGACAGCGGCGAGCCGTCTGTTGTCGACAAGCACACCGCCGTGATCAATGCCCTGCTGAAGAACGAGCAGCTTGCCGGCAGCATGCGCCTGGACTGGGACATGGTGCGCGAGGTGGTAGCCTCCGAAGATGGCATGCCGATCGAGATCGCCGTGCCTCAGGAGGCGGTGGCCAACCACGAGGCCGCTCCGCTGGAGATGTAAGTCTCTCGATGTCGCAGAGCCCGCCCGCAGCAATGCCGGCGGGCTTTTTGTTGGTCTGAGCAAATCGCGGGCATTAAAAAAGCCGCCCCGGCGAACCGGGGCGGCTTCTTCAAAGCCTTGGCAAGGATTACTTGCGGCTGGCTTTTTCCAGCATGCGCAGAGCGCGCTCGTTGGCTTCGTCAGCGGTCTGCTGAGCCTTCTGAGCAGCGGCCAGAGCCTCGTCAGCCTTACGGTAGGCTTCGTCGGCACGAGCTTGAGCGCGGGCAGCGGCGTCTTCGGTAGCGGTCAGACGGGCTTCGGTTTCTTTGGATACGCTGCTGCAACCGGTGGCCAGAACGGCGGCCAGAGCCAGAGCAGAGAATTTCAGAACGTTGTTCATCGTGTTCCTCTTAAGGTGGACTTTCCATGAAAAGCAATTTCCCGAGCGTGGGAAATTAGCCGGGCTACATACTACCCGTTACTTTTAGTAAGTAAACTGGCCTCGCGCAAGGGAAGCAAAAAAAACTTTTCTCCGATCTGTATTGGTCCTTTTTTGTTTAAAAAACATACAGTTCTGGCGTTTGCAGGGCCTCCCCCTGAACTTTCGGGTGGAGTTGCAATTGGTACTCTGGTGCATTTCTGACGCATGGTCGCAGCAGGCCGAGCTTGATAAGATTGCCCGCGCCAGATTTGGCAGGAAGCAAACTCAGACAACGTCAAGGAAGTACCGATGTCCAAACTCATCAAATGGGGTCTGCTGGCCATTCTGGCTGTTGCAATACTGATCAAGGTTTCGCTGTGGCTTTCGGTGCGCTCGATCATGAACGACGCCATTGCCCAGGCCTCGCCCTTCATGACGCTGAGCTATCAGGGCATCACTTCCTCATTTGACGGCAAGGTGGGCGTTGAGGGCATCAAGGTCGAGGTGCCGATGCTCAATGATGAATTTCGTATCAGGCATGCCGAACTCAAGTTCAAGAGCCTGGGGGAGCTGCTCTCATTTAAGGAGCGCCTGGCCGAGGGCAAGTTCCCGGAGCAGATGTCAGTCAGCCTGAAGGGCTTGGAAGTGGATGTGCATGGCGCCTTCATGGAGATGGTCCAGCAGGAGCCGGAGGAAGCGGATCTGGCAAGCGCCTGGTCCAGTGTCGCTTGCGGAAGCTCTCGGCAGATGGGTGTGGACGATCTGCTGGAGATGGGGTACCGGACGCTGGAGACCGACGTGGAGTTTTCCTACCTGTTCCAGCCCGGAGCTCAAACCCTGGCACTTAATCTGACCGCCGACGTACGCGACTTGGGTGACTACCGCCTGAATCTGTCGCTGGCCAACATGTCGGAAAAACCAGGCGATCTGCGAGTAAATCCGCCTCGCATGTCGGCGCTGGTAGTCGAGGTCAATGACAACCAGTACCAGCGCAAGATCGTTAGCTACTGCGCCGGCAAGCTAGGCCAGTCGGACGAGCAGTACCTGGAAACCTCGATCAAGCATCTGGATCAATCCCTGCGCGCGCAGCGTATTGCTCTGGCGCCTGAGGTGCTGAGTGCGCTGAAGGATTACTACAAGGACCCGCAATCGCTGCGTATCGAGCTGCGTCCGACTGAGGGTGCGACCCTGGATGGGTTGCAGTTCTTCGAAGCGAAGGACGTTGTGGCCATGTTGCGCCCGGTGGTCCTGATCAACCAGCAAGTAGTTGAACCTCTCGCCTTCTCCTGGGTCGATCCCAAGGCTGCTCCCGTATCCCATGCCGATGAGTTGGTGCGCGCGGAGGGCGAGGACGCCGTAGCCAAGGATCCACGCTACGATTTCGTCGATGTGCGAAGCCTGCCCGATCATGCCGGTAAACGGCTACAGTTCATTACCTATGAAGGCACTTACTATCAGGGCGTGCTGCACAAGGTCGAGAATGGCAAAGTGTTCCTGACGGTGCAGATGGGCACCGGTTCTGCCGAGATGTTTCTTCGGCTGGAAAAGATCGATAAGGTAAGGGTGTTGTTTTGATGCCTGTTGAGGAGATGAAATGAGCGAGGGTGTGTCCATCCACCATGACCAGGCGGGTCATCAGTTCGAGGCCGTGATCGACGGTCACCGCGCCTATCTGGCCTACATGGATCTGGGCAAGCAGACGCTCGACATCTATCGCACCTTCGTACCGAATCCGCTGCGCGGACGTGGCATCGCCGCGGCGCTGACCGAGCAGGCGCTGGAGTATGCCGAGGCCATGGGCTACACGGTGATTCCCTCATGCTCCTATGTGGAGCGCTACTTGGAGCGCCGCCAGCGGCAGCAGCCCAGGTACTGAGCGTGAGCAAAGAAAAACGCCGGGCAATGCCCGGCGTTTTCGTTTCTGCCTGTCCTCAGCCGCGCTGGCGCTTGGGCAGTACGTCCTTGAGCTTGGCGTGCATGCTGCGCAGGGTCTTCTCGGTAGTGTCCCAGTCGATGCAGGCATCGGTGATGGAGACGCCGTACTTGAGGTCGCAGAGGTTCTTCGGAATCGCCTGGCTGCCCCAGCCCAGATGGCTTTCCACCATCAGACCAACGATGGAGCTGTTGCCTTCGAGGATCTGGTTGGCGACGTTTTCCATGACCAGCGGCTGCAGTGCTGGATCCTTGTTGGAGTTGGCGTGGCTGCAGTCGACCATGATGTTCGGGCGAATCTTGGCCTTGGTCAGTTCCTGCTCGCAGATGGCGACGCTGACCGAGTCATAGTTGGGCTTGCCGTTGCCGCCGCGCAGTACCACATGGCCGTAGGCGTTGCCCTTGGTGGTGACGATGGAGACGCCACCTTCCTGGTTGATGCCGAGGAAGCGGTGCGGGCTGGAGACCGACTGCAGGGCGTTGATCGCTACGGTCAGGCCGCCGTCGGTGCCGTTCTTGAAGCCCACGGCGGACGACAGGCCGGAGGCCATCTCGCGGTGGGTCTGGGATTCGGTGGTACGGGCGCCGATGGCCGACCAACTGATCAGGTCCTGCAGGTATTGCGGGGAGATCGGGTCGAGTGCCTCGGTGGCGGTCGGCAGGCCCATCTCGGCCAGGTCGCGCAGCAGCTGGCGACCGATGTGCAGGCCATCCTGAATCTTGAACGAGTCATCCAGGTAGGGATCGTTGATCAGGCCTTTCCAGCCGACCGTGGTGCGCGGTTTTTCGAAGTACACGCGCATGACCAGGAACAGGCTGTCGGAAACCTCGGCTGCCAGCACCTTGAGGCGCTCGGCATACTCGTGGGCTGCCTTGATGTCGTGGATCGAGCAGGGGCCGACCACCACGAACAGACGGTGGTCCTTGCCGTCGAGAATGTCGCGTACCACCTGGCGGCCATGGGCCACGGTGCGCTGAGCGGCTTCGGTGAGGGGGATTTCGCGCTTGAGCTGCGCCGGGGTGATCAGGGTTTCGTTGGACGAAACGTTGAGATCGTCAATCGGTAAATCAGCCATCGTGGTACTCGTCAGGTCACGGGAGCCGAGCGCCTCTTCAGGCGAAATCATGGGGCGCAGCGGGGGAAGGGAACCTTAACGCGTTCCAGGCCGCCTAGACAATGGGCGGAACCGGCCGGTATCAGTGTATCTGCGTGCTGGGAAACTCGGCCGCGTGCAGGGCAATCCATTCGCGTGCGACCGTCTCGACCTCCAGTACGGTGCCCAGCTCCTGTTCGCGCTGGTGGCGGTAGTGCTCGATCTGGCAGACCTGCTCGACCATGCGCGCACGGAACAGGGTGTCTTCGTCGATGAAGGCGATGCCCACCAGGTAGCTGTCTTCCTGCTGCTTGCGGCACCAGGCCACCACGCCCGGATAGCGAGCCTGCTCGCCGAGCAGCGGGATGCGCAGCTCGACGGCGGTACCTTTGCGAAATCCCTTGCTGGAATTGCACGCCACACCGCCCAGGCTGATATTGTTCAGCCTCTGTCGCGGCAGGAACGCATGTTTGCGCTGGACCAGTTCCACTGGCATGTCGCTGGGGTGACGCAGGAAACGACGCATGGTGAATACTCCGGATGCCATTCATTTGACATCACTCGTGGACAGTATAGTGCCCAGCCTGGAATTGACCGACTTCGACGCCGACCGCCGGTTGCTGGAGCTGCCGGGGCGCTCCCTGCTGATATTCACCAGCACAGGTTGTGCCAGCTGCCGGTGGGCACGGCGCGAACTGCCGCAGATGGCACTTGGCGTCGATCGCCTGTGCTGGGTGGATGCCGCCGAGAATGGCGGCCTGGTTCAGCGCTATGGCGTTTTTCACTTGCCCAGCCTATTTCTGATCGAAGAAGGCCAATTCCTTGGCGCTCTGCATGCGCCGCTGCGTCTGGCCGAACTGACTGACGCGCTGAGCCAGGCGCGACGTCGACTACCTGAGGAGCTTCCCTGATGCAGCGCTTGCGCATTGGCATTATTGGCACCGGTGCTATTGGTGGTTTCTATGGCCTGATGCTGGCAAAGGCCGGGCATGATGTGCACTTTCTGCTGCGCAGCGAGTACCAGGCGGTAGTTGCCAATGGTCTGCGCCTGAACAGCGCAGTGTATGGCCAGTTGCACCTGCAATCGGTTCAGGCCTGGGGGGATCCGGCTGAGATGCCACCCTGTGACTGGTTGTTGGTGGGGGCCAAGACCACCAGCAATGCGCAGTTGGCGCCCGTCATCACCCGACTGTCGCGGCCGGGGACCAGGGTGGTGCTGTTGCAGAATGGCCTGGCCGTGGAAGAGCAGCTGCGCCCCTTGCTGCCGGACAACCTGCACCTGCTCGGCGGGCTCTGTTTCATCTGCACGCATCGCGCCGCACCCGGTGTGATCGAGCACCAGGCTCTGGGGGCGGTGAATCTGGGCTATCACTCCGGACCGGCAGGCGCAGGCGAGAGCCTGGCGATCGTGGAGGAGGGTGCCGAGCTGTTTCGTTCGGCAGGTCTGGAGTCCGTCGCCATGGCCGATCTGCAACAGGCGCGCTGGCAAAAGCTGGTGTGGAACGTGCCGTATAACGGCCTGTCGGTGCTGCTTGGCGCCGGCACCACGCGCCTGATGGCCAATGCCGATAGCCGCGCGCTGATCCTCGAGTTGATGCGCGAGGTGGTGCAGGGAGCCGCAGCCTGTGGGCAAGTGTTGCCAGAAGACTACCCGGAGAAACTGCTGGCCACGACTGACCGCATGCCGGACTACCTGCCCAGCATGTACCACGATTTCCAGCACAAGCGCCCGCTGGAGCTGCAGGCCATCTATGCCGCGCCACTGGCTGCGGCTGCCGCGGCGGGCTGCGAACTGCCGAAGATGCGTATGCTGCACCAGGCCCTGCGTTTTCTGGATGCCGGCTGAGCACTGCTAAGCTCAGCACTGGGCCCTAGCAGGAAGTCAGGGAGGCGACCATGCTGCGCTCCATTCTCTATGCCACCGATTTGGGGCTTTATGCGCCTTATGTGCTGCAGCACGCCCTGTCGCTGGCCAAGGCCTTCGGCGCCGAGCTGCACGTGGTCCACGCAGTCGAGCCCATGGGGTTGTTCGCCGAGTCGGTGCTGCAGACCTACGTGGACGAGAAGACCCTGCAGGAATTGCGCAGCAAGGGCCTGTCCCGGGTGATGGCGAGCATCGAATTGCGTGTGTTGGAGGGCTTTCGCGACGAGATGGGCGAGGCCCAGCAGGACATGCAGATGATCCGTAGCGTGCGAGTGGCGCAGGGCGATCCGCCGCAGGTGATTCTCGACGAGGCGCGGAAACTCGGTGCCGATCTGCTGGTCGTAGGCAGTCACAGCCATGGCGCGGCACAGGAAATTCCGCTGGGGAGGACGGCGGCTCGCCTGCTGCAACTGTCGGAAACGCCGGTCTATCTGGTGCCCATGTTGCAGCACCGCTAGCGGCGCTTATCGCCAGCGGTTAGACGAACGGCATGCACAGCTCAGAAAATCGTCTAGTTTTATCTCTGAACCGTTAATATGGTTATATCGCTGCATTGGCAAATTCGCGCAGCGTCTATCTGCTTTGAGGGACATTTATGAAGCTGCAGCAACTGCGCTACATCTGGGAAGTGGCGCATCATGACCTCAACGTCTCTGCCACTGCGCAGAGCCTCTATACCTCGCAGCCTGGCATCAGCAAGCAGATCCGCCTTCTGGAAGACGAGCTGGGCGTCGAGGTGTTTGCCCGCAGTGGCAAGCACCTGACCCGCGTGACCCCCGCCGGCGAGCGCATCATCACCACGGCCGGCGAGATCCTGCGCAAGGTCGAAAGCATCAAGCAGATTGCCCAGGAATTCTCCAACGAGAAGAAGGGCACTCTGTCGATCGCCACCACCCACACCCAGGCGCGCTATGCGCTGCCGCCGGTGATCAGTGGCTTCATCAAGCAGTACCCGGAAGTGGCGCTGCACATGCACCAGGGTTCGCCAACCCAGATCGCCGAGATGGCAGCTGACGGCACCGTGGACTTCGCCATTGCCACCGAGGGTATGGAACTGTTCAACGATCTGGTGATGATGCCCTGCTATCGCTGGAATCGCTGCGTGATCGTGCCGCAGGGGCACCCGCTGACCAAGTTGCCGAAACTGACCCTGGAAGCACTGGCCGAGCACCCGATCGTCACCTACGTGTTCGGCTTCACCGGCCGCTCCAAGCTGGACGAAGCCTTCAATCACCGCGGGCTATCGCCCAAGGTGGTGTTCACCGCCGCCGACGCCGACGTGATCAAGACCTATGTGCGTCTGGGGCTGGGCGTCGGCATCGTGGCGCGCATGGCCGTCGATACCAAGCTCGACAGCGACCTGGTGATCCTCGATGCCAGCGAACTGTTCGAAGCCAGCATCACCAAGATCGGTTTCCGCCGCGGCACCTTCCTGCGTGGCTTCATGTGCGACTTCATCGAGAAATTCGCCCCGCACCTGACCCGTGACGTATTGGCCAAGGCCGTGCAGTGCCACACCAAGGCCGAGCTGGACGAGCTGTTCGAAGGCGTGGACCTGCCTGTTCACTGAGTAACAGGACAAGAAAAAGCCCGGCGCTTGCCGGGCTTTTTTCGTTCAGGCCTTGGCAATCACGTTGCCGGCGTGTAGGCCGCACTCTTTCTGGGTTTCTTCTTCCCACCACCAGCGCCCCTCGCGCTCGTGCTGGTTCGGCAGCACAGGACGGGTGCAGGGCTCGCAGCCGATGCTGATGAAGCCACGTTCGTGCAGGCTGTTGTAGGGCAGTTCCAGCATGCGGATATAGGCCCAGACTTCCTCGCTGCTCATCTGTGCCAGCGGGTTGAACTTGTACAGCGGCTGCTCTGGTGAGGAGAAGGCGGCATCCAGTTCGAGCACGGCGACCTGGCTGCGAGTGCCCGGGCTCTGATCGCGGCGCTGCCCGGTGGCCCAGGCCTTGACCGTGGCCAGCTTGCGCTTGAGCGGCTCGATCTTGCGAATGCCGCAGCACTCGCCATGGCCATCCTTGTAGAAACTGAACAGGCCTTTCTCGCGCACCAGATCCTGCAGCTTCTGGGCATCCGGGCTCATCACCTCGATCGCGATGCCGTAGTGCTCGCGCACCTGCTCAATGAAGCGGTATGTCTCCGGGTGCAGCCTGCCGGTATCGAGGGTGAACACCTTGACCTGCTTGTTGAGTTTCCAGGCCATGTCCAGCAGCACCACATCCTCGGCGCCGCTGAAGGAGATCCACAGCTCGTCGCCGAAGTGTTCGAAGGCGAGCTTGAGAATGTCCTGAGGGGATTTGTTGGCATAGGCCGCTGCCAGTTCGGCAACGTTGAAGGTTTGGCTCATCGGGCGGGCTTCCTGGTGATCGGCGCTCGGGCGCTCTGTGGAGGGAATGTTAACAAGAAAGCTTTTATGCGCCTAAATAACCAAATCGGAGTCTTACTGCTACTTTCGGATATAAAAGGCGCGTTGCGCCCGCCCTGGTGAATCGCTAGAGTGCCGGCTTTCTTCATTCAGACCGTTAGGAGTCTCCCGTGGAAATCGCCTGCCTCGACCTCGAAGGTGTACTGGTTCCGGAAATCTGGATCGCCTTCGCCGAAAAAACCGGTATCGAAGCGCTCAAGGCGACTACCCGCGACATTCCCGACTACGACGTGCTGATGAAGCAGCGTCTGCGCATCCTCGACGAGCACGGCCTGAAGCTGAAGGACATTCAGGAAGTGATCGCCACCCTGAAGCCGCTGGAAGGCGCCGTCGAGTTCGTCGACTGGCTGCGTGAGCGTTTCCAGGTGGTGATCCTCTCCGACACTTTCTACGAGTTCTCCCAGCCGCTGATGCGCCAGCTGGGCTTCCCGACCCTGCTGTGCCACAAGCTGATCACCGACGAAACCGATCGCGTGGTGGGCTACCAGCTGCGCCAGAAGGACCCCAAGCGTCAGTCGGTGATTGCCTTCAAGAGCCTGTACTATCGCGTGATTGCCGCCGGCGACTCCTACAACGACACCACCATGCTCGCCGAGGCCCACGCCGGCATCCTGTTCCACGCCCCGGACAACGTGATCCGCGAGTTCCCGCAGTTCCCGGCGGTGCACACCTATGAAGACCTCAAGCGCGAGTTCCTCAAGGCGTCCAATCGCGAGCTGAGCCTGTAAGCTTCGCCGCCATGAAAAAGGCCCGCATCTGCGGGCCTTTTTTGTGGGCGCTCGTTGGGATCAGAGCGCTTCGAGGGTCTGCAGCAACACCTTCACCTTGGTGATGGACTCCTGGTGCTCGGCCTGCCAATCCGAATCCGCCACGATGCCGCCACCGCCCCAGCAGCTGACGGTGCCGTCCTTGATCAGCAGACTGCGAATGGCGATGGAGCTGTCCAGCTCGCCACGCACGTCCAGGTAGAGCAGGGATCCGCAGTAGATGGCGCGGCGCGTTGGCTCCAGCTCGTCGATAATCTGCATGGCGCGGATCTTCGGTGCGCCGGTGATCGAACCGCCGGGGAAGCTGCCGGCGATCAGGTCGAGGGCATCGTGGTCCTCGGCCAGCTCGCCGGTCACCGCGCTGACCAGGTGATGCACGTTGGGGTAGCTCTCCAGGGCGAACAGCTCCGGTACGCGGACCGAGCCGGTCTTGCAGCTGCGGCCCAGGTCGTTGCGCAGCAGGTCGACGATCATCAGATTCTCGGCACGATCCTTGGCGCTGCCGACCAGCTCATCGGCATTGGCCTGGTCGTCCGCAGTGCTGGTGCCGCGCGGGCGGGTGCCCTTGATCGGTCGCGTTTCCACGCGCCCCTGGCTGACCTGCAGGAAACGCTCTGGTGACAGGCTGAGAATGGCGTCACTGCCTTCCAGCGCCTGGAAGCCCGCAAAGGGTGTGGGGCAGGCGGCTCGCAGCGCCTGGTAGGCGCTCCAGGCATCGCCCTGGCAGGGCGCCTGGAAGCGCTGGGCGAAGTTGACCTGGTAGCAGTCGCCCGCCTGGATATAGGCCTGGATGCGCTCGATGGCGTGACGATAGTCATCCTGGCTCTGGTCGGCCCGGAAAGCCTGGCGCAGGGAGAAGGGCGGGCATGGCGCTGCGTGGCCGGCCTCGAACAGTTGAATCAGGCGCTCCCGCTCCGATTCGGCCAACGCGGGATGGAACAGCAGTTGGCTGGTCTGCCGCTGATGATCGCTGACCAGCGCCCAGGCATACAGGCCGAAGCGTGCGTCCGGCAGCTGCAGGTCGTCAGCAGCCTGTTCGGGGAGTCGCTCGAGGCGCCGGCCGAAGTCATAGGACAGGTAGCCGATCAGGCCGCCGGTGAACGGCAGCTCACAGCCATCCGGCGCCTCGGCGCGGCCCAGCTGATCAAGGCCGGCACGCAGGCGCTGGAAGAAGCGGGTACCGCTCTCGTGGGCTTCTGCTGCGTAGGTTGCCAGCGGCCATGCGCTCAGCAGGTCATAGCGGCCGCGCTCGGCCTGCGGCCGTCCGGCGTCCAGCAGCACGGCGCCTGGCGCATGGCGTACCAGGGCGAAGTAGCTGGCGGGATCTGGCCGATAAGGCAGCGAGTGGACGCGGCAGAGGCTCATGCTAAGGGTTGGGGTGGGTGGGCTTGCTATTGTAGGAGGGCGGGCGGAAATGAAAAAGCCCGGCATCGCCGGGCCTTTTCAGCGAGCCTGCGCTCAGACTTCCTTGGGTTTGACGTGGCCGAACAGCTGTTGGGAGAAGCGCACGCGCTCTTCCACGCTTTCGGTGACGCCATTTTTCGCCAACTCGGCCAAGTGGGCCTCCACCGCATGGGCGCGATGGGTCAGGCCGCAATCGTTGGCAATCTGGATGTTCAGGCCGGGGCGGGCGTTGAGTTCGAGAATCAGCGGGCCCTTGTCGACGTCCAGCACCATGTCCACGCCGATGTAGCCGAGGCCGCACAGCTCGTAGCAGCCCGCGGCCAGCTTCATGAAGCCATCCCAGTTGGGCAGTTGCACGCCGTCCACCGCATTCGTGGTGTCAGGGTGCTTGCTGATCTTGTTGTTCAGCCAGGTGCCCTTGAGGGTGATGCCGGTCGCCAGGTCCACACCCACACCGATCGCGCCCTGGTGCAGGTTGGCCTTGCCGTTGGACTGGCGGGTGGGCAGGCGCAGCATGGCCATGACCGGGTAGCCCATCAGCACGATGATGCGGATGTCCGGCACGCCTTCGTAGCTGATGCTCTTGAAGATCGGGTCCGGGGTGACCCGGTACTCGATCAGTGCGCGGTCGCGGTGGCCGCCCAGGAAATAGAGGCCGGTGAGGATGCTGGAGAGCTGGTGCTCGATGTCTTCCTGGCTGACGATCTTGCCGGAGACGGTCTTGTAGCGGCCCTCAAACTTGTCGGTGATGACCAGGATGCCGTCACCGCCGGCGCCTTGTGCGGGCTTGATCACAAAGTCGTTGCGGTCGCCGATGATCTCGGAGAACTTCTCGATCTCCTTCTCCGTGGAGATGATGCCGTACATCTCCGGCACATGAATGCCGGCGGCGATGGCGCGCTCCTTGGTGATGATCTTGTCGTCGACGATCGGGTACAGGTGCCGCTTGTTGTACTTCAGCACATAGTCCGCGTTGCGTCGGTTGATACCCATGATGCCTTTGGCTTCAAGGGCCTTCCACGTCTTCCACAGGCCGATCATGGGTTCAATCCTTCAGGAAGGCTTTGAAGCGGAACAGTTCGGTGAGGAGGTAGCCGCGGTAGCGACCCATCGCCAGCATGAAGCCCACCATGATCAGCAGCACGGCCGGGAAGGTGAAGATGAAGTAGGTCAGCTCCGGAATGGTCATCAGCAGGTGCGCCAGGGTAGCAGCGAACAGGGTGCCGACGGCCACCTTGAAGGCATGGCTGCCGCCACGCTCTTCCCAGGTGATGGACAGGCGCTCGATGGTCATGGTCAGGATCACCATCGGGAACAGCGCGACCGAGAGACCGCGCTCCAGGCCGAGCTTGTGGCTGAACAGGCTGATCACGGCGATCAGCACCACCACGAAGGTCAGCACCACCGAAAGTCGCGGCAACATCTGCAGCTTGAGGTGCTCCAGGTAGGAGCGTAGTGACAGGCCGAGGGCGGTGATGATGGTGAACAGCACGATGCCGAAGCCCAGCTGGGTCTCGCGGAAGGCCAGGGCGATCAGCACCGGGGTGAAGGTGCCGAGGGTCTGCAGGCCGCCGAGGTTGCGCAGGATCAGGATCACCAGCACACCGATCGGGATCATGATCATGATCTGGTAGGTCTGCTGGGTCTGCAGCGGCAGGCCGTACAGCGAGTACTCGAGGAAATCGACGTCGGTGTTCTCGTCGGTCAGCTTGGCCAGGCGGATGGCGTTCATCTCGCTGTTGTTCAGGGTGAAGCTGACTTGCGGCTTCTTGCCGCCTTCGATGCTCACCAGCGGCTCGTCACCGGTCCACCACACCACGCGGTCGCTCGGCAGGCCCTGCTCGCCGCTTTCCGGGTTGAAGTACAGCCAGTTCTCGCCATTGAAGCTGCGCAGCCAGAGTTCCGGGCTCTGCTGAGCGTCGGCGACCAGGCGAATGGTGTGCACGCGCTCCATCGGCACGTGAGCAATGGACAGCAGCAGGTCGATTACCTTCGCCTTGTTGGCCGTGGAGGCGTCGCCACCGAGCAGCAGCTTGACGTTGTCATCGTTGACGTTGTTGACGCGCTTGATGGTCTCGCTGATGAAGGTCTGCACATCCGCCGAGTGCTGGCGGATGGGGGCGAGCAGGGCTTCGGCGGCGATCTTCTCGGCGCCTTCCACCGCGATGCTGTCGCGGAAGATCGGGCCCTTGGCCTTGGCCGGCTCGCCGCTGTAACGCTTGGTCAGCACCAGGCGGTAATAGAGAGTCTGGTTGCCGTTGGCGCGACGAGCCGACCAGGTCAGCTTGCGGTTGCCATCGACGCGGTTGACGCTCACGCCGTAGTTGTTGGAGATGAAGCTCTCGTTGAGGCTGACATAGTCCTGGTTCAGCGGCGGTACGAACATCTGCACCTTCACCGGTTCACGCGGACTGGCCTGGAACTCGACCTTGGCGTCGATGTTCCACAGGTCATCGGTTTCGTCTTCGGTCACCGGAATGCCAAGAACGAAGATCTGATAGGCCGTGACCAGAACGCCCACTGTCACCAGGAGGGTGATAAGGACTTTCAGATGCAGGGTAAGAGAGCGCATGTGAGTTACTCGGCAGAGTTTGCGTCAGGGGTGCAGCCAGGTTTACCAGCGGCATATTTAAGACTGGGATCGACCACGGCATCCAGGCGCTTGAGTGCCTCGGAGCCAATCAGCAGCGGGAATTGGAATGCGCTGCGGTCGGTCAGGTTCACTTCGATGGTACGCAGGGCCTTGCCCATGCATACCTGCAGTTCGATCACCGGGCGGGCGGTGTAGGTCTTGCCCTCTTCAGGGTCGAAATCGCCAGCCCGGCGCTTGATCTTGCTGATGCGGGCCAGCGGCCGCTCGATCGGGTGTGCGTGGGCGTCGTCGATAGCCAGATAGAAGCGTACCCAGGTCTCGCCGTCACGTTTGAAGCGTTCGATATCGCGTGCGCTGAGCGAGGCGGTTTTGGCACCGGTATCCAGTTTGGCGGCGACTTCGAGGTCGAGATCGGACAGGCTGACGTATTCGTTCAGACCATAGACGGTCTTTTCCGCGGCGAGACTCAGGCCGGGCAGCAGGCTGAAGCTGAAGAGGAGGGCGAAAGGCTTGAGTCGCATAAATCCTTTGATATTCGCGTCGTCGGGGCGGCGGCGGGGCGCTGCAGCCGGCGGGTGAAGTCTAGCAGGCGTGGCGGCGGCTCCGGGCCGACGCTTGCGGGCGGCATTCTAACATGGGGTTTTTCTGCTGCGACAGCGGCTTATAGGCGTTTCTGCAGGTTGATTGCACGGTTGCGAGACTTTTTCTCCCTAGGGCGGATTGTCGACAATCTGGTTTTTCGTGATTGACATGATCGGGTTTGAAGCCTAGTTTTGCCGCTATCGAAACTCATTGTGTTGACAATAATGCTCGACGCTCTCGACGTCACCAGCAACGAACAGCATGACTCGGAAACGCTTGCCGAGCACGTGTTTCGCCGCATCCAGGCGGCCATCGTGCAGGGCGAGATACCGCCAGGCAGCAAGATCTCCGAGCCGGAGCTGGCGCGCACCTACGGCATTAGTCGCGGCCCGCTGCGCGAGGCCATCCACCGCCTCGAAGGGCAGAAGCTGCTGGTGCGCGTACCCCATGTCGGCGCGCGAGTGGTTTCACTCAGCCATGCCGAGCTGATCGAACTGTACGAGATTCGCGAATCGCTGGAGGGCATGGCCTGTCGCCTGGCCGCCGAGCGCATGAGCCAGGCCGAGATCGACGAGCTGCGTCGGGTGCTGGAGCTGCACGAGCAGGATGCTGCCTTCAAGGCGGGCGTCGGCTACTACCAGCAGGAAGGCGATTTCGACTTCCACTACCGGATCATCCAGGGCAGCGGCAATCAGACCCTGGCGCAGATGCTCTGTGGCGAGCTGTACCAACTGGTGCGCATGTATCGCCTGCAGTTCTCCGCCACGCCGAACCGCCCACACCAGGCGTTCGCCGAACACCACCGCATTCTCGATGCCATCGCCGAACGTGACGGCGAACTGGCCGAACTGCTGATGCGCCGTCACATCGGTGCATCCAAGCGCAATATCGAGCGCCACTACCAGGAAGCGCTCGCCAACCCGTCCAAAACACGAGGTGAGTCATGAGTGCAAGAACCCCCGGCCAGCGCTTCCGCGATGCCATCGCTGCCGAGCAGCCGCTGCAGGTGATCGGCGCGATCAACGCCAACCATGCGCTGCTGGCCAAGCGTGCCGGCTTCCAGGCCATCTACCTGTCCGGTGGCGGTGTCGCCGCCGGCTCCTTGGGGCTGCCGGATCTGGGCATCAACACCCTGGATGACGTGCTCACCGACGTGCGCCGCATCACCGATGTCTGCGACCTGCCGCTGCTGGTGGATATCGACACCGGCTTCGGCCCCAGCGCCTTCAACATCGAGCGCACCATCAAGAACCTGATCAAGGCCGGTGCCGCCGCCGCGCATATCGAGGACCAGGTCGGCGCCAAGCGCTGTGGCCACCGCCCGGGCAAGGAAATCGTCTCCTGCGAGGAGATGGTCGACCGCGTGCGTGCTGCTGCCGATGCTAAGACCGACCCCAACTTCTTCCTGATCGCCCGCACCGACGCCATCCAGGCCGAGGGCGTGGATGCTGCCATCGAGCGCTGCCAGCGCTACGTGGAGGCGGGCGCCGACGGCATCTTCGCCGAGGCCGCCTATGACCTGCCGACCTACAAGCGCTTCGTCGATGCGCTGAAGGTACCGGTCCTAGCCAACATCACCGAGTTCGGCGCTACGCCGCTGTTCACCCGTGACGAGCTGGCCTCGGTCGGCGTGGCCATTCAGCTATATCCGTTGTCGGCCTTCCGGGCCGCCAACAAGGCGGCGGAAGCCGTCTACACCTCGATCCGCCAGAACGGCCATCAGAAAGACGTCATCGAGCTGATGCAGACTCGTGCCGAGCTGTATGACCGCATCGGCTACCACGCCTTCGAGCAGAAGCTCGACGCCCTGTTCGCCGCCGGCAAGAAGTGACCGGAACGCAGGTCGCACGCGGCCTGCCACAACAACAAGCCGTACCACCGGATTCAGACTGAGGAGACCGCGATGAGCGCTTCCGTAGACACCACCACGCCCGGCTTCAAGCCGAAGAAGTCCGTTGCCCTGAGCGGCACCGCCGCCGGCAACACCGCCCTGTGCACCGTCGGCCGTACCGGCAACGACCTGCACTACCGTGGCTATGACGTGCTCGACTTCGCCAACCGCTGCGAGTTCGAGGAAATCGCTCACCTGCTGGTGCATGGCAAGTTGCCCAACGTCGCCGAACTGAGCGCCTACAAGGCCAAACTCAAGGCCTTGCGCGGCATTCCGGCCGCCCTCAAGGCGTCCCTGGAGCAGCTGCCGCCCTCGGCCCATCCGATGGACGTGATGCGCACCGCCGTGTCCGTGCTCGGTTGCGTGTCGCCGGAGAAGGACGACCACAACCACCCGGGTGCTCGTGACATCGCCGACAAGCTGATGGCCTCGCTGGGTTCGGCGCTGCTGTACTGGTACCACTTCAGCCACAACGGCAGGCGCATCGAGGTGGAAACCGACGATGACTCCATCGGCGGCCACTTCCTCCACCTGCTGCATGGCGAGAAGCCGCGTGAGTCCTGGGTGCGCGCCATGCACACCTCGCTCAACCTGTATGCCGAGCATGAGTTCAATGCCTCCACCTTCACCTCGCGGGTGATCGCCGGTACTGGTTCCGACATGTACTCCTGCATCGCTGGCGCCATCGGCGCGCTGCGCGGTCCGAAACACGGCGGCGCCAACGAAGTGGCCTTCGAGATCCAGAAGCGCTACGACAACCCGGACGAGGCTGAGGCCGACATCCGCGCCCGTGTCGAGAAAAAGGAAGTGGTGATCGGCTTCGGTCACCCGGTCTACACCGTCAGCGACCCACGCAACAAGGTGATCAAGGAAGTGGCGCGCGAGCTGTCGCTCGAGCAGTCCAACACCAAGATGTTCGACATCGCCGAGCGCCTGGAGAGCGTGATGTGGGAAATCAAGAAGATGTTCCCCAACCTCGACTGGTTCAGCGCCGTCAGCTACCACATGATGGGCGTGCCCACCGCCATGTTCACCCCGTTGTTCGTCATCGCCCGCA
The DNA here is from genome assembly GCF_000467105.1 of Aquipseudomonas alcaligenes NBRC 14159. Taxonomy (GTDB): domain Bacteria; phylum Pseudomonadota; class Gammaproteobacteria; order Pseudomonadales; family Pseudomonadaceae; genus Aquipseudomonas; species Aquipseudomonas alcaligenes. The sequence goes on from NZ_BATI01000007.1 coordinate 156,085, forward strand.
CTTCGGGCTGGTCTTCGCACGTCATCGAGCAGCGTATCGACGGCAAGATCATCCGTCCGAGCGCCAACTACACCGGTCCTGAGGACCTCAAGTTCGTGCCGCTGAAGGACCGCAAATAATGAGCAGCGCGATGAACACCCAGTACCGCAAGCACCTGGCCGGTACCTCGCTGGACTACTTCGACACTCGCGAGGCGGTCGATGCCATCGCGCCGGGCGCCTACGCCAAGCTGCCGTACACCTCGCGTGTACTGGCCGAGCAGCTGGTACGTCGCTGCGAGCCGGAGCTGCTGACCGATGCGCTCAAGCAGCTGATCGAGCGCAAGCGCGACCTCGACTTCCCCTGGTACCCGGCCCGTGTGGTCTGCCACGACATCCTCGGCCAGACCGCGCTGGTCGACCTCGCCGGCCTGCGTGATGCGATTGCCGAGAAGGGCGGCGATCCGTCCAAGGTCAACCCGGTGGTTCCGACCCAGCTGATCGTCGACCACTCGCTGGCCGTGGAATTCGGTGGCTTTGATCCGGATGCGTTCGAGAAGAACCGTGCCGTCGAGGAGCGCCGCAACGAGGACCGTTTCCACTTTATTGAGTGGACCAAGACCGCGTTTAAGAACGTCGATGTGATCCCGGCCGGCAACGGCATCATGCACCAGATCAATCTGGAGAAGATGAGCCCGGTGATCCAGGCGCGCGGTGGCGTGGCCTTCCCCGATACCTGCGTCGGTACCGACTCGCACACCCCGCACGTCGATGCGCTGGGCGTGATAGCCATTGGTGTGGGCGGCCTGGAAGCGGAAACCGTGATGCTCGGTCTGCCGTCGATGATGCGTCTGCCCGATATCGTCGGCGTCAAGCTGACCGGCAAGCGCCAGCCTGGTATCACCGCTACCGACATCGTCCTGGCTCTGACCGAGTTCCTGCGCAAAGAGCGCGTGGTCGGCGCCTATGTCGAGTTCTTCGGCGAGGGTGCGGACAGCCTGTCGATCGGCGACCGCGCCACCATCTCCAACATGTGCCCGGAGTACGGTGCCACCGCGGCGATGTTCTACATCGACCAGCAGACCATCGATTACCTCAAGCTGACCGGTCGCGAGCCGGAGCAGGTGGCGCTGGTCGAGAACTACGCCAAGCTTACCGGTCTCTGGGCCGATGCCCTGGTGACCGCCGAGTACGAGCGGGTACTGAGCTTCGATCTGTCCACCGTGGTACGCAACATGGCCGGCCCGAGCAACCCGCACAAGCGTCTGCCGACCTCGGCGCTGCACGAGCGCGGCATTGCCGACGAAGCCAAGCTGGCCGCAGCCAAGGCCGAGGAGGCCGAAGGCCTGCTGCCTGATGGCGCGGTGATCATCGCTGCCATCACCAGCTGCACCAACACCTCCAACCCTCGTAATGTGGTGGCCGCCGGCCTGTTGGCGAAGAAGGCCAACGAGCTGGGCCTGGTGCGCAAGCCCTGGGTCAAGACCTCGTTCGCTCCGGGTTCTAAAGTTGCCAAGCTGTATCTGGAAGAAGCCGGCCTGCTGACCGAACTGGAAAAGCTCGGCTTTGGCATCGTCGCTTACGCCTGCACCACCTGTAACGGTATGTCCGGTGCACTGGATCCGGTGATCCAGCAGGAAATCATCGACCGCGACCTCTACGCCACCGCCGTGCTTTCCGGCAACCGCAACTTCGACGGCCGTATCCACCCCTACGCCAAGCAAGCTTTCCTCGCTTCGCCGCCGCTGGTGGTCGCCTACGCTATCGCCGGTACCGTGCGCTTCGATATCGAGCAGGACGTGCTGGGTGCCGACAAGAACGGCAACCCGATTACCCTGAAGGACCTGTGGCCGAGCGATGAGGAAATCGACGCCATCGTCGCCTCCAGCGTGAAGCCTGAGCAGTTCAAGCAGATCTACATCCCGATGTTCGATCTGGGCACCGTGCAGGAGGCCGAAAGTCCGCTGTACGACTGGCGTCCGATGTCCACCTACATCCGCCGTCCGCCGTACTGGGAAGGCGCGCTGGCCGGAGAGCGCACGCTCAAGGGCATGCTGCCGCTGGCGATCCTGCCGGACAACATCACCACCGACCACCTGTCGCCGTCCAACGCCATCCTGCTGGATTCGGCTGCCGGTGAGTACCTGGCGAAAATGGGCCTGCCGGAGGAGGACTTCAACTCCTACGCCACCCACCGCGGCGACCACCTGACCGCCCAGCGCGCCACCTTCGCCAACCCGCAGCTGGTCAACGAAATGGCCGTGGTCGACGGTGTGGTGAAGAAGGGTTCGCTGGCCCGCGTCGAGCCGGAAGGCAAGGTGATGCGCATGTGGGAAGCCATCGAAACCTACATGAACCGCAAGCAGAACCTGATCATCGTCGCCGGCGCCGACTACGGCCAGGGCAGCTCGCGTGACTGGGCCGCCAAGGGCGTGCGCCTGGCCGGCGTGGAAGTGATCGTCGCCGAAGGCTTCGAACGCATCCACCGCACCAACCTGGTGGGCATGGGCGTGCTGCCGGTCGAGTTCAAGCCGGGCACCACTCGTCTGACCCTGGCACTGGATGGCACCGAGACCTATGACATCGAAGGCGAAGTCTCGCCGCGCTGCGACCTGACCCTGGTGGTCAATCGCCGCAACGGTGAGGTGGTTCGGGTGCCGGTGACCTGCCGCCTGGACACCGCTGCCGAAGTGCATGTGTACAAGGCCGGCGGTGTGCTGCAGCGTTTCGCCCAGGACTTCCTCGAGTCGTCCGCCGGCTGAGGCCGGCACTCACGCCCTCTCCCTCTGGGAGAGGGCTGGGGCGGCCGGCGTACCGGTGAGGGTGGTCAACTCCCTCATCCGCCCTTCGGGCACCTTCTCCCTGGGGGAGAAGGGGACTCCAGCCTGTAGCCCGGATGTAATCCGGGGTGACCCGTTTCCCGGATTGCATCCGGGCTACTTCCATCAAGCCAGGACCTCATCATGGCTCACGTACCCCAGATCAAGATTCCCGCCACCTACATGCGTGGCGGTACCAGCAAGGGCGTGTTCTTCCGTTTGCAGGACTTGCCGCAGAGCTGCCAGGCCCCGGGCGCTGCCCGCGACAAGCTGTTTATGCGGGTGATCGGCAGCCCCGATCCGTACAGCGCGCACATCGACGGCATGGGCGGCGCGACGTCCTCGACCTCCAAGTGCGTGATCCTGTCGAAAAGCAGCCAGCCCGAGCATGACGTCGATTACCTCTACGGCCAGGTCTCCATCGACAAGGCCTTCGTCGACTGGAGCGGCAATTGCGGCAATCTGTCCACCGCCGCCGGTGCCTTCGCCATCCATGCCGGGTTGGTCGATCCGTCGCGCATTCCGGATAACGGCGTGTGCGTGGTGCGTATCTGGCAGGCCAATATCCACAAGACCATCATTGCTCACGTGCCAGTCAGTAATGGCCAGGTGCAGGAAACCGGCGACTTTGAGCTGGACGGGGTGACCTTTCCGGCGGCGGAGATCGTGCTGGAGTTCCTCGATCCGTCCGACGATGGCGAGGAGGGCGGCTCGATGTTCCCTACCGGCAACCTGGTCGATGACCTGGAAGTACCGGGCGTCGGCACCTTCAAGGCGACCATGATCAGCGCCGGCATCCCCACCGTGTTCGTCAATGCCGAGGACATCGGCTACCAGGGCACCGAACTGCGCGAGGCCATCAATGGCGATCCGGTGCAGCTGGCGCGCTTCGAGCAGATCCGCGTGGCCGGCGCCCTGCGCATGGGCCTGATCAAGACGGCCGAAGAGGCTACTACTCGCCAGCACACACCGAAGATCGCCTTCGTGAGCAAGCCCAAGAGCTACCAGGCCTCCAGCGGCAAGCGCATCGAGGCGAACGAGGTCGACCTGCTGGTACGGGCGCTGTCCATGGGCAAGCTGCACCACGCCATGATGGGCACCTGCGCGGTGGCCATCGGCACGGCGGCGGCGGTGCCCGGTACCCTGGTCAACCTGGCGGCGGGCGGCGGCGAGCGCGAGGCGGTGCGCTTCGGTCATCCGTCCGGCACCCTGCGGGTCGGCGCCCAGGCCAGGCAGGTTGACGGTCAGTGGACGGTGACCAAGGCGATCATGTCGCGCTCGGCGCGCATCCTGATGGAAGGCTGGGTGCGGGTGCCGGGCGACGCTTTCTGAGGCGTGGTCAGCGGTTGTTGACGCCCAGCATCAGGCCGCCGGCGCCGACGAAGAAGGCGCCGGCGCCCTTGTTCAGGCGGCTGATGCCCTTGCGGCTGCGTACCAGGCGACGGATCTGCATGCCGAACAGGGCGTAGGTGAAGGTGGCGACGCAGAGTTCGGCCAATAGGTAGGTGCTGCCCAGGTAGAGAAACTGCTCGGCCGCCGGCTGATCCGGCTTGATGAACTGCGGGAAGATCGCGGCGAACAGCAGGATGGCCTTGGGGTTGCTGATGCCGATCAGGAATTCGTTGAGCATCAGGCGGGCTATCGGAGCCTTCACCGGCTGGCGTTGCAGTGGCTCCTCGTCGCTCAGCTGCAGGCCGCTGAAGCTGGTGCTGCGCCAGGTCTTGATGCCCAGGTAGACCAGGTAGGCGGCGCCGACCCACTTGATGATGGTGAAGGCGGTTTCCGAGGCCAGCAGCATGGCGCCCAGGCCGACGGCGGAGATGAACAGGAAGATGGCGAAAGCTGCCAGCCGGCCGAAGGTGGCCAGCAGGGCGGCACGGAAGCCGTAGTTGATGCCGTTGTTAAGGGCGCAGAAGTTGTTTGGCCCGGGGCCGAGCGAGATGAGTGCGGCAATCGGTGCGAACAGAACTGCATCCATCAGGGTCATGGCGGCCACCGGGCGGCTAAAGGTTATTTGAGGCGGCGTTCGACGCCTTTTTCCACCAGGATCTTGGCGGAAATCTCTTCCACCGAGAAGTGGGTGGAGTTGATGAACGGCAGGCCCTCGCGGCGGAACAGGTTTTCCACCTCACGCACCTCGAACTCGCACTGCGCATAGCTGGCGTAGCGGCTGTTGGGTTTGCGCTCGTGACGGATGGCGGTGAGCCGGTCCGGGTCGATGGTCAGGCCGAACAGTTTGTGTTTGTAGGGCTTGAGCGCGGCGGGCAGCTGTAGGCGCTCCATGTCTTCTTCGGTCAGCGGATAGTTGGCGGCGCGGATACCGAACTGCATGGCCATGTACAGGCAGGTGGGCGTCTTGCCGCAGCGCGATACGCCGACCAGGATCAGGTCGGCCTTGTCGTAGTAGTGGGTGCGGGCGCCGTCATCGTTGTCGAGGGCGAAGTTGACCGCCTCGATGCGCTCCATGTAGTTGCTGTTGCTGGCAATGGAGTGCGACTTGCCGACCGAGTAGGAGGAATGCTCGCTGAGTTCGGCCTCCAGCGGAGCCAGGAAGGTCGAAAAGATGTCGATCATGAAGCCTTCGGACTGGGCCAGGACGTCGCGAATCTCCTGGTTGACCACGGTGTCGAAGATGATCGGCCGGGCGCCGTCCTTCTCCGCAGCATGGTTGATTTGCTGTACCATGGCCCGCGCCTTGTCGACGCTGTCTATGTAGGGGCGTGTGAGCTTGGTAAAGCTGATGGCCTCGAATTGCGCCAGCAGGCTTTGCCCCAGAGTTTCCGCGGTGATGCCTGTGCCGTCGGAAATGAAGAATGCGGTGCGTTTCATTGATGGCGGAGGCCTTAAGTCAGGAACGATTCTTGGCTATGATAGGCCCCCTTTGCCGGGCCCGTACTGGTCGGCATTGTGACTTATTTCCTTGAGGCAAAGCCAGGTAGCGGCGGCGCTGCACCGGCTCTGCCACGTACAGTGGAGAGTTCACCTTGGTAGAGTACGTCGTTTCCCTCGATAAGCTCGGCGTCCACGATGTGGAGCATGTAGGGGGCAAGAATGCATCCCTGGGCGAGATGATCAGCAACCTCGCCGGTGCAGGCGTATCGGTTCCCGGCGGCTTTGCCACCACCGCCCAGGCCTACCGTGACTTCCTCGAACAGAGCGGCCTGAACGACCGTATTCATGCCGCGCTCGACGCCCTCGACGTCGACGATGTCAACGCCCTGGCCAAGACCGGCGCGCAGATTCGCCAGTGGGTGATGGACGCCGAGTTCCCCGAGCGTCTCGATCGTGAAATCCGCCAGGCCTTCGCCGAAATGGCTGCCGGCAACGACAACATGGCCGTTGCGGTGCGCTCCTCGGCGACCGCCGAAGACCTGCCGGATGCCTCCTTCGCCGGCCAGCAGGAGACTTTCCTCAACATTCGCGGCGTGGACAACGTGATCCGCGCGGCCAAGGAAGTCTTCGCCTCGCTGTTCAATGACCGTGCCATCGCCTACCGCGTACACCAGGGCTTCGATCACAAGCTGGTCGCCCTGTCCGCCGGTGTGCAGCGCATGGTGCGTTCGGAAACCGGTACCGCCGGCGTACTGTTCACCCTGGATACCGAGTCCGGCTTCCGCGACGTGGTATTCATCACTGGCGCCTACGGCCTCGGCGAGACCGTGGTGCAGGGCGCGGTTAACCCCGACGAATTCTACGTGCACAAGCAGACCCTGGAAGCCGGCCGTCCGGCCATCCTGCGTCGCAACCTGGGCAGCAAAGCGATCAAGATGGTCTATGGCGACGAAGCCAAGGCCGGCCGCTCGGTCAAGACCGTCGACGTGGACCGCGCTGATCGCGCGCGCTTCTGCATCAGCGACGCCGAAGTCACCGAGCTGGCCAAGCAGGCGCTGATCATCGAGAAACACTACGGCCGCCCGATGGACATCGAGTGGGCCAAGGATGGCGACGACGGCAAGCTGTACATCGTCCAGGCCCGCCCGGAAACCGTTAAAAGCCGTACCACCGCCAACGTCATGGAGCGCTACCTGCTGAAAGAGAAGGGTACCGTTCTGGTTGAAGGTCGTGCCATCGGTCAGCGCATTGGTGCCGGCAAGGTACGGGTGATCCACGACGTGTCCGAGATGGACAAGGTGCAAGCGGGCGACGTACTGGTTTCCGACATGACCGACCCGGACTGGGAACCGGTGATGAAGCGCGCCAGCGCCATCGTGACCAACCGCGGCGGGCGTACCTGTCACGCGGCGATCATCGCTCGCGAGCTGGGCATTCCGGCCGTGGTCGGTTGCGGCAACGCCACCCAGGTGCTGCAGGATGGCCAAGGCGTGACCGTGTCCTGCGCCGAGGGCGACACCGGCTTCATCTTCGAAGGTGAGCTGGGCTTCGATATCCGCAAGAACTCGGTCGATGCCATGCCCGACCTGCCGTTCAAGATCATGATGAACGTCGGCAACCCGGACCGTGCCTTCGACTTCGCCCAGCTGCCCAACGAGGGCGTGGGCCTGGCCCGCCTGGAATTCATCATCAACCGCATGATCGGCGTGCACCCCAAGGCGCTGCTGAACTTCGCCGGCCTGCCGGCCGAGATCAAGGACAGCGTCGAGAAGCGCATCGCCGGCTACGACGATCCGGTCGGCTTCTACGTCGAGAAGCTGGTCGAGGGCATCAGCACACTGGCCGCGGCCTTCTGGCCGAAGAAGGTCATCGTGCGCCTGTCGGACTTCAAGTCCAACGAATACGCCAACCTGATCGGCGGCAAGCTCTACGAGCCGGAAGAAGAGAACCCGATGCTCGGCTTCCGCGGCGCCTCGCGCTACATCAGCGAGAGCTTCCGTGACTGCTTCGAGCTGGAATGCCGCGCGCTGAAGAAGGTGCGCAACGAGATGGGCCTGACCAACGTCGAGATCATGGTGCCCTTCGTGCGCACCCTGGGCGAGGCGTCGCAGGTGGTCGAACTGCTCGCCAGCAATGGCCTGGCCCGTGGCCAGAACGGCCTGCGCGTCATCATGATGTGCGAGCTGCCGTCCAACGCGCTGCTGGCCGACGAATTCCTCGAGTTCTTCGACGGCTTCTCCATCGGCTCCAACGACCTGACCCAGCTGACTTTGGGCCTGGATCGTGACTCCGGCATCGTCGCCCACCTGTTCGACGAGCGTAATCCGGCGGTCAAGAAGCTGCTGAGCAACGCCATCCAGGCGTGTAACAAGGCCGGCAAGTACATCGGTATCTGCGGTCAGGGCCCTTCGGACCACCCGGATCTGGCTCGCTGGCTGATGGAGCAGGGCATCGAGAGCGTGTCGCTGAACCCGGACTCGGTGCTGGACACCTGGTTCTTCCTCGCCGAGGGCCAGCAAGGCTGAAGTTGAATATCGCGGAAAGGGCGGGAGCGATCCCGCCTTTTTTGTGAGCGGTGATCCATGCGGGATGCCTCGGGCATCCGATAAATCTGTGTGCAAGAGCAGTATGCAAAGCAGTAGTGAGTTATTTCCCGTCGCCCTGGTCAGCGCCGAGTTGCGCGGTGATCTGAGCGAGGACGTCTATCGCCTGAAACCCGGCAACTCGCCGGATTTCACCGTCGAACTGGCCGTCACCCGCCTTGGCCTGGCCGGCCAGGAAAACCGCGGCGTGCCGGTAATCCTGCTGCACGGCAGCTTCTCCAACCGGCGCTTCTGGTATTCGCCGCGGGGTATCGGGCTCGGCCCGCACCTGGCGCGCGCCGGCTTCGACGTGTGGATCGCCGAAATGCGTGGTCACGGCCTGTCGCCGCGCAACCAGGCCTACAAGCACAACAGCGTGGCTGACTATGCCCGCTACGACCTGCCAGCCATCGCCGCCTTCGTTCGCGAGCAGACCGCTCAGGCGCCGCACTGGGTTGGCCACTCGCTGGGCGGCACGACGCTGGCGGCCGCGCTAGGTGGCGGCTACCTGGGGGCCGAGGAAGCTTCCTCGGCGGCGCTGTTCGGCACGCAGATCAGCCGCATCTACTGGCCGCTCAAGGTGCCGCCGGTGGAGTGGGGCAGTCGCCTGCTGCTCAAGGGCTTCCACCATATCTCCGGCGCACGCTTCAAGCGTGGCCCCGAGGACGAGCCGATCGGCCTGGCACTGGAGAGCCTGCGCTGGCATCGGCTGTTCGGCCGCTTCGGCGACGCCGAGCGCGACTGGTGGGCCGGCATGGCCGATGTACAGGTGCCGCTGCTGGCGGTGAGCGCCGCCGGTGACCAGCAGGATCCCACTTGGGCCTGTCGCAAGCTTTACGAGCAGTTCATCGCGGCGCCGCGGCATTTTCTGCTGCTGGGCAAGGAGCAGGGCTTCAGCAGTGACTTCGGTCATGTCGAGATGCTGGTCAGCAAGGAGGCGCAGGGCGAAGTCTGGCCGCTGGTCGAGCACTGGTTGCGGGAGCTGCAGCTGCCGCCTGAAAAGCAGCAGGATTGAGGTTCCAAGCGCTCTGGCATGCGGCTAAGATGTGACGAAATTCGCCGAGCTGGTCACGATTAGTCATGTTCGTAGCCTTGGAGCGCCTGATCAATCTGCAGGATGGCTATCGGTCCACATTTCGGGTCGCCGGCCTTGATCTTCTGCTGTTGGTGGTCGATGGTCGGCCATTGCTGCTGGAGAACCGCTGCCCACACCGCGATGCGCCGTTGCACAGCGCTTCGCTGAACGGCCAGGTACTGCGCTGCGCGCGCCATGGCTTCGAGTTCGACCTGCGCAGCGGTGAGCCGCTGAGCGCCAGGTGTGCGGCACTGAAGATGTTCGACCCGGCCTATGACGGCGACCGTATCGGTATCGATGTCTGAGTCTCAACCCACAGGAGTTTTCCCATGCAATACGTCACCCCCGATCTGTGCGACGCCTACCCGGAGCTGGTGCAGGTGGTCGAGCCGATGTTCGCCAACTTCGGCGGCCGCGACTCCTTCGGCGGCGAGATCGTCACCGTCAAGTGCCATGAGGATAACTCGCTGGTCAAATCCCAGGCCGACCAGCCGGGCAAAGGCAAGGTGCTGGTGGTCGATGGCGGCGGCTCGCTGCGCCGTGCGCTGCTGGGCGACATGATTGCCGAGAAGGCCGCCAAGAACGGCTGGGAAGGCATGGTGATCTATGGCTGCGTGCGCGACGTCGACGTGCTGGCGCAGACCGATCTGGGCGTACAGGCCCTGGCCAGCCACCCGATGAAGACCGACAAGCGCAACATTGGCGATCTCAACGTGGCCGTGACCTTCGGCGGCGTGACCTTCCAGCCGGGCCACTACGTGTATGCCGACAACAACGGCATCATCGTTTCCCCCGAGCCGCTGAAGATGCCGGAATAAGGCCTGGCGCACGCAGGGATGTACGAGAAAGACAATCTGCATTGGGGACTGGTGCACGCCTTCGTCCTCGACGGACGAGGTGGCGCCCGCAGCCTGGAGTGGGAGCAGCTGGAAGGGCTGCAGCTGGCAGAGCAGGAAAGCCTGTGGCTGCACTGGGACCGCGGTCACCCGCAGACCCACGGCTGGTTGCGCGAGCACAGCGGCCTCAGCGACTTCAGCTGCGACCTGCTGCTGGAGGAGAACACCCGGCCGCGCCTGCTGACCCTGCCGGAACACGAACTGCTGCTGTTCCTGCGCGGTGTCAATCTCAACCCGGGCGCCGAGCCCGAGGACATGGTTTCGGTGCGCATCTTCGCCGATGCGAGCCGGGTCATTTCCCTGCGTCAGCGCCCCCTGCGCGCCACCGAAGAGCTGATCGCCCTGCTGGAAAAGGGGCAGGGGCCGCGCGATGGCGCCGAGCTGGTGCTGCAGCTCGCACATCATCTGACCGACAGGGTCGACGGCCTGATCGAGGAGCTCTCCGAGCAACTCGAAGGCCAGGAAGAGCGCCTCGACAGCGATGCGCGCTTCATGCCCGACCATGGCCTGGTGCTGCACGTTCGTCGCCGCGCCGCCGGGTTGCGCCGCTTCCTGGCGCCGCAGCGCGACATCTTCGCCCAGCTGACGCGCAACGGTTTCGGTGATGGCAATCAGTGGAACGAGCTGAACAACCGCCTGACCCGTTACCTGGAAGAGCTGGAGATGGTCCGCGAGCGGGTAGGGCTGGTGCTGGAGTCCGAGCACCGGCGGATGAACGAGAAGATGAACCGCGCCATGTACCTGCTTGGCGTCACCACGGTGTTCTTCCTGCCCATGAGCTTCCTGACCGGCCTGCTCGGCATCAATGTCGGCGGCATACCGGGGGCGGACAGCGAATATGGCTTCCTGCTGATCTGCGCCATCCTGGCCAGTGTCGGCGCCCTGCAATGGTGGCTTTTCCGTCGCTGGCGCTGGCTCTAGATGTGACTTGTTCCCAAGGTGTCACGTCTAGGCAACAAATCCGTGCGAGGTACGCATGTACGATCCCTTTGAAGAATCTCTGCGCGACCTGCTGAAGTCGTCGTCCGCAGAGCACGACGACGATGCGACCCTAGGCCGCGTCCTCAAGACCGCCAATCGCCAGGTCGGCGTGGGCGATCTGTTCGTGCTGCTCGGTCGTGGCCTGGAAGCGGCGATGATCGCCCTCAACAATGGTTCCGCGCACCTGACTCCGGTATCCCGTCGTACCCGCTCTGCAGACAAGGCTGACTGAATATGGAATTCGATCCCTGGACTCAAAGTCTCGTTAACGCCATGAGCTCGGTATGGGCTCCGATTGCAGGCTTCATTCCGCGCCTGTTCGGCTCGCTGGTGGTGGTACTGCTCGGCTTCGTGGTGGCCAAGCTACTCGATACCCTGCTGTCCAAGCTGCTCGCCAAGCTCGGCCTGGATCGCCTGATGGCGGGTACCGGCCTGAACAAGATGCTGTCCCGCGTGGGCATCCAGGTCCCGGTGTCGACGCTGATCGGCAAGATCATCTACTGGTTCGTGCTGCTGATCTTCCTGGTCACCGCCGCCGAGTCGCTGGGGCTGGACCGGGTCTCCGCCACCCTCGATCTGCTCGCGCTGTACCTGCCCAAGGTACTGGGCGCCGCCGCCATCTTGCTGATCGGCGTACTGCTGGCGCAGCTGGTCAGCGGCATCGTGCGCGGCGCTGCCGAAGGCGTCGGCCTGGATTACGCCGCCGGCCTCGGCCGCATCGGCCAGGGGCTGGTGATCATCATCAGCATCTCGGTGGCCATCGGCCAACTGGAGGTGAAGACCGATCTGCTGAACAACGTGATCGCCATCGTGCTGATCTCCGTCGGCCTGGCCATGGCCCTGGCACTGGGCCTGGGCAGCCGCGAGATCGCCGGGCAGATCCTGGCGGGCATTTATGTGCGCGAGCTCTACGAGGTCGGGCAACAAGTGAAACTCGGCGATGTCGAAGGGCAGATCGAGGAGATCGGCACGGTGAAGACCGTCCTGCTCACCGAAGACGGTGAACTGGTTTCGGTAGCCAACCGCACCCTGCTCGAACAGCGCGTCAGCAGCCGCTGACGCGCCAATCCCTGCTAATGTATGCGACCAGCGCGCCCGCGTTGCGCTCTGGCGCTGTCATTTACCTGACTGGCACGAGTCGTTTTGAACAAGGCCCAATCGCTTCCTACTCGGTATGACCCGCGCGAGCTCTCGGATGAAGAGCTGGTGCAGCGCGCTCATGTCGAGCTGTTCCATGTTACCCGGGCATATGAAGAACTGATGCGGCGTTACCAGCGCACACTGTTCAACGTGTGTGCCCGTTACCTGGGCAATGAGCGCGATGCCGACGATGTTTGCCAGGAAGTGATGCTGAAAGTTCTATATGGGCTGAAGAACTTCGAGGGCAAGTCGAAGTTCAAGACATGGCTATATAGCATCACTTATAACGAGTGCATTACCCAGTACCGCAAGGAGCGCCGCAAGCGGCGCCTGCTCGATGCGCTCAGTCTCGACCCGCTGGAGGAAGCCTCGGACGAGAAGGCGCCGAAGCTGGAGGAGAAGGGCGGACTGGATCGCTGGCTGGTGCATGTCAATCCCATCGATCGGGAAATCCTGGTGCTGCGCTTCGTCGCGGAACTGGAGTTCCAGGAAATTGCCGACATCATGCACATGGGCCTGAGCGCGACCAAGATGCGTTATAAGCGCGCACTTGACCGTTTGCGCGAAAAATTTGGCGGCGCCCTCGAAACTTAATCTGCGACAAACAATCTCACGCACGGCTTTGGGTATTTTTGTTACAATGCCGGCCAAGTTGTTTCCTGCTGCCTGGCGGGTCAGCTATTAATCGTTAAATGATGGGGATTTACGGATGAAACTGAAAAATACCTTGGGCGCTGTCATCGGTTCGCTGATCGCAGCCACCTCGCTGAACGTGCTGGCCCAAGGCCAAGGCGCTGTTGAAGTTGAAGGCTTCGCCAAGAAAGAATTCTTCGACAGCTCTCGCGACTTCAAGAACAACGGCAACCTGTTCGGTGGCTCTGTCGGCTACTACCTGACCGACGATGTCGAGCTGCGTCTGAGCTACGACGAAGTGCACAACGCGCGTGCCGAGGACGGCCGCAACATCAAGGGCTCCAACACCGCCCTGGATGCCCTGTACCACTTCAACAACGCCGGTGACGCGCTGCGTCCCTACGTTTCCGCCGGTTTCTCCGACCAGAGCCTCGGCCAGAACGGCCGTGGTGAGCGTAACGGTTCCACCTTCGCCAATCTGGGCGGCGGTGCCAAGTACTACTTCACCGAGAACTTCTACGCCCGTGCCGGCGTTGAAGCTCAGTACAACATCGACCAGGGCGACACCGAGTGGGCCCCGAGCGTCGGTATCGGCCTGAACTTCGGTGGTTCCTCCGCTCCGGCCCCGGCTCCGGTTGTCGAGCCGGCCCCGGTTGTCGAAGAAGCTCCGGTCACTCCCGAGCCGGCCGAGACCGTGCGCGTCGAGCTGGACGTGAAGTTCGACTTCGACAAGTCCAAGGTCAAGGAAGAAAGCTACGGTGACATCAAGAACCTGGCTGACTTCATGAACCAGTACCCGCAGACCAGCACCACCGTTGAAGGCCACACCGACTCCGTCGGTACCGACGCCTACAACCAGAAGCTGTCCGAGCGTCGTGCCAACGCCGTTCGTGAAGTACTGGTCAACCAGTACGGCGTAGGTGCTGAGCGCGTAGGTTCGGTTGGCTATGGCGAGTCCCGCCCGGTTGCTGACAACGCCACCGAAGCCGGTCGCGCGGTCAACCGTCGCGTAGAAGCCGAAGTGGAAGCCCAGGCCAAGTAATCTGGCACTGAGCGTTGCAGAAAACCCGGCCTAGGCCGGGTTTTTTGTGAGCGACTTCATAGTGATTGTAAGGCCGCTGCAGCCTGATTAGACTGCGCGGCAACTCAGCCCCTCGCAGTTCCAAGGATTGCCATGATCAAGAAATGTCTGTTCCCGGCGGCCGGATACGGCACCCGTTTTCTGCCTGCCACCAAGGCCATGCCCAAGGAAATGCTGCCGGTGGTCAACAAGCCGTTGATCCAGTACGGCGTAGAGGAAGCCCTGGAAGCCGGCCTGCGCGAAATCGCCATGGTCACCGGCCGCGGCAAGCGCGCCCTGGAAGACCACTTCGACATCAGCTACGAGCTGGAACACCAGATTCAGGGCACCGACAAGGAAAAGTACCTGGTCGGCATCCGTCGCCTGATCGATGAGTGCAGCTTCTCCTACACCCGCCAGGTCGAGATGAAGGGCCTGGGCCACGCCATTCTCAGTGGTCGCCCGCTGATCGGTGACGAGCCGTTCGCCGTGGTACTGGCTGACGACCTGTGCTTCAACCTCGGTGGCGACGGCGTGCTGCAGCAGATGGTCAAGCTGTACAACCAGTTCCGCTGCTCCATCGTCGCCATCCAGGAAGTGCCGCCGGAAGAAACCTCCAAGTACGGCGTGATCGCCGGTGAGCTGATCCGTGACGACATCTACCGCGTGAACAGCATGGTCGAGAAGCCGAAGCCGGAAGACGCACCGTCGAACCTGGCCATTATCGGCCGTTACATCCTCACTCCGGACATCTTCGACCTGATCGAGAACACCGAGCCGGGCAAGGGTGGCGAGATCCAGATCACCGATGCGCTGATGAAGCAGGCCCAGGATGGCTGCGTGATCGCCTACAAGTTCAAGGGCAAGCGTTTCGACTGCGGCGGCGCCGAAGGCTACATCGACGCCACCAACTTCTGCTTCGAGAACCTGTACAAGACCGGCAAGGCCTACTGAGGCTGCCGCGTTGTCACGAAGCCACCTGCGGGTGGCTTCGTCGTTTCAGGGGATCGGCATTGCCTCCGAGCCAGGCCCCAGCGGCTGGCCATAGCTGAACTCGACATAGTTGCCGGCAGGGTCGCGCAGGCCGCAGTAGTAGCCGACCGGGTAGGGTTCGTCGCGCGGCGCCCAGATCAGGCAGCCGGCCTGTGCCGCCTGCTCGGCGATGCGCTTGACCGCCGCACGACTCTCGACCGCGAAGCCGAAGTGGCTGTAGTCGTCGGCGGCCAGCTGACGATCGTTACCGCCGGGCATGATGACGAAGATGAACTCATGCTCTTTGCCGGGCTCGGCCATCCAGACGACCTTCGAGCCCTTGCCGGCGCGTTCGTGGATCACCCGCATGCCGCAGAAGCGCTGGTAGAAGTCGATACAGGCGCTCAGGTCCGGCACATGCAGGGCGATATGGGTGAGAGTAGGGCGCATGGCAAATCCTCCTCGTGGAGGTTCAGCATACACGCCGGGCATCTCCGGTATGCTTGGGGTCTGTAAGGAGAATTACCCATGTCTCATGACTTCGACCTGTTCGTGATCGGTGCCGGCTCCGGCGGCGTTCGTGCGGCACGCTTCGCCGCCGGTTTCGGTGCCCGCGTGGCGGTGGCCGAGAGCCGCTACCTGGGCGGTACCTGCGTCAATGTCGGCTGCGTGCCGAAGAAGCTGCTGGTCTACGGTGCCCACTTCACCGAGGACTTCGAGCAGGCCGCCGGTTTCGGCTGGAATCTGGGTGAGGCGAATTTCGACTGGCCCACGCTGATCGCCAACAAGAACCGTGAAATCCAGCGCCTCAACGGCATCTACCGCAATCTGCTGGTCAACAGCGGCGTTAGCCTGCTGGAAGGCCATGCGCGCATCCTCGGCCCGCACCGGGTCGAAGTGAACGGTCAGGCCTACAGTGCCGGGCACATCCTGATTGCCACCGGGGGCTGGCCGCAGCTGCCGGACATACCCGGCAAGGAGCTGGCGATCAGCTCCAACGAGGCGTTCCACCTGCAGCAGCTGCCGCGCCGCGTACTGGTGGTCGGCGGCGGCTACATTGCCGTCGAGTTCGCCTCGATCTTCCAGGGCCTGGGCGCACAAACCTCGTTGCTCTATCGCGGCGAGATGTTCCTGCGCGGTTTCGACGGCGCAGTGCGCCGCCACCTCAGGGAAGAGCTGGACAAGAAGGGGCTCGATCTGCAGTTCAACAGCGACATTGAGCGCATTGAACGGCTGGCCGACGGCAGCCTACTGGCCACCCTGCGCGATGGCCGCGAGCTGGCAACCGACTGCGTGTTCTACGCCACGGGCCGGCGGCCGATGCTGGATAACCTGGGGCTGGAAAACACCGCGGTCGAACTGGACGAGCGCGGCTTCATCCGCGTCGACGAGCAGTACCAGACCGGCGAACCGTCCATCCTGGCGCTGGGCGATGTGATCGGCCGGGTCCAGCTGACCCCCGTGGCGCTGGCCGAGGGCATGGCGGTGGCGCGGCGGCTGTTCCGTCCCGAGGAATACCGGTCGGTGGACTATCGCAACATCCCCACTGCCGTGTTCAGTCTGCCCAACATCGCCACCGTCGGCCTCAGCGAGGAGCAGGCACGCGCCGAGGGTTTCCAGGTGAAGATCTTCGAGAGTCGCTTCCGCCCGATGAAGCTGACCCTCACCGATAGCCAGGAGCGCACGCTGATGAAGCTGGTGGTCGATGCCGACAGCGATCGCGTGCTCGGCTGCCACATGGTCGGTCCGGAGGCCGGCGAGATCATCCAGGGCCTGGCCGTTGCCATCAAGGCCGGGGCGACCAAGCAGATCTTCGACGAGACCCTGGGCATCCACCCCACGGCTGCGGAAGAGTTCGTCACGCTGCGCACGCCGGTGGGAGGCTGAAGCCGCCATGGATCGCCTGTTCTACCTGGCCGACCTGTTTGGCGTGGCGGTATTCGCCATCACCGGCGCGCTGATGGCCGGCCGCAAGTCCATGGACCTGTTCGGCGTGCTGGTCATCGCCATCGTCACCGCCCTGGGCGGCGGCACCCTGCGTGACCTCATTCTCGACAACCACCCGGTGAGCTGGATTCGCAACGACACCTATATCTGGGTGGCGTCGCTGGCCGCGGTCGGCACCGTGCTCTGGGTACGCATGACGCAGCCGATTCACGAGCGCGGCCTGCTGATCGCCGATGCCTTCGGCCTGGCCGTTTTCACCGTGATCGGTACCGAGGTGGCGCTGCAGCACAACATGCCGCACAGCACCGCGCTGATCATGGGAGTGATGACCGGCGTGGCCGGCGGTGTGATGCGCGATGTGATCTGCAATGAGATCCCGCTGATCTTTCAGAAGGAGATCTACGCCACCGCCTGCCTGCTGGGTTCGCTGGTATTCATCGGCATGCGCGAGCTGGGTACGCCTCACTGGCTGGACACCGGCGTGGCGATGCTCTGCGTGCTGCTGGCGCGTCTGGCGGCGATTCGCTGGCATCTGGCGTTGCCACGTTTCCACCTGCTCAACCGTGACTGAAACGGACAGGTACACATGACTCAAGGACACGAACTGGTCGAAGGCCGCTTGCCACCGCTGGACAAGCTCATCGCCTGCCATGAATGCGATCTGCTGATGCATCATCCGCATGTCGGCGAAGAGCAGAAGGCCAGCTGCCCGCGTTGCGGCTACGAGATGCTGGTGCACCGTTCGCACATGCGCAAACGCGCACTGGCGCTGGTGATCACGGCGCTGATCCTGTTCGTCCCGGCCAACTTCCTGCCGATCATGAGCCTGGGCCTGCTCGGCCAGAGCGCGGTGGACACGGTATGGAGCGCGGTGGTCGGGCTGTACCACTCGGGTATGCAGGGCGTGGCCGCGGTGGTGTTCATGTGCAGCATGCTGGTGCCATTGCTCAAGCTGCTCTGTCAGCTGTTCGTGCTGCTGGCCATGCCCAGGCCGGCCTGGCGCATGCTGGCGTGTCGCTGCTACCGCTTCTATCACCACATGCGCGAGTGGGGGATGCTGGAGGTCTACCTGTTCGGCATCCTGGTCTCCATCGTCAAGCTGGTCGACCTCGCCGAGCTGCACCTGGGCGTGGGACTGGCCTGTTTCGTCGCGCTGATGCTGGCGCAGGTCTGGCTGGAGGTGACCATGTCGCAACATCAGGTCTGGGATGCTCTCAGCGAGGAGGACGAGCATGCGCGCACTTGATGCCGGCATCATCGTCTGCGACGAATGCCACAAGCTTGAATACCTGCGCGAAGACGAGGTGCAGCACTGCACCCGCTGTGGCGCGCGGCTGCACGCCCGGCGTCCGGACAGCATCGCGCGCACCTGGGCGCTGCTGATCACTGCGGCCATCCTCTACATACCGGCCAACCTGCTACCGATCATGACCGTCAGCATGCTGGGCAAGGGTATGCCCGCCACCATCATGGAGGGCGTGGTCGAGCTGGTGCAGGCCGACATGCTGCCGATTGCACTGGTGGTGTTCGTCGCCAGCATCCTGGTGCCGACCTTCAAACTGATCGGCATCGCCCTGCTGCTGTATTCGGTGCAGCGCCATCAGCCGATGTCGGCGCGGCAGCGCATCCTGATGTATCGCTTCATCGAATGGATCGGCCGCTGGTCGATGCTGGATATCTTCGTCATCGCCATCCTGGTGGCCCTGGTGAACTTCGGCAACCTGGCCAGCATCGAGGCCGGGGTGGGCGCGTCGGCCTTCTGTATGGTGGTGATCCTGACCATGCTCGCCGCCGTGACCTTCGATCCACGGCTGATCTGGGACAACACCTTCGTCGAGGAAGACGAAGAAAGCACCGCCAAAAAAATCCCCGCGGACAGGAGCTGATCCGCGGGGAGCGCAATGGCCGACAAAGGGCAGGGTCGGCCCAGGAGGAAAGGGTGAGCAGGCGGGTAACACCCGCGCTCATGGCTCAGGCGCTGGGCTGCCAACCTCCGCCGAGCGCCTTGTAGATGGCGACGATGCCGCGGTACAGCTCGATCTCGGCCTGGGCCTGGGCGTCCTCGGCGGCCAGGCGCTCACGCTCGGCGTCGAGCAGCACGAGGAAGTCCTCGGTGCCTTCGCGGTAGCGAATCGCCGCCTGCTC
Source organism: Aquipseudomonas alcaligenes NBRC 14159 (assembly GCF_000467105.1). GTDB lineage: Bacteria > Pseudomonadota > Gammaproteobacteria > Pseudomonadales > Pseudomonadaceae > Aquipseudomonas > Aquipseudomonas alcaligenes. The sequence goes on from NZ_BATI01000007.1 coordinate 175,145, forward strand.
GGCCGCCGCGCGGCTGGCCTCGACCTGGCGCACCAGCGAGACCAGGCGCTGCTGGCGCTTGGCGTAATCGCTGAAGGCGTTTTCCGACTCTTCCAGGGCCAGCAGCACCTGCTGCTCGTAGCTGGCCAGGGCGCCATCGGCGTCGGCCTCGGCACCGCGCAGGCGGGCGCGCACGCTGCCCAGATCAAAGGCCGCCCAACTGATGGTCGGTGCCACGCCCCAGGCGTTGGCCGCCGCCGCGCCCAGTTGCGAGCCGCGCCCGGCGGTGAAGCCGAGGAAGCCGCTCAGGCTGACCCGCGGGAACAGGTCGGCGGTGGCCACGCCGACATTGGCGGTGGCGGCAGCTAGTTGACGCTCAGCGACGCGCACATCCGGACGGCGGCGCAGCAGCTCGGCGGGGTCGCCAATCGGCAGCGCCTTGGCGATCACTGGCAGCGGCCGCGGCGACAGGTCGACGCTCAGCTGTTCCGGGCGCTGGCCAAGCAGGGTGGCGATGCGGTGACGGGCCCGCGCCTCATCCGCCTGCAGTTGCGGCAGGCTGGCCTCGGTGGCGGCCAGACGGGCGTCGGCGCGCAGCACATCCAGCTCACTGCCGATGCCGGCGTCGCGCAGCTGCTCGGTGAGGGCACGCGACTGGCTCTGGTTCTTCAGGTTGTCGCGGGCGATGCGCTCCCTGAGTTGCGCACCGCGCAGGTTGCCGTAGGCGTCCACCAGCTCGGCGATCAGGCTGACCTGCAGCTGGTACAGCTCGGCCTCGGCGGCTTCGCTCTGTGCCTCGCTGGCCTCGATGCTGCGCTCGATACGGCCGAACAGGTCGAGTTCCCAGGCCATGTCCAGGCCCAGGTCGTAGCGCTCCTGGCGGATGCGCTCCTCGCTGGTCGGCGGTTGCTGGGCCTTGCCGAACTCGCCGCTGGCGCGGCTGGTGATCACCGGCATCTGGTCGTTGCCGACATCGTCACGGATGGCACGGGCAGCGCGCAGGCGGGCGAAGGCCACACGCAGCTCGCGGTTTTCCTCGAGCGACTGCTGGACCAGCTGGCTCAGGGTCGGGTCGTCGAACTGCTGCCACCAGGCCGATTCGAAGTCGGTGCGGTCGTAATCGCCGGCCTCCAGCGCGGTGATCCGCGCCGGCTGGGTTTCCGGCGCCTGATAGTCCGGGCCGACGGCGCAGGCGCTGACGGCGAGGGCCAGCAGGGCGGGAATAAAAGGCTTCATGCATGCACCTCCTGCAGGCGAGCAGCTTTCCTCGCTTCGCGCTTCTCCACAAAGGCGCGGATCAGCACGTAGAACACCGGGGTCAGCAGCAGGCCGAAGAAGGTCACACCGATCATCCCGCTGAATACCGCCACGCCCATGGCATGGCGCATCTCGGCGCCGGCGCCGGACGACAGCACCAGAGGCACCACGCCCATGATGAAGGCGATGGAGGTCATCAGGATCGGGCGCAGACGCAGGCGGCAGGCTTCCAGCACCGCGGCCATGCGGTCGAGGCCTTCTTCCTGTTTCTCCTTGGCGAACTCGACGATGAGGATGGCGTTCTTGCACGCCAGGCCCACCAGCACGATCAAGCCGATCTGGGTGAACACGTTGTTGTCGCCGCCGGCCAGGATCACCCCGACGATGGCGGAGAACAGCACGGTCGGCACGATCAGGATCACCGCCAGCGGCAGGCTCCAGCTTTCGTACTGGGCGGCCAGCACCAGGAAGGCCAGCAGCACGCAGAGCGGGAAGATGAAGATCGCGGTGTTGCCGGCGAGGATCTGCTGGTAGGTCAGCTCGGTCCATTCGTAGGTCATGCCGTTGGGCAGCTCCTCATCGAGCAGCTTGGCAATCGCCGCCTCGGCCTGGCCGGAGCTGTAGCCGGGCGCTGCCGCACCGTTGATCTCGGCGGTTAGGAAGCCGTTGTAGTGCATCACCCGGTCCGGGCCCGACGCACTGTCGACCTTGACGAAGGTGGACAGCGGGATCATCTCGCCACGGTTGTTGCGCACTTTCAGCTGGCCGATCTGCTCCGGCTCCAGGCGGAACTGCTGGTCGGCCTGGACGTTGACCTGGTAGGTGCGGCCGAAACGGTTGAAGTCGTTGGCATACAGCGAGCCCAGGTACACCTGCATGGTGTCGAAGATGTCGCTGATGGCCACGCCGTGGGTCTTGGCCTTCTCGCGGTCGATGTTGGCATCGATCTGCGGCACGTTGACCTGGTAGCTGGTGAACACCGACATCGGGTCCAGTTCCGGCAGCGCACGGGCCTTGGCCAGGATGTTCTGGGTCTGTTTGTACAACTCCTCATAACCCAAGCTGCCGCGATCCTCCACCTGCAGGCGGAAGCCACCGATGGTGCCGAGACCCTGCACGGGCGGCGGCGGGAAGATGGCGATATAGGCGTCCTGGATACCTGCGAACTGGGCATTCAGCTCGGCGGCGATCGCCCCGGCAGACATGCTCGGGTCCTTGCGCTCGTCGAACGGCTTGAGCGGGGTGAACACGATGCCGCTGTTCGGACTGTTGGTGAAACCGTTGATCGACAGGCCCGGGAAGGCCACGGTGTTCTCCACGCCCGGGTGCTTGCTGGCGATTTCCGACATGCGCTTGATCACATCCTCGGTACGGTCGAGGGTGGCGGCGTCGGGCAGCTGGGCGAAGGCCACCAGGTACTGCTTGTCCTGCTGCGGCACGAAACCGGTCGGGGTGCTGGAGAAACCCAGGTAGCCGAGCACCAGCAGGCCACCATAGACCAGCAGGGCAATCGAGCTGCCGCGCAGCACGCGCTTGACGGTGCCGACGTAGCCATGGCTGGCGCGGTCGAAGAAGCGGTTGAACGGGTTGAACAGCCAACCGCCGAACAGCTTGTCCAGCACCTTGGAGAAGCGGTCCTTCGGCGCGTGGTGATCCTTCAGCAGCACGGCGGCCAGGGCCGGCGACAGGGTCAGCGAGTTGAACGCCGAGATCACCGTGGAGATGGCGATGGTCAGGGCGAACTGCTGGTAGAACTGTCCGGTGAGGCCGGAGATGAATGCGGTCGGCACAAATACGGCGCACAGCACGAGTGCAGTGGCGACGATCGGGCCGGTCACTTCCTTCATGGCCTGTCGGGTGGCTTCCACCGGCGACTTGCCGAGACCGATGTTCCTCTCGACGTTCTCCACCACCACGATGGCGTCGTCCACCACGATGCCGATGGCCAGCACCAGGCCGAACAGCGACAGGGCGTTGAGCGAAAAGCCGAACAGGTGCATCACGGCGAAGGTACCGATCAGCGACACCGGCACGGCGGCCAGCGGGATGATCGAGGCGCGCCAGGTCTGCAGGAACAGCACCACCACCAGCACCACCAGCACGATGGCTTCGAGCAGGGTATGCACCACTGCCTCGATGGAACCGCGCACGAAAATGGTCGGGTCGTAGACGATCTCGTAGTCCACGCCCTGCGGGAAGCTCTGCTTCAATTCGGCCATGCGCGCACGCACCGAGTCGGAGATCTCGATGGCATTCGAGCCGGGGCGCTGGAATACCGGGATGGCCACGGCCGGCTGGTTGTTCAGCAGCGAGCGCAGGGCGTACTGGCTGGAACCCAGTTCGATCCGGGCGATGTCCTTGAGGCGGGTGATCTCACCGTCGTCGCCGGCGCGGATGATGATGTTCTCGAACTCTTCCTCGCTGACCAGGCGGCCCTGGGTGTTGATCGACAGCTGGAAGCTGTTGCCGGCGTCCGAGGGCGGCGCGCCGAGGGCGCCGGCGGCGACCTGGCGGTTCTGCTCGCGGATCGCGGCGACCACGTCTGAGGCGGTGAGGTTGCGCGAGGCCACCTTGTTCGGGTCGAGCCACACGCGCAGAGAGTAGTTGCCCATGCCGAACAGCTGCACGTCACCCACGCCGTCCAGACGCGCCAGCTCGTCCTTGACGTTGAGCGCGGCGTAGTTGGACAGGTAGAGCATGTCGTAGCGCTGATCCGGCGAGGTCAGGTGCACCACCATGGTCAGGTCGGGGGAGGCCTTGTCCACGGTCACGCCGAGGCGCTGCACCTCGGTGGGCAGGGTCGGCATGGTGCGGGTCACGCGGTTCTGCACCTGCACCTGGGCGTTGTCCAGGTCGGTGCCGAGGGCGAAGGTGATGGTCAGGGTCAGCTTGCCGTCGGCAGTGGACTGCGACGACATGTAGAGCATGCCTTCCACGCCGGTGATGGCCTGTTCCAGCGGCGAGGCGACGGTCTCGCCGATCACCTTGGGGTTGGCGCCGGGGAAGTTGGCGCGCACCACCACGGTGGGTGGCACCACTTCCGGGTATTCGCTGATCGGCAGCTGGAACAGCGAGATCGCACCGGCGATCAGTACCAGCAGGGACAGCACGGCGGCGAAGATCGGCCGCTTGATGAAGAACTGGGAGAAGTTCATGGGGTTCTACCTCAGCCGCGCGGCGCGTTGCTGGACTTGGCTTGCTGCTCGGCTACGCGCGGGGCGTCGCGGCCATCCACGGCCTGGCGCAGGCGCGCCAGCTGGGCGAGGGTGGCTTCGTCGGCCATCGGCACGGCCTGCGGATCGACGGTGGCGCCGGGCATGGCGCGCTGCAGGCCGTTGACCACGATCTTCTCGCCCTTGGAAAGGCCCTGGCGGACGATGCGCAGGCCTTCCAGCTTCGGGCCGAGCTCGATGGCGCGGTACTGCACGGCGTTGTCCTTGTCGAGGACCAGGACGAACTTCTTGCCTAGGTCGGTACCGACCGCTTCGTCCTTGATCAGCGCGGCCGGGTAGGTGCCGCTGCCGACCAGCTTGAGGCGGGCGTAGAGACCGGGGGTGAAGCGGCCGTCGCGGTTGTCGAACACGGCGCGACCACGGATGGTGCCGGTGCGCGGGTTGACCTGGTTGTCGAGGAAGTCCAGCTGGCCCTCGTGTGGGTGGCCGGCTTCGCTGGACAGGCCGAGGTACACCGGGCTGGCGCCGCGGGCATCGCTGCCGGCCTGGCGCGCCAGCTCGATGTACTTGAGGAATACGCGCTCGTCGGCGTCGAAGTAGGCGTAGACCTTGTCGGTGGAAACCACGGTGGTCAGCAGCGACTGGCCGGCACCGACCAGGTTGCCCTCGGTGATCTCGGCGCGGCTGACGCGGCCATCGATCGGCGAGGTGATGCGGGTGAAGCTGAGGTTGAGCAGCGCGTTGTCCAGCTCGGCCTGGGTCGCGGCGACGGCGGCCTGGGCCTCGGTGGCAGCACTGGCGCGCGCATCGGCCAGCTCGGCGGAGATGGCGTTGCTCTGGCGCAGGCGCTCGCCGCGGCGGGCTTCGTTGGCGGCGCGGGTCTGGCTGGCGCGGGCCTGTTGCAGCTGGGCCTGCAGGCGCTTGACTTCGGCCTGGAACGGGCGCGGGTCAATCTGGAACAGCAGGTCGCCTTTCTTCACCAGGCTGCCTTCGTCGAAGGCCACCTTGTCGATGTAGCCGGAGACGCGTGGGCGCACCTCGACCGACTCGGGCGCCTCCAGGCGTCCGGTGAACTCGTCCCACTCATTGATCGGCTGTTCGATCACCTCGGCCACGCTGACCTTGGCCGCCGGCATCTGCTGGCTCGCTTCCTCGCCCTTGCCGCAGGCGCTCAGTACCAGGGCCGTGGTGATGGCCAGGGGCAGGCGCCAGGAGAGATTGAATGACTGTTCCATGCTTGACTCCGCCAGTCGGATTTGTGAATGGGCGGAGTCTGCGCGGCGGAGTTTGAAGGCACGAATCGAACCATCCGAAGATGACTATCACGCGGAATGATGATTCATTCATTCGCGTTGATAATTGACGCAGCGCCCGTGCCAGAGCGCCAGCAGGATCAGTTGAGGCTGTCCGGATCGCCGCAGAACATCTGGATGCGCGAGCGCAGCCAGCGCTCGGCCGGGTCGTTGTCCTGGGCGCCACGCCAGGCCATGTGCAGCTCGAAGGTGCGCGACGGCAGCGGCAGGTCCTCGGCGCGCAGGCCGCCGGCGGCGGTGAGCGCGGCGGCCGTGTAGTCCGGTACGGTGGCAACTATGTCGGTGCCGGCCAGCAAGGTGCCGAGACCGTTGAACTGCGGCACGGCCAATACCACCCGGCGCTTGCGCTCGAGCTTTTCCAGTTCCTCGTCGATGAAACCGGTAAGGTCGCCGGCGAAGGACACCAGGGCATGCGGGCGGGCACAGAAGTCATCCAGGCTGATTGCCCCAGGCACGCTGTCGGCACGCAGCAGCTTTGGTTTGCTGCGGCGCAGCACCTTGCGCTTGGCATTGGCCGGCAGCTCCTCGGTGTAGCCGACGCCCACCGAGATCTCCCCGGAAGCCAGCAGCCCCGGCATCAACAGGTAGTTGGCGCGGCGCACCACCAGCACCACGCCGGGCGCCTCGGCGCGCAGGCGGCGCAGCAACGGCGGCAGCAGGGCAAACTCGACATCGTCGGACAGGCCGATGCGGAACACCTGGTTGCTGGTGGCGGGGTCGAAGTCGGTGGCACGGCTGACGGCGGTGGAGATGGAGTCCAGCGCCGGGGAGAGCAGGGCGAAGATCTCGTTGGCCCGCGCAGTGGGCTCCATGCTGCGCCCGGTACGCACGAACAGCGGATCGTCGAACAGGCTGCGCAGGCGGGCGAGGGCGGCGCTGATCGCCGGTTGGCCGAGGAACAGCTTTTCCGCCGCGCGGGTCACGCTGCGTTCGTGCATCAGCGTCTCGAACACGATCAGCAGGTTCAGGTCGACACGGCGCAGGTCGTTGCGGTTCATGCTCAGCTTCCATCCGGGAATCCGTGAAAGGTGCGGGCGCGGCGCGCCGACGTCAAGCCCGGCGCTGAACCGGAAGCGCTGGCGGATCATCGCTATTTATGGTGACTATCGATAGTGGCGGGTAGTCTTGCCGGAAAAGCCCGTATAGAGTCCGTGGCCATAGAGATATGAAGGCGAGGTGTGTGATGTCCCGCATGATCCGTTTCCACCAGTTCGGCGATGCCAGCGTGCTGCGTCTGGAGGATGTGCCGACCCCGAAACCGGGGCACGACGAGGTGCTGGTGCGTACCCAGGCGCTCGGTGTGGGCTGGCGCGACGTGCTGTGGCGGCAGAACCTGGCGCCCGACCAGGCCGCGCAGCTGCCCGCTGGCGTTGGCTTCGAGCTGGCCGGAGTGGTCGAGGCCGTCGGTCCCGGCGTCGAGGATCTCGCTCCCGGCATGGCGGTGGCCAGCTTTCCGTCCTTCAGTCCCAACCAGTATCCGGCCTGGGGCGACCTGGTGCTGATGCCGCGCCGTGCCCTGGCCCGCTATCCGGATGTGCTCAGCCCGGCCGAAGCTGCCGTGCACTACACCCCCTACATGCTTGCGTACTTTGCCCTGGTCGAGCTGGCCGAGGTGCAGCCGGGCCAGCGCGTGCTGATCACCGAGGCGGCCCACTGCCTGGCGCCGCAGGCGGTGCAGATGGCCAAAGCACTGGGCGCCGTGGTCATCGCCGCGACCAGCGAGGGTGATACCCGGGCCTATCTGCGTGAACTGGGCGCCGACAAGGTGATCGACACCGAGGAGCAGGACTTGGTGCTGGAGGTGGAACGTTTCACCGACGGCAAAGGCGTCGAGGTGGTGCTGGACCAGTGCGCCGGGCCACAGATGAAGCTGCTCGGCGATGTCGCGGCCACCCGCGGCAAGCTGATCCTGTATGGCGTCAACGGCGGCAACGATGCGGCGTTCCCGGCCTGCGCGGCGTTCAAGAAGCACCTGCAGTTCTTCCGCCATTGCGTACTGGACTTCACCGGCCAACCCGAACTGGGTCTGGAACGCGACGAGGCGGCAGTGCAGCGTGCCCTGCAGCGGATCAACCAGATGACCGCCGACCGCCTGCTCAAGCCGAGCATCGCCAAGTCGTTTGCCTTCGAGGACTTCATCGCCGCCAACCAGTTCATGGAGACCTGCCCGGCGGGCGGGCGGGTGGTGATGACGCTGGAATCCTGAGTCTGGTACTCCTGGCAGAACGCCGCCTGCGGGCGGCGTTTTCATTTATCGGGAGAACTCCTGCTCAGAATGCTTGAATTGATAAGGATTATCATTAAGATGCGCATCACGTCGAAGCCGAGGATCGGGCTATGGGGATGCTGCAAAGTTGGGACGAGCAGGGCGTCACGTCGCTGCGCTTGGCCGCTCACACCAGGGATCATGGGCTGGAGAGCCTGTACGCCGCTCACCGCCGAGTGCTGATCGACGCTGCCCAGGGCGTGCTCGGCTGCCGCGCGCGTGCCGAGGATGTGGTGCACGACGCCTTCCTCAAGCTGTGGGAGAGCGGCGAGCGCCATGCCATCGAAGACCCGCTGCGCTACCTGTTCCGCATGGTGCGCAACCTGGCCATCGACCGCCTGCGCCGGCAGAACCTGGAAGGCCGCTACAGTGCCGACGAGGAGCTGCTCGACGAGCTGCCCGCACCGCAGTCCGGCCCCGAGCAGCGCGCCATCGGCCAGCTGGAGTGGCAGCGTCTGCAGCACGCACTGGGCGAGTTGCCCGAGCGTACCCGTACCGTATTCACCATGAGCCAGCTGGAAGGCTACAGCCAGCGCGAGGTAGCCAGCCATCTCAGCGCCTCGCCAACCCTGGTGCATTTCCTCCTGCGTGACGCCCTGAGTCACTGCCGCAGCCGCCTCGAACCCGAGGCGGCCTGATTTCCGCCGTTCTGGATCTGCCATGAAACTGCTCAAGCTGCTGTTCCGCGACAACCGCCTGCCGCTCTCCGGCATCGTTCTGCTCAGCCTGTGCAGTGCGATGCTCAGCGTCGGCGTGATCGCCTTCATCAACCTCAAGCTGATCCGCATCGACGGCGCGCTGGCGACCACGCTACTGAGCTTCCTCGGCCTGCTGGCGGCGCTGCTGCTGTGTTCCGGAGCAGGGCAGGTGGCCCTGCACACCCTGGGGCACCGCTTCGTCTACCGCCTGCGCCGCAGCCTGGTGCGGCGCGTGCTGGACACCGATATCGAGCGCCTGGAGCAGATCGGCGGCGCTCGCATCCTCGCCAGCCTGTCCAGTGACATCCGCAACATCACCATTGCCTTCGTCTACCTGCCGGAGCTGACCTACGGCCTGATCCTCAGCATCGCCGCCTTCACCTACCTGGCCTGGCTGTCGCCAGCGCTGTTCGCTGTCACCGCTGGCTGGCTTGGCCTGACCCTGCTGGTGGGCTGGTTCTTCGTCGGCAAGGTCAACCAGCACATCCGCCTGCTGCGCGAGGCCGAGGACCATCTGTATCAGGACTATCAGGCGATCATCGACGGCCGCAAGGAGCTGGCGCTCAACCGCGACCGCGCGCGCCTGCTGTATGACGAGGAGTTCGACCGCGACGCCCGCGCCTACCGCGACAACGTCACCCGCGCCGACATCTTCAACGGCCTGGCCGGCAACTGGGCCAACGCCATGGTGCTGGGTAGCATCGGCCTGGTGTTCTTCTGCGCCAGCGGCCTGGGCTGGGCCTCCGGCGAGGTGGCCGCGACCTTTGCCCTGACCGTGCTGTTCCTGCGCGCGCCCATGGTTGCCACCGTCGCCGCACTGCCCAGCCTGCTGGCCGCGCGCATCTCGCTGGACAAGCTGGAGACCCTCGAGTTGGCGCCGGAAACCGCCGAAATCGCCGCGGTCGAAAGCCTCGGCGAATGGCAGAGCCTGCAGCTGGCCGGTGTCGAATACCGTTATCCGGGCGAGGGAGACGAGGCCGGCTTCGATGTCGGCCCCATCGACCTGGAGCTGCGTCGTGGCGAACTGGTGTTTCTGGTGGGCGGCAACGGCAGCGGCAAGTCGACCCTGGCGCGCCTGCTCACCGGGCTGCATCGCCCGGCCGCCGGTGAGATAAAGCTGGATGGCCGCGTGCTGCAACCCCATGAGTGGCAGGCGTATCGCCAGCTGTTCGCCAGCGTCTACACCGACTTCCACCTGTTCGCCCGCCTGCTCGGCCCGGCCGGTGCCGAAGTCGAGGAGTCGCTGGTCGGGCAATGGCTGGAGCGCCTGCGTCTACGTCACAAGGTGCGCTTCGCCAAGGGGCGACTGGCTGACACGCGCTTCTCCCAAGGCCAGCGCAAGCGTCTGGCGCTGATGCTGGCGATGCTGGAAGGGCGCGACATCCTCATCCTCGACGAATGGGCCGCCGACCAGGACCCGCTGTTCCGCCGTCTGTTCTACCGCGAGCTGCTGCCGCAGCTGAAGGCCGCCGGCAAGACCGTCCTGGCCATCACCCATGACGACCACTACTTCGACCAGGCCGACCGTCTGCTGAAGATGGATGGCGGTCGCCTCAGCGAACTCACCGGCGAAGCCCGCGACCGCGCCACCCAGGACGCGGTGCGCGAGATCGGCGGCTCAATCCCGGCCTGAACGCATGTGTCTCGGCCCTCAGCAATGGGGGTGAGAGCACTGTCATGTCCGCGAAATCGAATTAAGTGAAAATTATTCGCATCTTTGTGCGTCTTTAAAACGTGCCACTTTGAACGAGGGATACCCCATGAGCCTGGACAACCCGCAAACCATCTTCCTGGTCGTGGTCAACGACGAGCAGCAGTACGCCATCTGGCCGGCCTACAAGGCCGTGCCGGCCGGCTGGAAGGAAGACGGCGTGCGCGGCGACAAGGCGACCTGCCTGGCGTACATCGCCAGCGTCTGGACCGACATGCGTCCGCGCAGCCTGCGCGAGGCCATGGACGCCTGATGCAGCTGTTCTGCCTGGCTCATGCCGGCGCCAGCGCCATGCCCTACGCACGCTGGCGCAAGCGCCTGCCGCGTTGGCTGGAAGTCTGCCCGCTGGAGTTGCCAGGTCGCGGCGCCCGCGAGGGTGAGCCGCTGTGCCAGGACCTGCCGGCGCTGCTGGCCGACCTGAGGCAGGCCTGGTCGCGCGAATGCAGCGGTCCGTACCTGCTGTGGGGGCACAGCCTGGGCGCAATGCTCGCCTTCGAGCTGGCCCAGGCGCTGATCGGCGAGGGGCATGAGGCGCCGCTGGCGTTGTTCGCCTCGGCCTCGCGTGCGCCCTCGCGACGCCTGCAGGCGCCGCGCATGACCACACGCAGCGATGGCGAGCTGTTCGCCGGCCTCGATGGCTTCGCCCGCTTGCCACGCGAGCTGCTGGCCGACCCGCTGTTCCGTCGCGAACTGTTGCCGGTGCTGCGCAGCGACTTTGCCCTGGCCGAGAGCTACCGCTACCAGCGCCGTGCGCCTTTGCCCTGCGCCCTGCATGTGCTGGGCGCGCGGCGCGACTGCCTGAGCGAGGACGACCTGCGCGCCTGGCGCCGCGAAACCTCCGGCACCTTCACCCTGGAATGGCTGGATGGCGATCACGCCTACCTGCGCCCCCAGGAAGAAGAACTGCTGTCCCTGATCGAATTCCATGCCTCGCGCCTGCTGCGGCGCGAGGCGGCTGGCGTGCCACTGGGCGCCTAGCCACTCTTTGCGAGGTTCTGCCATGAACGCACCTGTCCCGAGCATCATTGCCCTGCAATGGGCGCCGCTGTCCTTCGCCCAGCAGCGGCTGTGGTTCTTCAGCCGCCTGGAAAGCGGCAGCAGCGCCTACAACATCGGCGGCTTGCTGCGTTTCGACGGGGCGCTGGACCTGGACAGCCTGCGTCATGGCCTGGACCAGGTGTATTCACGCCACGCCGCGCTGCGCACCGTATTCCGTGAACAGGATGGCCTGGCCCAGCAGGCCGTGCTGCCGGCCGGCCCGATGCCGCTGGAGATCATCGACCTGTCGCTGGGTAGCGAACGCGTCGAGGCATTGGCTCGCGACTTTATAGAGGCCGACTACGACCTGACCCGTGGCCCGCTGGTGCGCTGCGTCTTGTATCGGCTCGGCGAAAACAGCCACGCCCTGGCCGTGGGCATGCACCACATCATCTCCGACGCCTGGTCGGTGCGGGTGATGGTCGAGGAGATGGCCGAGTTCTATCGTGCCCGCCAGCAGAACCGCCAGCCGTTCATGACCCCGCAACCGCTGCAATACAGCGAATATGCCGTGGGCCAGCGCGAGTGGCTGGATAGCGAGGCCGGCACCCGGCAAATGACCTTCTGGCGCGAGCGCCTGGGCGGCGAGCAGCCGCCACTGAGCCTGACCCCGGACTTCCCGCACAACGCCCAGGCCGCACGCCGTGCCGCCTACCGCACGCTGCAGGTCGAGCCGGCGCTGGTGGCGCGTCTCAGCGACCTGGCCAAGGCCAATGGCGCAACCCTGTTCACCGTGTTGCTGGCGGCCCTGCAGCTGCAGCTGGCGCGCCTGTCCGGCCAGCGCGAAGTACGCATCGGCGTGCCGGTGGCGGGCCGCGCCAAGGGCTTCGAGCGCCTGGTCGGTTTCTTCGTCAACACCCTGGTGCTCAAGGCCGAGCCGCGCCCCGAGCTGTCGGTAGCCAAGTGGCTGGAGCAGACCCGCGCCGGCCTGAAAGAGGCCCAGGCCCATCAGGAGATGCCCTTCGAGCGTCTGGTGGAAGAACTCGCGCCGAGCCGCAGCCTCGGCCAGCAGCCGCTGTTCCAGGTGGCCTTCAACTACCGGCGCCAGCACCCGCTGGCGGCCAACTGGCTGCCGGGCATCGAGACCGCGCTGGACGAGGTGCCGTCCAGCCAGATTCCCTTTGACCTGGCCCTGGACGCGGTGCGCGACAAGGGCGACCAGTTGTCGATCAATTTCGCCTACGCCGTCGACCTGTTCACCGAAAGCAGCATCGAACGTCTGATCGGCGGCTTCCTTGAGGTGCTCGACGGCTTCGCCGCCTCGCCGCAGGCCGCGCTGGGCGAGCTGGAGCTGGTCAGCAGTGGTGAGCGTCGCTTGCTGGCCGACTGGAATAGTCCGCGCCAGTCCTTCGATGCCGCGCGCCTGCTGCCTGGGCTGATCGCCGAGCAGGCACGTCTGCGCCCCGAGGCCATTACCCTGGTGCATGGTGCCGAGCGTATTTCGTTCTCCGAACTGGAGGACCGCGCCAATCGCCTGGCCCAGCTGCTGGCCGCCCGTGGCGTGCGTCCGGAGTCCCGCGTCGGTGTGTCGCTGGAGCGCGGCAACGGGATGATTATCGCCATGCTGGCGGTGCTGAAATCCGGCGGTGCCTTTGTGCCGCTGGATCCGGACTATCCACGCGAGCGCCTGTCCTACATGGTCGAGGACTCTGGGCTGAACTGGCTGATCACCAGCTCCGATCTGGCCGAGCGTCTGCCGCTGGGTGAGGGCGTCGAGCCGCTGTATCTGGATCAGCTGGATCTGTCTGCGTTTGATTCGTCAGCGCCTGCGGTACAGCTGCATCCGCTGAATCTGGCTTACCTGATCTACACCTCCGGTTCCACCGGCCAGCCGAAAGGCGTGGCGGTGAACCACCTCGGCCTGAGCATGCATGTGCAGACCATCGGCCAGCGCTACGGCATGACCCCGGATGATGTCGAGCTGCACTTCGCCTCGATCAGCTTCGACGGCGCCCTGGAGCGCTGGACGGTGCCCTTGGCCTTCGGCAGCCGCCTGGTGATCCGTGACCAGGAACTGTGGAGCGCGGAGAAGACCTGCCAGGTGATCGCCGCCGAAGGCGTGACCATTTCCTGCCTACCGCCGAGCTATGCCCAGCAGCTGCTGGACTGGGTCGAATCGCAAGGCCTGCATCTGCCGGTCCGCTCCTGGACCCTGGGTGGTGAAGCCTTTACCCGCGAAACCTACGAGCGCCTGCAGAAGGTGCTGCAGCCGCAACGGATCATCAACGGCTATGGCCCGACCGAGACGGTGGTGACCCCGCTGATCTGGGAAGCCTATCCGGGCGACAGTTTCGAGGCGGCCTACGCCCCCATCGGCAATCCGGTCGGCCCACGCAGCCTGTATGTGCTGGATGCCGATCTGAACCTGCTGCCCATCGGTGTGGCGGGGGAGCTGTATATCGGCGGTGAAGTCGGCCTGGCCCGCGGCTACTTCCAGCGTCCGGAGCTGACTGCCGAGCGCTTCCTGCCTGACCCGTTCGGCGCCGCCGGCGAGCGCATGTACCGCACCGGCGACCTGGTGCGCTGGCGCGAAGACGGTACCCTGGATTACCTGGGTCGCGTCGACCATCAGGTGAAGATCCGTGGCTTCCGCATCGAGCTGGGCGAGATCGAGAGCCAGCTGCTGGCACTCGATGGCGTGCAGGAAGCGGCGGTCATCGCCCGTGAGACGCCGACCGGCAAGCAGCTGGTGGGCTATGTGGTAGCCAAACACCCCTCTCCCTCCGCGAGAGGGGACGGGGGTGAGGGAGATTCCGAGCTACACGGTGAATCCCTCACCGGTACGCCGGCCGGCCCAGCCCTCTCCGAGAGGGAGCTGCGCACAGAGCTTGCCAAAGTCCTGCCGGACTATATGGTCCCCGCGCAGATCATCGCCCTGGAAAAACTGCCGCTGACCCCGGCCGGCAAGCTGGATCGCGCCGCGCTGCCGGAACCGACCTGGCAGAGCCAGGACTACGAGGCCCCGCAAACCGATAACGAGCGCATCCTCGCCGCCATCTGGGCCGACGTACTGGGTGTGGAGCGGGTAGGGCGCCAGGATCATTTCTTCGAGCTGGGGGGCGATTCCATCGTCGCCTTGCAGGTGGTCAGTCGTGCACGCCAGCAGGGACTGGGCCTGACGCCCAAGGACCTGTTCCAGCAGCAGACCCTGGCACAGCTGGCCGGAGTCGCCCGCCTTGTGGCCGCCCCGCTGGCCGAGCAGGGGCCGGTGACCGGCACCGCACCGTTGCTGCCGATCCAGGCCCGTCTGTTGGCACGTGAAGGCCTGGCGCCGTGCAACCAGTACCTGCTGCTGGAGCTGGCCGAGCCGCTGTCGGCCGGCCAGCTGGAACAGGCGCTGCAAGCCCTGGTTCAGCATCACGACGCCCTGCGGCTGCGCTTTGAACCGCGTGATGGTCAGTGGCGCCAGGTACATGCCGCCGAAATAGCGGGTCCTCTGCTGCAACGGGTCGAACTGGCTATCAGCGAAGACCCGCAGCCGCACTACGATGCCGCCCAGCGCAGCATCGACCCGGCCAGCGCCGCACAACTGCGCGGTCTCTATCTCACCCAGCCAGGCCAGGCTGATCGCCTGCTGCTGTCCATACACCATCTGGTGGTCGATGGCGTGTCCTGGCGCGTACTGCTGGAAGACCTGCAGCGTGCCTGCCTGCAACTGGCCAGCGGCCTGGCAGTGCAGCTGCCGGCCAAGACCAGCGCCTTCAAGACCTGGGGCGAGCGCCTGGCGGGCTGGAAAGCCGAGGCCCAATTGCCGTACTGGCAGGCCCAGCAGGTTGCCGGTGGCGAGCTGCCGTTACTGAGCCAGGAATCCGGCAGCGAAGGCACTCGCGAGCGCATCGAGCTGAGCCTGGATGCCGCCTTCACCCGCGAGCTGCTGCAGGCCGGCCAGCGGGCCTATCGCCTGCGTGCCGACGAACTGCTGCTGACTGCCCTCAGCCGCGTGCTCTGCGCCTGGAGCGAGCAGCCGGCGCTGACCCTGCACCTGGAGAGCCATGGCCGCGCGCCGCTGTTCGAGGATATCGACCTGTCGCGCAGCGTCGGCTGGTTCACCAGCCTCTACCCCATGCGCCTGCAGCCCGAGACCGAGATGGCTGCCAGCCTCAAGGCGATCAAGGAGCAGCTGCGCGCCGTGCCCGATCTGGGCCTGGGCTTTGGTCTACTGGCCCAGCAAGGCCAATTGACCGAGCGCGCCCCGCAACTGCTGTTCAACTACCTGGGCCAGTTCGAAGAGGGCGAGGGCGGCTTGCGTCTGCGCGAAGGCGGCCTGTGGCGCGAAGCCGATGCGCCCATGGATGCTCCATTGGTCATCAACGCCGAGCAGCGTGGCGGTGCCCTGCAGCTGCACATCGACTTCAACCCTGCGCAGCTGGCGCGCACCACCCTGGAGGGCCTGGTCGCACGCCTGCAGGATGAGTTGCACAGCATCGCCCAGCATTGTGCCAAGGTCTCGCCACGGCTGACGCCCAGCGATGTGCCGCTGGCCGGTCTGAGTCAGGTCGAGCTGGATGCACTGGCCGGCGTGGAAGACATCCACCCGCTGTCGCCGCTGCAGCAGGGCCTGCTGTTCCACAGCCAGCTGGAAGGTGCCGGCAGCTATGTCAGCCAGTTGCTGCTGCCGTTCACCGGCCTCGATCCGCAGCGTCTGCAGAATGCCTGGCGCCAGGTGCTGGCGCGCCACGGTGTGCTGCGCAGCCGCTTCCTGCTGGGCGAGCGCCCGCTGCAACTGGTGCAGGCCGAGGTCGAGCTGGACTGGCAGGATCTCGACTGGCGCGGCGTTGCCGATTTCGAGGCGCAGCTGCAGGCCTTCTGCAGCGCCGAGCGTGAGCGCGGCTTTGCCCTCGACCAGGCGCCGCTACTGCGCCTGGCGCTGATCCAGCGCGGCGCCGGCGACTTCGTGCTGGTCTGGACCCTGCACCACCTGCTGCTGGACGGCTGGAGCAACGGCCTGCTGTTCGCCGAAGTCCTGGCCCTCTACCACGGCGACCGCCTGCCGGCGCCGGGCGGCCAGTTCCGTGACTATATCCACTGGCTCGATGGCCAGGATGCGGCGACCGAGCAAGCCTTCTGGCGTGAACAGCTGGCCCCGCTGGAGGGCGCCACCCGCATCGCCGGCTGCCTACCGTGCCGCACACCGGGGCAGGGCCATGCTCGTCATCCGCTGCCACTCGATAGCGCCACCGAACAACGGATTCGCAGCTTCGCCCAACGTCACGGCCTGACCCTCAACACCCTGGTACAGGCCGCCTGGGCCTTGCTGCTGGCGCGCCTGACCGGCAAGCGCAGCCTGTGCTTCGGCGCCACCGTGGCCGGACGCCCCACCGAGCTGGCCGGCAGCGAGCAGATGCTTGGCCTGTTTATCAACAGCCTTCCCGTTGCCGTGCAACTGCCGGCCGAGCAGCTGCTGGGCGACTGGCTGGCCGCGCTGCAGGTGCAGAACCTGCAGCTGCGCGAGCACGAGCACAGCCCGCTGCACGATATCCAGCGCTGGGTCGGCAGCGCCGGCGAGGCGCTGTTCGACAGCCTGTTGGTATTCGAGAACTACCCGCTGGGCGAGGCCCTCAAGCAGGCCGAGCGTGGCGAGCTGCGCTTGGGCCTGCCGCAGAGCCACGAGTTCACCCATTACCCGATGACCCTGGCCGTGCTGCCGGGCAGCCGCCTGGAGCTGTTGCTGGCCTACGACCGTGCGCATTTCGATGCCGACGGCATCGCCCAGGTCGAGGCGTTGCTGCGCCAGGCCCTGGCGCAGGTCTGCGGCGACCCAGCGCGTGCGCTGGGCAGCCTGCAACTGAGTTCCGCCGATGAGCAGGCACGTCTGGCCCAGTGGAACACTCCGCGCCAGGCCTTCGATGCCGCACGCCTGCTGCCCGCGCTGATCGCCGAACAGGCCCGCCTGCGTCCTGAGGCCATCGCCCTGGTGCATGGCGGTGAGCGGATTGCCTTCGCCGAGCTGGAGTCTCGCTCCAACCAACTGGCCAATCTTTTGGTTTCCCACGGCGTACAGCCGGAGTCGCGTGTCGGCGTCTCGCTGGAACGCGGCAACGCGATGATCGTGGCCATGCTGGCGGTGCTGAAATCCGGTGGTGCTTTTGTGCCGCTCGATCCGGACTATCCGCGTGAGCGCCTCAACTACATGGTCGAGGACTCGGGCCTGCAGTGGCTGATCACCTCGTCCGATCTGACCGAGCGCCTGCCGCTGTCCTCTTCGGTTGAACCGCTGTATCTGGATCAGCTGGATCTGTCCGCGTTTGATTCGTCAGCGCCTGAGGTACAGCTCCATCCGCTGAATCTGGCCTACCTGATCTACACCTCCGGCTCCACCGGCCAGCCCAAGGGCGTGGCGGTGAATCACCTCGGTCTGACCATGCATGTGCAGACCATCGGCCAGCGCTACGGCATGACCCCGGATGATGTGGAGCTGCATTTCGCCTCGATCAGCTTCGACGGGGCCCTGGAGCGCTGGACGGTGCCGCTGGCCTTCGGCAGCCGCCTGGTGATTCGCGATCAGGAACTGTGGAGTGCGGAGAAGACCTGCCAGGTGATTGCCGACGAAGGCGTGACCATTTCCTGCCTGCCGCCGAGCTATGCCCAGCAGCTATTGGATTGGGTCGAATCGCAAGGCCTGCAACTGCCGGTGCGCTCCTGGACCCTGGGTGGCGAGGCCTTTACCCGCGAAACCTACGAGCGCCTGCAGAAAGTGCTGCAGCCGCAGCGCATCATCAACGGCTACGGCCCGACCGAGACGGTGGTGACCCCGCTGATCTGGGAAGCCTTCCCCGGCGACTCCTTCGAGGCGGCCTATGCGCCCATCGGCAACCCGGTCGGCCCGCGCAGCCTCTATGTGCTGGATGCCGAGCTGAATCTGCTGCCCATCGGCGTGGCCGGTGAGCTGTATATCGGCGGTGAAGTCGGCCTGGCCCGTGGCTACTTCCAGCGTCCCGAGTTGACCGCCGAGCGCTTCCTGCCTGATCCGTTCGGCGCCGCTGGTGAGCGCATGTACCGCACCGGCGACCTGGTGCGCTGGCGTGCGGATGGCACCCTGGATTACCTCGGTCGCGTCGATCATCAGGTGAAGATCCGTGGCTTCCGTATCGAACTGGGCGAGATCGAGAGCCAGCTGTTGGCCCTCGAAGGCGCACAGGAAGCGGCGGTGATCGCCCGCGAGACGCCAACCGGCAAACAGCTGGTGGGCTATGTCGTACTGAAACACCCCTCTCCCTCCGGGAGAGGGGACGGGGGTGAGGGAGATTCCGAGCTGCACGCTGAGTTTGAGTTGCACACCGAGCCCCTCACCGGTACGCCGGCCGCCCCAGCCCTCTCCCAAGGGGAGAGGGAGCTAAGAGCCGAGCTGGCCAAGGTACTTCCGGACTATATGGTCCCCGCGCAGATCATCGCCCTGGAAAAACTGCCGCTGACCCCGGCCGGCAAGCTGGATCGCGCTGCGCTGCCGGAACCGACCTGGCAAAGCCATGACTACGAAGCCCCGCAGACCGATAACGAACGCATCCTTGCCGCCATCTGGGCCGAGGTGCTGGGTGCGGAGCGGGTAGGGCGCCAGGACCATTTCTTCGAGCTGGGCGGCGACTCCATCGTCGCGCTCAAGGTGGTCAGCCGCATCCGCCAGCAGGGCCTGCAGTTGCCGCTCAAGGCGCTGTTCGAGCAGAGCCGCCTGGCCGACTGTGCGGCTGCCCTGCAACGCGAAGCCGTCGATGCACCGGTGCTGCGCGCGCTGCCGCGGGGCGGCGACCTGCCGCTCTCGCATGCCCAGCATCGCCTGTGGTTCCTCAACCGTCTGGACCCGAGCAACGGCGCCTACCACATGCCGGCAGGCCTCGACCTGCAGGGGCGTCTGGACCGCCAGGCGCTGCAGGCCGCTTTCGACCAGTTGGAAGCGCGCCACGAGGCGCTGCGTACGCGCTTTGTCGAGGTGGGTGGCGAGGCGCGCCAGCGCATTCTGGCGCCGCAGGGCCAGCGCATCGACTGGTTCGACCTGCGTGAACTGCCGGCCAGTGAGCGTGAAATCGAGGCGCGCGATTATGCGCAGAAGCTGCTCACGCGCCCGTTCAACCTGGCTTCCGAGCCGCTACTGCGGGTGAGCGTGCTGCGCCTGGCCGATCAGGAGTACCGCCTGCTGCTGGTCCAGCACCACATCGTCTCCGATGGCTGGTCGATGCAGCGTTTCATCGGCGAGTTCGCCGCCGCCTACGCGGCGTTCGCCGAGGGTCGTACCGCGCAGTTCGCGCCGCTGCCGCTGCAGTACGCCGACTATGCCCAGTGGCAGCGCGACTGGCTGCAGTCCAGCGAGGCCACGCGCCAACTGGATTACTGGAAGGCGCGCCTGGGTGAACACCAGCCGCTGCTGGAGTTGCCCACCGACCATCCACGCCCGGCTCAGGGGGCGCGCCAGGGCCTGCGTTGGCGCTTCGAGCTGTCGCCGTTGCTCACCGCGCAACTGCGCGCTTTGGCCCAGCGTGAGGGAAGCACACTGTTCGGCCTGTTGTTGGCGGCCTGGCAGACCTTGCTGCACCGCTACAGCGGCCAGGAAGATATCCGCGTCGGCGTACCGGTGGCCGGGCGTAGCCTGGCGGAAATGGACGGCGTGCTCGGTTGCTTCATCAACACCCTGGTGCTGCGCGGCGAGCCGGCGGGGCTTAAACCCTTCCGCGAGCTGCTCGGCGAACTGGCCCAGGCCAGCCGTGATGCCCTGGCCAACCAGGAATTACCCTTCGACCAGTTGGTGGAGGCCCTGCAACCGACCCGCAGCCTGAGTCATCACCCGCTGTTCCAAGTGGCATTCAACCATCAGCAGGTGGACTTCAGCGCCCTCGGCTGCCTGCCGGGCCTGCGCGTGCAACCGCATGACCCGGGCGCCGCCGGCGCGCAGTTCGACCTGGCGCTGGATACCGAGGAGGCGGCCGATGGCAGCCTCAGCGGTTTCGTCAGCTACGCCGCCGAGCTGTTCGAGGCGCGCACCGTCGCCCGCCTGGCACGGCATTTTGTTCGGCTGCTGGAAGGCATCTGCGCCGACCCGAGTCAGCCCATCGGCCTGCTGCCGTTGCTGGAGGAAGACGAGCAGGCGCAGCTCGCCACCTGGAACGACACGGCCAAGGACTACGGGCCGCAGGTCAACCTCAGTGAGCGCATCAGCCAGCAGGCCGCGCGCACGCCGCAGGCACCGGCCCTGGTGTTCGGCGAACAAACGCTGAGCTACGTCGAGCTGGAGCAACGTATCAACCAGCTGGCCAACCGTCTGCGCAGCCTTGGCGTGCAGCGCGGCAGTCTGGTCGGTATCAGCCTGGAGCGCTCGCTGGAGCTGGTGATCGGCCTGCATGCCATCGTCCGCGCCGGCGGTGCTTACGTGCCGCTCGACCCGGAATACCCGCTGGAACGCCTGGCCTATCTGCTGGAGGATTCCGGCGTCGACCTGCTGTTGTCGCACAGCGCGCTGGTCGAGCGCCTGCCGCTGCCGGCCGGGCTCAAGGCCCTGGGCCTGGATCGCGAAGACTGCAGTGCCGAGCCGGTCACGCCGCCGGCAGTCAGCCTGCAGGGCAACGATCTGGCCTACGTCATCTACACCTCCGGCTCCACCGGCAAGCCCAAGGGCGCCGGCAACAGCCACGAGGCCCTGGCCAACCGCATTCTGTGGATGCAGGAGGCCTATCAGCTGGGCGCTGGCGACGTGGTGCTGCAGAAAACTCCGTTCAGCTTCGACGTCTCGGTGTGGGAGTTCTTCTGGCCGCTGGTCACCGGCGCCTGCCTGGCGGTGGCCGCGCCGGGCGACCATCGCGACCCGCAGAAGCTGGTAGAGCTGATCCAGCGCCACAAGGTCAGTACGCTGCACTTCGTACCCTCCATGCTGCAGGCCTTCCTCCTGCATCCGGACGTGGAGCAGTGCCAGAGCCTGACCCGCGTCATCTGCAGCGGCGAGGCGCTGCCGGCGGAGCTGCAGGTGCGCACTTTCCAGCGCCTGCCACAGGCTGGCCTGTACAACCTGTACGGTCCGACCGAAGCGGCTATCGACGTCAGCCACTGGACGTGCGTGGAGGAGGGGCGCCACGCCGTGCCAATCGGCCGGCCGATCGCCAACCTGCGCCTGCATATCCTCGATGCCCAGCTCAACCCGGTGCCGCAGGGTGTGCCCGGCGAGCTGTACATCGCCGGCATCGGCCTGGCGCGCGGCTACCACCGCCGTCCAGAACTGACCGCCGAGCGCTTCCTGCCCGATCCGTTCAGCCGCGAGGGCGGACGCATGTACCGCACCGGCGACCTGGTGCGCTGGCGTGCCGACGGCGCCATCGACTATCTGGGGCGCATCGACCATCAGGTGAAGATCCGCGGCTTCCGCGTCGAACTGGGCGAGATCGAAGCCCAGCTCGGTGCCCAGCCGGGCGTCGCCGAGGCCGTGGTGGTAGCCCGCGACAGCCAGATCGGCAAGCAGCTGGTCGGCTACCTGGTGGCCGATCCGCTGCCGGCGGATGAGTCCGCCTGGCTGGCCGGGATCAAGGCCGCGCTCAAGGTCGAGCTGCCCGAGCATATGGTGCCGTCGATCCTGATGCGCCTCGACCGTATGCCGCTGTCGCCCAACGGCAAGCTGGAGCGTCGTGCGCTGCCCGAGCCGGTGTGGCAGGCGCGGGTTTACCGGGCGCCACAGGGCGAACGGGAGATCGCCCTGGCGGCTATCTGGCAGGAGGTGCTGGAGGTCGCCCAGGTCGGCCTCGACGACAACTTCTTCGAACTCGGCGGGCATTCACTGCTGGCTACCCAGGCCGTGGCCCTGCTGCGCCAGCGCCTGGGGCTGGAACTGCCGCTGCGCGCCTTCTTCGAGGCGGAGAACCTGGCGGCCCTTGCCGCCAACCTCGATGGTCAGGCTCCGGCCGCTGCCGAGGAAGAAGACCAAGACCTGCGCGACATGGCCGCGCTGCTCGACGAACTGGAGGCCCTGTGACCGCGCCCATCGACAAGGCCGCCCTGGCGCGGCGTTTCCTCGCCTTAGGGCCAGCAGAACAGAAGCGTTTCCTCGAACTGCTGGCCAGCAAGGGCATACGCTTCGACCGTCTGCCGCTGGTGCCGGCAACCCGTGGCGAGCATCTGCCAGCCTCGCATGCCCAGCAGCGCCTGTGGCTGGTGGCCCAGCTGGAGCCGGACAGCAGCGCCTACCACATGGTCGGCGCCTTCGCGCTGGAGGGGGAGTTGGATCGCGCCGCGCTGTTGGCGGCTCTGGAGTTGATTGTCGAGCGCCATGAGGCGCTGCGTACACGCTTCTACGAGCATGCGGGCCAGCTGTGCCAGCGTATCGATCCTCCGGGCCCGCTGACACTGGAGGAACGCGATCTGCGCGGCGAGACCGAAGCCGTGCAGACCCTGGCCGATGCCCATGCGGCACGAGCCTTCGACCTGGTCGCAGGGCCGCTGCTGCGCGTGCAGCTGCTGCGTCTGGACGAGCAGCGCTGGCGCTTGCAGATCGTCTGCCACCACATCGTCTCCGACGGCTGGTCGATCGGCGTGTTCGCCGAGGAACTGGGCCGCGCCTATGCCGCGCTGCGCCAGGGGCAGGCGCCGCAACTGGCCGAGCTGCCGATCCAGTACGCCGACTACGCCCAGTGGCAGCGCGCCTGGCTGGAGGCCGGTGAGCGCGAGCGCCAGCTCGGCTACTGGCGTGAACGCTTAGGCCAAGAGCAACCGGTGCTGGCCTTGCCCTACAAACTGGATGCGAGTGGCCAGCGGCACGCCGCGCGCCAGGCTGTCGCGGTGCCGCCAGCCCTGGCCGAGCGCCTGCGCCACCTGGCCCAGAAGGAGGGCGCGACCCTATTCATGCTGCTGCTGGCCGCCTTCCAGCTGCTCTTGGCGCGCTACAGCAACCAGCGTGATATCCGCGTCGGCGTGCCGGTAGCCAATCGCCAGCGCGCCGAGACCGCGCCGCTGGTGGGCTTCTTCGTCAATACCCAGGTGCTGCGCGCCGAGTTCGATGCCGGCATGAGTTTCCGTAAGCTGCTGGCCGAGGTGCGCCGCCACGCCCTGGATGCCCAGGATCAGCAGGATCTGCCGTTCGACCAGCTGGTGGAAGCCCTGGCGCCCGAGCGCAGCCTGGGCCAGACACCGCTGTTCCAGGTGCTGTTCAACCACCAGAAGCGCGACCTCGGCGCCCTGCAGCTGCCCGGCCTGCGCCTGGAACCGCTGGCCCAGGGCGTGCCGCACGCACTGTTCGACCTGGCTCTGGACAGTCTGGAAGACAGCGCTGGCCAGCTGCGCCTGACCCTGACCTGGGCCCGTGAGCGCCTCGACGATGCGCAGATGCAGCAAATGGCTACGCACCTGCTGGGCCTGCTGGAACAGGTCAGCGCCGCACCGGATCGGCCGCTGGTACAGCTGGAGCTGCTGGATGTCGACGACCGGGTGCGCCTGGCCGAATGGAACACCCCGCGCCAGGGCTTCGATGCGGCGCGTCTGCTGCCCGAGCTGATCGCCGAGCAGGCGCGTCTGCGTCCTGAGGCCATCGCCTTGGTGCATGGTGGTGAGCGCATTGCCTTCGCCGAGCTGGAAGCTCGCGCCAATCGCCTGGCCAATCTGCTGGTGGCCCAAGGCGTGCAGCCCGAGTCCCGCGTCGGCGTGTCGCTGGAACGCGGCAACGGGATGATCGTAGCCATGCTGGCGGTGCTGAAGTCCGGTGGGGCCTTTGTGCCGCTGGATCCGGATTACCCGCGTGAGCGCCTCAGCTACATGGTCGAGGACTCGGGGCTGCAGTGGCTGCTCACCAGCTCTGACCTAGCCGAGCGCCTGCCGCTGGGCGAGAGCGTCGAGCCGCTATATCTGGATCAGCTGGATCTGAGCGCCTTTGAAGCTTCGCCGCCAGCGGTACAGCTGCATCCGCTCAATCTGGCCTACCTGATCTACACCTCCGGCTCCACCGGCCAGCCCAAGGGCGTGGCGGTGAACCACCTTGGCCTGACCATGCATGTGCAGACCATTGGCCAGCGCTACGGGATGACACCGGACGATGTGGAACTGCACTTCGCTTCGATCAGCTTCGACGGCGCCCTGGAGCGCTGGACCGTACCGCTGGCCTTCGGCAGCCGCCTGGTTATTCGCGACCAGGAACTGTGGAGCGCGGAGAAAACCTGCCAGGTCATCGCCGATGAAGGCGTGACCATCTCCTGCCTGCCGCCGAGCTATGCCCAGCAGCTGCTGGACTGGGTCGAGTCGCAGAATCTGAAACTGCCGGTACGTTCCTGGACGCTGGGTGGCGAAGCCTTTACCCGCGAGACCTATGAGCGCCTGCAGAAAGTGTTGCAGCCCCAGCGCATCATCAACGGCTACGGCCCAACCGAGACGGTGGTAACCCCGCTGATCTGGGAAGCCTATCCGGGCGACAGTTTCGAAGCCGCCTACGCCCCCATCGGCAACCCGGTTGGCCCGCGCAGCCTGTACGTCCTCGATGCCGAACTGAACCTGCTGCCCATCGGCGTGGCCGGCGAGCTGTATATCGGTGGTGAAGTCGGCCTGGCCCGTGGCTACTTCCAGCGCCCCGAGCTGACCGCCGAGCGCTTCCTGCCCGATCCGTTCGGCGCAGCCGGCGAGCGCATGTACCGCACCGGCGACCTGGTGCGCTGGCGTGCGGATGGCACCCTGGATTACCTCGGTCGCGTCGATCATCAGGTGAAGATTCGCGGCTTCCGTATCGAACTGGGCGAGATCGAGAGCCAGTTGCTGGCCCTTGAAGGCGTACAGGAGGCGGCGGTGATCGCCCGCGAGACACCGACCGGCAAGCAGCTGGTGGGTTATGTCGTCGCTCGCGACAACACTGATACCCATGCTCTACGCGGCGAGCTGGCCAAGGTACTGCCGGACTATATGGTCCCCGCGCAGATCATCGCCCTGGAAAAACTGCCGCTGACCCCGGCCGGCAAGCTGGATCGCGCCGCGCTGCCGGAACCGACCTGGCAGAGCCAGGACTACGAGGCCCCGCAAACCGATAACGAGCGCATCCTCGCCGCCATCTGGGCCGACGTGCTGGGTGTGCAGCGGGTAGGGCGCCAGGATCACTTCTTCGAGCTGGGCGGCGACTCCATCGTCGCCTTGCAGGTGGTCAGCCGCGTGCGCCAACAGGGGCTGCAACTGGCGCCGCGCGAGCTGTTCCAGTTCCCGCGCCTGGCCGAGCTGGCCCACGCGGCCCGCGCTGCCGGTGAGGAAATCGCGCAGGAACCGGTCACCGGCGAACTGCCGCTGGCGCCGATCCAGGCGCATTTCTTCGCTATGAATCAGGCGGAGCCGGCGCACTGGAACCAGGCGCTGAATCTGGAGCTGCTGCGTCCGCTTGATCCGATCCTGCTGGAGCAGGCGCTGCAGGCACTGGTGGCGCATCACGATGGACTGCGCCTGCGTTTCGAGCAGCGCGACGGTCGCTGGACCCAGCACTACGGCGAGATACAAGCCGATCAGATGCTGCTCTGGCAGCGCGAAGCGGCTGACGACGCGCAGGCCGAAGTGCTTTGCAACGAGGCCCAGCGCAGCCTGGACCTGGCCCAAGGGCCACTGCTGCGCGGCCTGCACCTGCGCCAGGCGGGCAAGGCGGACCGCCTGTTGCTCGCCGTCCATCACCTGGTGGTGGACGGGGTGTCCTGGCGCATCCTGCTGGAAGACCTGTTGGCGACCTACCGCCAGCTGGAAGCAGGGCAAACCGTGCGCCTGCCGGGCAAGAGCCTGTCCTACAAAGGCTGGAGCGAATCCCTGCAGCAGTGGGCGCGCTGTGCGGCGGCGCAGGTCGAGCTGGATGCCTGGTGCAGCCGCCTGAGCGGCCCGGCGCTGGCCCTGCCACGCGAACTCGAAGGCATCAGCGTCAGTCATGGCGACAAGCGCGAAGTGCGCTTGGCCTTCGACGATGGCGAGACCAAGCGCCTGCTGCAGGCTCCGGCGCAGCTGGGCGTGCGTATCGATGCGTTGTTGCTTACCGCGCTGACACGCGCCCTGTGCCGTTGGAGCGGCCACTCCGGCCTGCGGGTCAACCTCGAAGGCCACGGCCGCGATGCGCTGGCCGGCGACCATGATCTGACGCGCACGGTCGGCTGGTTCACCAGCCTGTATCCGTTGCAGCTACCGCACCTGGATGATCCGCAGCTGCAACTGCAGCGCGTGCAGCAGCAGCTGGAGCAGATCGAGCATGGCGGGCAGGGCTATGGCGTGCTGCGTTGGCTGGGCGATACGCAGGCGCAGGCTTCTCTTGCCGAGCTGCCGACCGCCGAAGTGATCTTCAACTACCTCGGCCAGTATCAGGCCGGCGCGGCGGCGGACTGGTTCCGTCCGGCCACCGGCGGTGGCGCGGCGGTGGCGGCCGACAACCCGCTGGCGGCGCGTCTGGCGGTCAACGGCCAGGTATTCGATGGCCAACTGCAGCTGTCCTGGGAGTACGCGGCCAATCAGTATCGCGGCGAAACCATCGAATCCCTGGCTGCGGACTATCGCCGGGAGCTGCTTGGCCTGCTGGAGCTGGCGCGCGGCCAGGCCGTGCAGGGCCCGTCGCCCTTGCTGCGCCTGACCCGTCAGCAGGCAGATAAAACCCCGCTGTTCTGCCCGCACCCTGTCACCGGGCGGGTCACCGGCTACCAGCCGCTGGCCGCACGTCTGGACGGCGTTCGCGAAGTGTTCGGCCTGCAGTGCCGCAGCTTCCTCGACCCGGCCTGGCGCGATGCTTCGCTGGCCGAGATGGCCGATGCCTACCTGGCCGCGCTGCTCCAGCAGCAGCCGCAGGGTCCGTATCACCTGGTCGGCTGGTCGCTGGGCGGCAGCCTGGCCCTGGAGCTGGCGGCGCGGCTGGAGGCAAGAGGCGCGGAGGTGGCCTTACTCGGCCTGCTCGACTGCTATGTGCCGGGCACCGAGATCGCTGGCGACGACGCCCGCCATCCGCAGGCGCGAGCCAAGCTGGTCGAGCATCTGCAGCTGTTGGCGCCGGAGCTTCCCGCCAAGGCCTGGGATGGCCTGTTCGAACGGCTGCTACAGCTGGAGCCGCTGGACTGGCCGCAGGTCGCCAACGCCTGGTTCGCCGGCCAGGCGCTGGACGGCATGACCCGCCAGAGCCTGGAAGAGCTGCTGTTCGCCTGGGCGCTGGAGCAGCATATGCGCCGCTTGTGTGCCGGCTACGCACTTCCCAAGGTGAAGGCGCGCCCGCACTGCTGGTGGGCGGCGCAGCCGGCCGGACGCGCGGCGCTGCTGGAGCGTGGCCTGGAGCAGGTGCAGGGCAGCGCAGCCAGCCATCGCCTGGTGGATACCGATCACCAGGGCATCGTCCGCCATCCGCAGGTGCTGGCCGAGCTTGCATCCTTGCTGGGCTGAAAACGAAAAGTGTCAGGGGCTCGTAAATTTTCTGCCGGCCCGTACGTCTAGTACAGGCAAGTTACACAAATGCGAATCCTTCTAATTTGATTTCATTGGGGAGTATTGATGGAACAGCAAGCGAAGAGCCTGGCCCGAATACCGTTCGCCAAGGCGCGTCTGCCGTTGGCCATGGCCTGCGCACTGGGTGCATTCAGCATGGGACTGCAGGCTGAAGAAGCGATCCAGCTGGAAACCACCAATATCAGTGGCGAACTGGACAGCCCGGTCGGCGAGGACCAGGGCTATGTGGCCAAGAACAGCCGCAGCGCCACCAAGATCAATACTCCGCTCAGTGAAACCCCGCGCTCGGTCTCGGTTGTCACCGAAGAGCAGATGAAGGACCGCAACGTCCAGACCATCAGCGAGGCGCTGCGCTACTCCGGTGGCGTGCAGGCCGGTTTCTACGGCGAGGACAACAAGCAGGACTGGTTCATCATCCGCGGCTTCAAGCAGGCCAACAACGGCCTGTTCATGGACGGCTCGCGCATCTATTCCAGCGCTTTCTACAGCTGGCAGATCGATCCCTACATGCTCGAACGCATCGAGGTGCTCAAGGGTGCGGCCTCGGTGCTGTACGGCCAGACGCCGCCCGGCGGCCTGATCAACCTGCAGAGCAAGCGCCCGACCGCCGACGCCCGTAACGAATTGGGCGTGCAGTTCGGCAGCTTCGACCGCAAGCAGATCAATGCCGATGTCGGCGGCAAGCTGGATGAAGAAGGCAATCTGCTGTACCGCGTGGTGGCCCTGAGCCGCGATACCGGTACCCAGGTCGATGACGTCGATGCCGCGCGCATCCTGCTGGCCCCCTCGATGACCATCAACTTCAACGAGGACACTTCGCTGACGCTGCTGGCCAGCATGCAGAAGGATCGTTCCGATCCCCAGCTGCAGTTCCTGCCGTCCAGCGGCACCATCGAGCACAACCCGAACGGCAAGATCGACACCGACACCGCCGTGGGCGACCCGAGCTACGAGACCTTCGAGCGCGACCAGTACACCCTGGGCTACGAGCTGAACCACCGTCTGAACGACAACTGGGACTTCCAGCAGAACCTGCGCTACGGCCACATGGAGCTGGAACTGCGCCAGCTGTTCTACTACGGCAACCTCACCGATCGCGTGATCAACCGTGGCCTGACCTACAACGACGGCAAGGCCGACAACCTGTCGGTGGACAACCGCCTGCTAGGCAACTGGTTCGGCGACCGCTGGGAGAACACCCTGCTGCTGGGTGCCGACTACCAGCAGCTGAAGATCAACGACCGCAGCCCCAACGGCTACCCGAACTTTGGCGTAATTCCCCCGCTGGATATCTTCAATCCAAGCAACAATGCACCTCTTTTCGGCTTTGTCCCGGTCGGTAATGACGCCCCTATTGGTGATTTCGCCGTTGAGGACAAGGATACCCGCGCCGACCAGATGGGCTACTACCTGCAGGAGCAGTTCAAGTACGACAACTGGGTGTTCCTGCTCGGCGGTCGCTACGACACCTCGCGCACCGACTTCGACAACCGCACCACGGGCGCCAGCCACAACGTGCGTGACGAGGACTTCACCTGGAGCGGTGGTGTGGCCTATGTGTTCGACAACGGCCTGACGCCCTACATCAGCTACTCCGAGTTCTTCCTGCCGGTTACCGACATTAATCGTGTCACCGGTAAGCCGTTCGAACCGCAGGAAGGCGATCAAAAGGAAATCGGCATCAAGTACCAGCCGGAAGGTCTGGATGCGATGTTTACCGCTGCCGCCTTTGAACTGACTCAGGAAAACGTCACTAAAAACCGCAATGGAGTTCCCACACAGTTGGGCGAGGTTCGTAGCCGTGGCATTGAGCTGGAAGCCCAGGCCAATGTCACCGAGAACATCAGCCTGATCGCCAGCTACACCAAGCTGGACCCAGAGACCACCAAGAGCACCGTCGAGGCGGAGAAGGGCAAAAAGCCGGCCAACGTCGCCGACGAAATGGCTTCGCTGTGGGGCAAGTACCAGTTCATCGGTGGCGCGCTGGACGGCCTGGAATTCGGTGCCGGCGCACGCCACACCAGCTCCAGCTATGGCGACAACACCGAGACCCTGGAAGTGCCGTCCTACACCCTGCTGGACGCCATGATCAGCTATCGCATCCAGGACGTGCGCCTGCAGCTCAACGCCAACAACCTGACCGACAAAGAGTACGTCACCGCCTGTGACTACTACTGCTGGTACGGCAACCGTCGCAACGTCATCGCCAGTGTGAGTTATGACTTCTAATCCGCTGCAACAACTGCCGCTGCCCACCGGGCAGCGCCTGCTCGGTCGTGACGACGGCGCCAGCCTGGCCCTGCACCTGGACGAGCGCGCGCTGCTACGCGCCCGTCGTCAGGATGGGCTGCTGGTACCGTTGGAGCTGGCTGCCGAGGAGCAGGCCGAGGCGCTGTGGGCGCTGGCCTACTGGTGCTTCGCCAACGACACCCAGCTGCAGGCCGTGCACCTGCAGCTGGACTCGGTCGAGCCGGCCCTGCTGGCCAGCGGTCTGCTGATTGCCGAGGGCAGCGAGCTGCGCATCGAACGCTCGTCGTTCTGGCAGCTGCCGGGCCCTTTCCTGCGCACTGCCGGCAGTGCCGGCTACCCGCAGCAGATGGTCATGCACCCGACGGGCCGTCGTCACCCTCGCCGCGCGCCCAAGCCGGTGGGCGAGGTCTACCGGCGTTTCGATGCCACGCTGGGCGCCTGGATCTCCCTGCGCACCCTGGACATCGACGAGGACCTGGAGCGCTTCAACCGCTGGCAGAACAGTGCCCGCGTGGCGGCGTTCTGGCAGGAGGAGGGCGATCTGGCCAAGCATCGCCGTTACCTCGAGGAGCTGGCTTGCGACCCACGTGTGCTGACCCTGATCGGTTGTTTCGACGACCAACCCTTCGCCTACTACGAGGCCTATTGGGCCAAGGAAGACCGCATCGCGCCGTTCTACGAGGTTGGCGACTACGATCGGGGCATCCACATGCTGGTGGGTGAGGAGAGTCATCGCGGTCCGCACAAGGTGGCGAGCTGGCTGAGCGCACTGACCCACTACCTGTTTCTCGATGACCCACGCACTCAGCGTGTGGTTGCCGAACCCCGCGCGGACAACGCCCGGATGATCGGCCACATGCAGGCGCAGGGTTATCACAAGGCCAAGGAGTTCGATTTCCCGCACAAGCGCGCTGCACTCATGGTGCAGTCGCGCGAAGTGTTCTTCGAACGTTGCCACCTGGCATGAGCAACAAGGCTCGCGGCAATCTGCCGCGAGACCACAGAACAACAGAGCCGCGCCCGAGCGCGGCCGTGAACCACTGATGAGGTTGGGCAGGCGGATGCCTACTGCGTCCGCCCCAGACACGAGCCACTCCACAGGATCGGGGCCTGACATGAGCATAGAAACACTGGAATACGACGTCATCGGACTGGGCTTCGGGCCCGCCAACCTGGCCATCGCGGTGGCCCTGGAAGAAGATCGCCGCGTGCGTGAGAACGGCCTGCGCTATTGCTTCCTGGAGAAGAAACAGGCTTTCGAGTGGCATGGCGGCATGCTGCTGGACGACAGTCGCATGCAGATTTCCTTCCTCAAGGACCTCGCGACGCTGCGCAATCCGTCCAGCCGCTACACCTTCGTCAATTACCTGCATCAGAAGCGCCGTCTGGAAGCCTTCATCAACATCAGCACCTTCACTCCCTCGCGCCTGGAGTACAACGACTACCTGGGCTGGGCCGCCGGTCACTTTGCCGACCGCGTGCACTACGGCGAGGAAGTGATTGCCGTCGAGCCGGTCATGGACGGTGGTGAGGTCAGTCGGGTCAAGGTGATCTCGCGCCTGGCCGATGGCCGCACCCGCGCACGCATCACCCGCAACCTGGTGGTCAGCATCGGCGGTGAGCCGGCGGTGCCGGAAATGTTCCGCACGCTGCGCGAGGATGGCCGGGTGATCCACTCGGCCCAATACCTGGAGCGTATCCAGGGTGTGGCCGAGCCACGCCGGATCGCCGTGATCGGCTCCGGGCAGAGTGCCGCGGAGATCTTCACCGATCTGTGCGGGTGCTTCCCGACCGCCGAGGTGAGCATGGTGATGCGCAGCCAGGCCATGCGTCCGGCCGACGACAGCCCCTTCGTCAACGAGATCTTCGATCCGGCCTACACCGACGTGGTCTTCGGCCAGGCGCCGGAAGAGCGTGAAGCCTTCCTGCAGGCCAATGCCCAGACCAACTATTCGGTGGTCAACCTGGACCTGATCGAGAGCATCTACCATCGCCTGTACCAGCAGAAAGTCACCGGCCATGCGCCGCACAGCCTGCTGCCGCAGCGCAGCATCGAGGCAGTGCAGGCCGGGGCCGAAGGTGTGCGCCTGACCCTGCAGGGCCCGGAAGGCCGCGAAGATCGTCTGTTCGACGCGGTGGTTCTGGCCACCGGCTACCGCCGTGATGGCTACAAGCGCCTGCTTGGCGGCCTGCAGGCGCACCTTGGCGAGGGCGTGGAACGCGATTATCGTCTGTGCTGCCAACCGCAGATGAGCGCCGGCATCTACCTGCAGGGCTGCTGCGAGGCCAGTCACGGTCTGAGCGACACGCTGCTGTCGGTACTTGCCATTCGCTCGCAGGAAGTGGTCGACGCCCTGCTGGACAACAGTCGTCGCCGCCAATCGACAGGAGTCGCCAGCGCATGTGCCTGACCCAGGCGGGGGGCCGATGATCCCGGCCATTGCCCCGCTGTTCCAAGGGCCTTTCGCCCATTACCGCGATGTCCTTACCCTTGCGGATGACCCACGCCCGGCACTGTCCGGGCGTGAGTTTGTCAGCGCCGGACGTCTGGAAGAGCAGATGCTGCGCTTCGCCCCGGAGCATGCCGAGGGTGACCGGCGGGCGCTGCTGTCACTGTGGTCGAAGTACTATTTCCTGCGCCTGATCCCGCCGGTACTGGCTGCCGGCCTGATCCTCAACTGGCGCCTGCCGCTGGCGTTCGACGAAATCCAGGTGGTGGTCGGTGCCGACGGTCTGCCCGAGGCCTTCAAGCTGCCGCACGCCGGCGAACGCTGGAGCGCGGCGCCGGCCAACGGTTTCGAACGTTTCTCGGGGCTGCTGGACGACAATCTACTGCCCTTCATCGACGGCCTGCGCGCCCATCGCAAGATTGCCGCCCGGGTGCTGTGGAGTAACGCCGGCAATTACTTCGAGTGGTTCATGTCGACGCTCGGCGGCCTGCCGTTCCCCAAGCCGGTGTTGGCCCAGGGCTTCGAGATACTGGAAAGCAAGCTGCGCCCGGATGGCAGCCGCAACCCGCTATTCGAGCCGGTCAGCTACGTGCCGCAGGGCGAGGGCTGCGCGCCCTGGCGCCAGCGCAAGCTGTGCTGCATCCGCAACGAGCTGGGCATGGCGATGTGCGACAACTGCCCGCTGCTGGAAGAGCCGCCGGCAGAAGGTGTGGCCGTACTGGATTGATCGGGTACGCGAGTTAAAAGGCAGCCCGGACGCAATCCGGGATGCAGGCGACTCGCTTGCCGGATTGCATCCGGGCTACAGACATCGGGCGCGATAGCGCCCGGTGTCTTCAGCGCCGATACAGGCACAGCATGAAGTAGGCGCCACCCAGCAGTGAGGCCAGCAGCCCAGCCGGCAACTGCGCGGGGAACAGCAGGGTGCGTCCCAGCCAGTCCGCCGCCACCATCACCAGAGCACCGAGCAGCGCCGCACCGAGTAATTGCGGTACGGCGCGGGCCAGGCCGAGCAGGCGCGCCAGGTGCGGCGCCAGCAGGCCGATAAAACTCAGCGGCCCGACGATCAGCGTGGCGCCGGCGGTCAGCAGTGCCGCCAGCAGAAGCAGCACCAGGCGGCCACGGCCCAGCGGCACCCCCAGGGCGCGTGGCGTACCTTCACCCAACGGCAGCAGCTCCAGCCAGCGGCCGAAGGGCAGGGCAGCAGCCAGCAGAACCAGGCTGCAGACCAGGACCCACAGCGCCATCTGCGGACCGACGAAATAGGTGGAGCCGGACATCCAGCTGAGCAGGTTCTGCCCGCGCGGGTCACCGCCCGCCAGCAGGATGACCTGCAGGGCATCGAACAGCGCGGTGATGCTGATGCCGATCAGTAGCACCTTCTCCGGAGCGAACCCGGAGCGGCGCGACAGGCCGAGCAGCAGGAGCAGAGTCAGTCCGGCGCCCAGGCCGCCCAGTGCCAGCTGCGCCAGCGGGCCGGAGAAGGGCAGCAGGAATAACAGGGCGATCAGGCCCAACGCGGCACCGGCGCTGATGCCGAGCACCTCGGGGCTGGACATGGGGTTGCCGGTCAGGCGCTGGATCATGCAGCCGGCCAGCGCCAGCATGCAGCCCGCGGATGCTGCGGCCATTACCCGTGGCCAGCGCCAGTCGAGCAGCGCGGCATCGTCGAGGTTCCAGCTCCATCCTTCCAGTCCGCGCCCCAGGCCCAGTGCCAGGACGATGCCGGTGGCCAATGCCAGCAGCAGTGGCAGCAGGCGCCGGGCCGGGAACGGATGGCGAGCGAAGCTGTGCTCGGCAGCGCTCTGGGGCTGGCCGCCGGGCAGGTGCAGGCGCGGCAGCAGCCAGAGCAGTAGCGGCGCGCCGAGCAGGGCGGTGGCGGCACCGGTCGGCACCAGCTCGGCCAGGTTGCCGGCCAGGCGCTGGATGCCCAGGTCGGTGACGCACAGCAGCAGGCCACCGAGCAGCGGCGCCCAGATCAGGCGCTGGGCAAAGCTGCGCGCGCCGAGCAGGCGCACCAGGGCAGGCGCAGCCAGACCAATGAAGCCGATCACGCCGACCACGCTGACCACACAGGCGGCCAGGTACACGGACAGGGTCAGGCTGACGATGCGCAGAAAGCGCAGCGGCACACCCAGGCTCTTCACCCCGCTGTCGTCCAGTTCCAGCAGGGCCAGCGGGCGCAGCAGCGGCAGCAGGAGCAGCAGGCCGACGGCCAGGCGTGGCAACAGGAACTGCACGCCGCTCCAGCTGTTCTGGCTGAGCGAGCCGGAGCCCCAGATAAATACGGCATTCAGATCCTGCTGCTGGACCAGCATCAGGGTGACGTTCAGTGCGCTCAGGTAGAGGGTCACCACCAGGCCGGCGAGGATCAGCGTCAGCGGCGCCAGGGCGCGGCGCCAGGCCAGGGCGAACACCAGCAGGGATGCCAGGCCGCCACCGGCCAGGGCCATCCACTCGCGGCCGTAGTCCAGCGCCCAGGGCGCCCACAGCGTGGCGACCAGCAGGCCGAGTTGGGCGCCGCTGGATACGCCCAACGTGGTTGGCGAGGCCAACGGGTTACGCAACACCTGCTGCATCAGGGTGCCGGCCAGGGCCAGCACGGCGCCGCAGAGCAGAGCCATGCACAGGCGCGGCAGCCAGCTGAAATGCAGGATCAGCTGCGCCATATCGCCCTCGGCAGGGCTGGTCATGGCTGCCAGCCACTCGCCAAGGGGCAGGCGTCGGCCGAGATCGCTCAGCGCCAGGCCAAAGGACAGGACCAGAAGCAGGCCACACAGCCAGCCAGGGTGGCGGGAGAAACCGAAGCGCGCGCGGGTGGGCAGCGGCCCCTGGGCCAGCAGGTCGGTCATGGCGCGATCTCCGGCGCCAGGCGCGCCTCCAGCAGGTTGGCAAAACGCTCGGCGGCCATCAGGCCGTTGAAACTCCATACCGGCGGCAGGCCATACAGGCGCTGCTCACGCACGGCCGGCAGCTGCTGCCACAGGGCACTGGCTGCCAGGCCCTCGGCGGTGCCGGGCGGCATCGGCTCCAGGTAGAGCAGGGCGGCGCCGGGTTCTTCGGCCAGGCGCTCGATGCCCTGCTGGCTGAAGCCCCAGTAGTTGGTCGGGCCGCTCCAGGCGTTGCACAGGCCGACCCGATCCAGCACGCCCTGGTAGATGCTCTGCTTACCGAACAGGCGCACATGACGTTCGTCGAGGAAGGTCAGCACATAGAAAGGCGGCAATGCCCGCGAGGCCAGGCGCTGTTTGACCCGCGCCATCGTGGCGTCGATGCGCGCGATCATCGCCTCGCCCTGCGCCACACGACCGAGCAGTTCGGCCAGCTCGCGGGTCACCCGCTGAGCACCGATATAGGCCTCGGCTTCCGGGGTGTAGATGGCCAGCATATGCACCGGCGCGATGCGCTCCAGCTGCGGCCGGCTGGTGGCGAACTGTGGGGTGATCAGGATCATGTCGGGTTTGAGCTGGCTGAGCAACTCCAGGTTCGGCTCCACCCGCAGGCCCAGATCGACCACCGAGGTCGGCAGCTCGGGGGCTTGTACCCAGCGCCGATAACCTTCGGTCTGGGCCACCGCGATCGGTGCCACGCCCAGGCCCAGCAGGGTTTCGGTCAGGCCCCAGTCGATCACCGCGATGCGCGGCTGACGGGCATCGGCCTGGGCCAGGCCCGCCAGCAGGACGAGCGCACAGAACAGCCAGCGCATCAGACCACCACGGCGATGGGTTGCTGGCCCTGCGGATGGCTGAGCACCTGCATGGGCAGGCCATAGATGGCCTCCAGATTGCTATCCGTCATCAGTTCGGCCGGGCTGCCGTCCAGGAGCAGGCGACCGCTGTGCAGGGCGATCAGGCGGTCGCAGTAACGTGCCGCCATATTGATGTCGTGCAGCACCACGATGACGCTCAGGCCGAGCTGCTGGCTGAGTTTGTGCACCAGGCCCAGCACATCGACCTGGTGGGCAATGTCCAGCGCCGAGGTCGGCTCGTCCAACAGCAGGAAGCGGCTGTTCTGCGCCAGCAGCATGGCTAGCCACACACGCTGGCGCTCGCCGCCAGAGAGGCTGTCGACCATGCGCTCGGCGAAGCGTGCGGTATCGGTGAGTTCCAGGGCCTCGCGCACCTTGGCGTGGTCCTCGGCGCCGAAGCGGCCTAGCAGGCCATGCCAGGGGTAGCGGCCGAAGCCGACCAGCTCGCGCACCGTCAGGCTCTCGGCGGCCGGCAACTGCTGCGGTAGGTAGGCGACCTGGCGGGCAAAATCGCGGTCCTTCCAGGCATCCAGCGGCTGGTTATCCAGCAGTATGCGACCGGCGCTGGCCGGCTGCTGGCGCGCCAGCATCTTCAGCAGGGTGGATTTTCCGGAGCCGTTGTGGCCGATCAGGCCGACCATCTGGCCCTGGGGGATGTCGAGCGACAGCGGATGCAGGAGCGTGCGCTCCGCCAGGCTGAAGCTGACCGCATCGAGTCGGAACATGGACAATCCTTGGCGAGCCGGACATGCGCGAAGGCGGCGACTTTAGCCAAAATGATAATCCCATGCAAACGCAATAGATTCGCTTGTACCTTGCGACGACTGCCATAAGACGGATTCTGCGATTCACGTAAGCTGAAGAGGAGCCGGAATGACAGGGGAGTGGAGCG
>NZ_BATI01000006.1 GCF_000467105.1 Aquipseudomonas alcaligenes NBRC 14159
ATCAGCAACAGCGGCAGGTTCTCGTCCCAGGTACTGATCTGCTTGAGCAGCTCCAGCGACCCGCCCTTGGCGGTCACATCGCCCAGCAGGACGTTGAGCACTTCACGGCTCGACTCCAGCTTGCCCACCGCCTCGCGCCATTCGCTGCTGGCGCAGGCAATGTGGTCTTCACCCAGGAATCCGAGGATCACCGCCAGGTCGCGGCGGCGTTCGGCATTGTCGTCAATCAGGAGAATTTTGGTTTCACGCCACATCTTGTTCTGTTCTGGCTCGAGGGCTGGAAGAGGATTCGCCAAGTGACAACGGCAATTGGCCACTAGTAAAGTCAAAAATCAGACAAGAGTCAATTTTATGGCGTGAAATTTTCCGCGATTTCCGCTGGTGTAAGAAATTGCGTGCGGCGGTCAGGGAAAATTCAGCGTGGGGACAGCTGCTCAGGTGAACAGCTGGTAGACCTTGGCGCCCTGCTGGGACTGGTTGAGCTGGACCAGCTCACCGGCCAGACGACGCTGCTCGGCCTGGCAGGTCAGGACCAGCTCGCGGTAGAGGTCGAGCAACTCCTGCATACGCTCACGCAGCAGCCCCTCGTCACGCACCGCTTCGACCATGGCCTCATCGACCGCCTGGCGACATTGCGCATCTAGTTCACCGATGGCCCCCCAATCGCGACGAGCAAGGGCATCACGCAGCGCGCTTCCGGTGGCCTCAAGCAGCTGGACAAATGAACTCATGGGTACTTCCTCTTCACAATCGCGGACGCTCAGTGACTGATGGCATCCCAACCCGACTTCACATTGCGCAGCAGACCAGCCACTTCATCAATCAAGGCTACATCATTACTTAGGTTAGCCTCGACCAGGCGAGCGATCATGTACTCGTAAAGGCGATCAAGGTTGGCGGCGATTTCACCACCACTCTGCAGATTCAGCCCCTCGCGCAAGCCGCCAATGATGCCGATGGCTTTACTGATGAGCTCACCTTTGGCTGCCACTTGGCCGTGCTGCATGGCACCACGAGCTTGCGCCAAACGCGACAGCCCTCCCTCCATCAGCATCTGAATAAGCCGATGCGGACTGGCATCACTGAGTTGAGCCTGAGTATTGACGGTTTGGTACTGCCGAAGGGCCGCCATTGCGTTCATGATTGCTCCACTGAACATTGCCTGGATACGTCTTTGTATCGGCAAGGCAGCCTCTCTCTTGAGAGGGCATGAGAGCAAAAAATTGACTTACTCCGACGTGGCAGCGGGCTCGACTTCCGGGCCGATCCCGTCCCAGGCAGATTTAAGCTGACTCAGCAGCTTCTGTACTTCATCGAGGCTGCGCGGAGTTTCATCGAGCGCCACGCCGGCCAAACGACGAGTCATGTAGTCGTATAGTGCATCGAGATTCTCGGCAATCTCACCACCGAGATTCCTATCCAGACTGGACTGCAACACCCCCAGAATAGTGATGGTGCTACCCACAGCCATGCCGCGAATCTCGATATCCCCCTCCAGTTGAGCCTGACGCGCCAGCAGAACTCGCTCCAATGCACCATCCAGCAACATCTGTACAGCACGGTAGGGACTGACGTCCTGACTGGTTTTCACCTGTTTGTAGGTGTCAATCGGCTTCTTGCTCATCATCAATCCTTCTTCACAAGACCTGGCAGGCTGGCCAGTTGGTTACTCAGGCTCTCACTGGTTTTCTGGAGGCGAGAAACCAATTGATCCATGGCGGTATATTGAGCCACCAGGCGCTCCTGGATCTTACTGACACGCAGATCCAGAGCTTTCCGCTGCTCGTCTATGCCACCGGGACCAGTCAGGGTGCTCTGCAGCGCTTTGGTACGCTGATCAAATACTCCACCAGCTTTCAGGTACTCGCCGACATTTTTGTCCAGGCGCACCATAAGCCCCTTGTCACCGGTGAAGTAGTTGGCGACCTGATCAAACTTGGTGTCCAACGCCGAAGAA
The DNA here is from genome assembly GCF_000467105.1 of Aquipseudomonas alcaligenes NBRC 14159. Classification (GTDB taxonomy): domain Bacteria; phylum Pseudomonadota; class Gammaproteobacteria; order Pseudomonadales; family Pseudomonadaceae; genus Aquipseudomonas; species Aquipseudomonas alcaligenes. The sequence goes on from NZ_BATI01000006.1 coordinate 1,958, forward strand.
AGCTTGGCGTCGTCAATTTTCAGCGTCCCGTCTTTCTGGGTGGTTATCCCAAGATCCGCAAGAGCTCTGGTGCCTTCCTCTCCCGTCATCTTGACGAGTTCGTTGCGCAGCCCGGAAAGCAGGCCTCGAACGGTGGCATCTCCAACAAGAGCGCCGGTTACCGGATTAGAACCCTCCCCGACCTGCACCACTGCAGTCTGCTGGGCCGCGGTATTCATCAACGAGTTGTAAGAGTCGACAAACTTCTGAATGTTGCTCTTAACGGAGCCCTTATCGACACCGATGGTGACGTCCACGGTCTTGCCGGCAGCCAGGTCACTGGCACTTTGAGCACCCGCCAGATTCAGCGTCACGCCATCAATCGCGGAGGTCACCGTATTGCTGGCGCTCACGACCTTGAGGCCATCGACGAACAAGACAGCCGACTGGGCTTTGTTAATCACACCTGCCGCGCCCGAAGTGGAGTCAGGTCCCGAAGACGTTGCGCTGACATCGCTGGCTGGATTCAGCGATGTCAGGGGATTGCTCGTAGGCGTACCGCCAGCAGCAGTAGCGGTGAGTTCAAGAGAGGTGCCGTTGGTGGAGTTCAATACCAGCCTGGATCCGGCAGCATCCGTCTCGATGCTGGCCGAAACCCCCTGCCCAGTACCAGCCGCATTGATGGCATCCCGGACCGACTCAAGAGAGGAACCATCACTGATCGCCACATTGAGAGTCGAGGTACCGGCCTTGATAGCCAAGTTGCCACTTTGAAACAGAGTCGATGCAGGAGCACCGCTGAACGCGGGTAGCTTGAGGCTGGCAGATGGCTGGAAAGCCTGAGAAGCCAGAGAGACGGTACCCGAGGTGACCCCGTCTTCGGTCACGGCAACCTTGATATCGTTGCCCGCCCCCGTAGCGGTTGAGCTCAACACCAGACGAGAGCCGGATGCATCCGTCACTATGGTGGCGCTGATGCCCTTGTCCTTGCCCGCAGCATTGATGCTATCGCGCATGCCGGCCAGGGTATTGTTTGTCGCGCTGACATCTACCTCGATACTGGTAGAGCCTGCCGAGATGGTCATCTTGCCGCTGCTGAACGTGGTGGATGCGTCAGCAGGAACCGACTGCAAACCCACTTTGCTGCTAGTCGCCAGCTGCTGCACTTGCACGCTGTACTTGCCGGCAATGGCGGCAGGATCTGCCTTGGCACTCAGCACGGCACTGCTGCTGGATGACGCTGTGCGCGTGGAAAATAGCGAGGGCTTGTTGAGATTCTGAATAGCCGTTTGTAGACCACTCAACGACCCCTTCAGCGTACCGAGCGCAGAGAATCGCGAGGTAGTCGCTTTCTCAAGACGGTCCAGCTGCTGAGTTTTCGGGGCTTTTTCGGCATTCACCAGTGCGGTAACAATGCTATCGATATCGATGCCTGTTCCAATACCCAGTATTCCGGCCATCTCTCACCTCGCCAAAAATATGACTCTAAACGCCTTGTGAGCGAATACAGTCAAAAGCCATGCCAATCAGGCTTCGGCTTTGAACAGCAAACTGCGCACTTCTTCCAGGCTCTCCGCCAGTTGAAGCGCCTCTTCCGAAGGAATCTGCCGAATGATGTCTCCAGAGGATGCGTCGGTAACCTTCACCACAACCCGCCCTGAAGCATCCTCCAGAGTGAAGTTCACATTCCGTCGTACCGACTGAACAAACTCCTGGATGGTTGATACCGCAGACTCCACCTGCTCGCGAGACACAGTAGCCTTCTCGCCCGCAGCCACCTGAGCCGCAGCTTCTTCTTTACCAACTTCAGCGCCGCCTACCTGCTGCTTCCGCTCATCCCCTGTGGGCGTGCGCCCGGAAACGATCGGATTCAGCGAATTCTTGATTGAGCCGACGTCCATAAATTTCTCCTCACAAAGAGGTAGCGGGGAGAAGAGCCAAGCCCTTCTCCCCGCAGTCTAGCGCCTTTGACCTTAGCCGAGCAGGCTGAGCACAGCCTGCGGCAGCTGGTTGGCCTGAGCCAGGATTGCGGTACCGGCCTGCTGCAGGATCTGATTCTTGGTCAGTTCCGAGGTTTCGGCAGCGAAGTCAGTATCGCGAATCCGGCTACGAGCTGCAGAGGCGTTCTCGACGATGTTCTGCAGGTTCGAGATGGTGTTCTCGAAACGGTTCTGCACAGCACCAAGCTGGGCTCGCTGACTGTCGATGTTGGAGATCGCTCCGTTGATGATACCCAGTGCATCCTGAGCGCCAGTGGAGGTGCTGATGTCGATATCCTTCACCGCATCCAGCGAACTGAAGCTGCTCGCGCCGGCGGCACCCGCAACACCGGCACCCATGCCAGTTACCTGGAAGGCATCCGGAGCCTCGAAGATCACCTGACCATCGACACGACCATCGTTGGCCGTACCGCTGTTCAAGGTCGCAGCAGCACCCACAGCGGAGGAGCCATCGAAGTTGTAGGCCTGCAGAGAAGCAGTTGCAGCACCACTGATGGCAAAGTTATCAATCTTGATCGCATCACCGCGGTCACTGACCAGCTCGACGTAGGAACCTTTGGATACGGCGGAGATACCGGTCTTGCCGCTTTCCTTGTTGATGGCCTCAGCCAGAGCCGAAAGGTCAGTGGTATCGGTAATCAATGCCGAGATGCTGGCGTTCTCGGTAGAGGTGGTCTTGCTGTTGGCGCCATACAGATCAAAAGCAACCGAGCCAGAAGCGGAAACAGTGCCCAGGCGAGCAACGGTACGGGCGTTTGCAGTTACGCCAGTCTCATCACTCTTAGCGTTGATTGCTGCAGCTACTTCACCGGCCGAACCGCTGGCGGCAAAGGTTACTGCAGTCGCGGTGCTGTTCAGCTTGGAGTCAATGCTGAAGCCCGAGGAGGTATAAGCGCTACCGCTGGTGGCGCTGAAGGCGCCGCTGGTTACGGAGGCACCGCCACCGGAAGTGGTGTAACGGTTTACACCGATGCGGTCGGTAGAGGCCGAGCCGATGGAAACGTTGATGTTCTCGTAAGCGTTGGCGCCTACCTGGAAGCTCTGCGAGCCGAAAGAGCCATCGAGAATCTTGCGACCACCAAAGCTGGTGGTATCCGCAATACGGTTCAGTTCCTGTTGCAGCTGCGAAACTTCGCCCTGCAGAGCAGCACGCTCAGTGGCGCCGTTGGAGCCGTTAGCCGACTGCAGAGCCAGGTCACGCATACGCTGCAGAATGCCGGTGGACTGCTGCAAGGCACCTTCAGCAGTCTGCGCCAGCGAGATGCCGTCGTTCGAGTTACGAGTGGCAACGTTCAGACCATTGATCTGACTGGTCAGACGGTTGGAGATCTGCAGACCGGCAGCGTCGTCCTTGGCACTGTTGATGCGGAAGCCGGTAGACAGGCGCTGGAGGGAAGTATCCAGGCCTTTGGACGAGGTGTTCAGGTTGCGCTGAGTGTTGAGCGACGCAACGTTAGTGTTGACTGTGAGGGCCATGGTGTATTCCTCCGAAGGACCTTGCTTACTGGTTTGCCTGAGTGTGCGACCAACGGGCCTGCTTGCTCAGGCGCCCAAAGTGTTCGCATTCGAAGAATTTATCGGCGCCTCACGAAGGAGCTTTAGCATTCCTTGCAATATTTTTTTCTTCTGTATTGACAGTCATTTACAGCGCATAAGAGGGTCTTTTGTGCCCATTCGACAGGATAACGACAGCTTTCCAGCCCTGCTGAATGAGCACATGTCTCAGCCACCGGCCTATGCCGGTAGCCAAGCCTTGCGCCAAAGCTCCAGGTTCTCCCCTTCCAGCATCCACTCACTCAGCACTGCAGCTTTCAACGCATCGCCCTGTCGCGCGGTCGCGTCGAGATCGCTGATATGCATGCGAATGGCCTCAACCCAGTCGCGGAAGCGGTTCTTGACCCTGGTGACAGGCAAGCTGCCTTCATAGCAACGGATATCGGTGCAGATGACCGGGAAGCCGCAGGCCCCATACTCCAGCAGCCGCAGGTTGCTCTTGCACTCGTTGAATAGGTTCTGCTCGAGCGGCGCCAGCGCAAGATCAAGATCCAGAGCGGCCAACGCAGCCGGATAACGCTCGATATCGATCCCTGGATGCACCTCATGCACATAACCGCGCAGTTTCTCCGGGCACATACCGAAGAAGACCCACTCCACTTCGTCGACGAGTTCCTTGACCACATCGACAATCAACTCGAGATCGCCGGCATGCCCCACCCCACCGGCCCAGCCGACACGTGGCTTACGCCCGCGTCTACGCTGGCTGTTCAAGTCTTTCCACCAATCCACCGGCAAGCGATTCTCAACAACATGAATATCGCCATGCAGGCCGGAAAATGCTTCAGCCAAGGCCTGCGTCGAGACAACGAAACGATCGACATAACCCAAGCCCCGGCGCAGTGAGCGCATCACATCCTTGGGCATGTCCTTGCGGTGAACGCTTTTTAACGGCAGGTTGGGCAGGTAGTCGTCCAGCTCATACACCTTAAAGGCGCGCGAGAATGCCTGCATGCGCCGTATGGCCTCCAGCTGGTCATCGGCCGTCTGGCGCTGCAACACGATGACATCCGGGTCATAGCGCTCGAGATCCATGACATGCAGCAGCCCGGTGGCGAGCATGCCATCTATCAAGCCAGCCCTAGCCATGGCGGAGAATGGCTTGGTGATTCGATAGTTGCCACACCCCCAGGGATCTGCAGGATGAGCCAGGACGACAGGCTGCGGCCGCCATACCAGGGGCTGCCAGGTCAGGTGTACGTCCGTCTCCAGCTCAAAACCTTTGCCATTGAGCGACAAGTTCTTGTTATAGGCAGGATCACGAGCCAGCAACGACAACCATTTGCCATACAAAGCATCCTGCTCGCCGACGAAACGTGCACGCTTGGCCTCACGGGTTGCCGCATCGACATTCTTCTGGCTGATGCTGCCTTCATGCATAACCAACGAATGTGGCGTCCACACGATCAGGTAGCCGGCATCATGGGCCTTCAGACACAGATCGACATCGTTGTAAGAAACCTTGAAGGCCTGCTCATCCATGCCACCGACGGCCAGGTACAGCTCCTTGCGCATCATGAGGCAGGCCGCGGTCACTGCCGTGTAGTTCTGCACAACTTGCAGGCGGTGCATGTAGCCAACGGCATCAATCGGTTCGTCGATAAACGGATGGTCGGCCGGACCGCGCAGCCCCAACACCACGCCAGCGTGCTGAATATGGCCATTCGGGTAGAGCAGCTTGGCGCCAACGATCCCAACCTCGGGCCGCTGAGCATGGTTGAGTAGCTCATCCAGCCAGCTCTCGCTGATGATGGCGGTGTCGTTATTGAGCAACACGACATATTCGCCACGCGCCTCGTTCACGGCCATATTGTTGATGGCTGAGAAGTTGAATGCGTGAGGGTAGCGCAGGATGCGAACCTGCTCCTCGCCCATGCTGGCGACCGCCTCAAGCCACTCGCGAGCCTCGGCTGTCTCACTGTTGTTGTCGACGATCAGCACCTCGAAATGGGTGTAGCTCGTTTTCTCCAGCAGTGTTTCGACGCAGCGCCGCAACATGGGCAGCTGGTCTTTGGTCGGAATGATGATCGAGACCAATGGCTTTCCGGCATGCCGGTAATTGATGCGGTAGCGGGCCGGCCAATCCGAACTCACCTCGGCAGCGTAACCTCGAGTAGCCAGGTGGCGCTCGATAGCCGCCCGTTCGGCAGGGCTGTCCTGCAGCACCGGAGCATCCGTGATCAGCAGCGGCTCAGCGACATGACCCAGTCCCGCCAACCCGCCACGTTCGATCAGACGCAGGATCAAATCGAACTCCAGGGCCTCGGCAAAAGCAGAATCAAAACCACCGACCTCGGAAAACTCTTCCCGGCGAAACAGCCAGTGCCTGGCCATGGCGCGCGGGAAACTCAGCAACATGTCCAGATTGACGCCAGGCCGGAATACGCCACCGACCTCACCATTGGCCTGCCGTTGCAGCTCATCACCGTATATGGCTCGGCACTGAGGAGCACGAGTCAGCTCGAGAGCAGCAATCATCAGCCCACTGACGGTGAACTCATCGCCGGCCTCAACCAGCATGAACCAGTCGACCCCCGAGTCACTGATCGCCTGATTCAAAGCCGGCACATACCCGCTTCCATCCACCTGGAGAAAATGCAGCTTGTCGGCCGGATTGCTCTGCGGAACCGCGCCAACGGAAAGGACAATGATCTTCAGCGTGGCGTACAGGCCATGATCCATCCCGAGACTGCGAATGGTCGCCATAAGCCGCTTGGAGTCACCTTGCAGATCGAGGATCACGACACCGAAGAGCGGCCCTCCGGCATGTTCCTGCAGGTAGCGATTGATCTGCTGATTCTGTGATTCGCTGGGCACCCGCGCCGCCATCCAGCGCTGAAGCTTCTCGCTGGCACTGGGCTCATGTGCTTCAGCCACCTCGGCGGGCGCGATGCTTTCACGCCCCTTGTAGCGTCCGAGCAGATCGCTCGCCTTGGCACCTACGCCGCAGCGCATGATGAACTGCAGGGAACACAGCTCGGAAAGCTCGTCCGGGCCAAGATCGTGAAGCGTCATGCGCCCGGCACGGATATCGATGGAGGACTTGTCCTTGTTATCGGCAAACACTCCATGCAACTGGGCATCCAGCGAGTACAGCAAGGTCTCGACGTGATAACCGGTCTCGAACAGTACGCGGCGGAACTCGGTCAGGGTAAAGAAGCGGATATGCGTGATATCCAGCAGGCCCGCCGCCTCATACTCCCAGTAACCGTCAGTCAGCGCGCTCATCAAACGCAGATTGCGCACATTGGGAATCGAAATGATGACCTGCGCGTTGGCGCTCAAGTAGGGCTTCAACGCCGTCAACACCGACCACGGGTTGTACATGTGCTCAAGCACATCCGCCAGGATCACACCATCCAGGGAGCCCCTGGCAATGCCCTCGGCCTCCAGATCGAAGTCCTCGAACTTACCAACCAGGACCCGATCCAGCTTGGTAGCGGCCTGCTGCGCAGCACTCTGGTTGATCTCCAAACCCCAGACCTTGGCCTGGGGGAAACGCTGTTTGAGCAGCTGCCCATTCGCTCCCGCGGCGCAGCCAATGTCCAGAACGAACTGCGGTGGCTCGGCAAAGGCATCAATCAACGGGCTGCGTGCGGTGTCGTGGTAAGCGACTTCGACATCCGTATGCTCAACATCCAGATACTGCTGCCAGACATAGCGCTTGTCCTCACCAGGGCTCTCAGCCACCAGCCCCAGCATCAGGTCGCAAAAACGCTGTGCGGCCTTTCCATCCACGCCCAAGTTGTAATAAGGCGCGCGCAAACGCATGTTCTCCAGCCGGCGGGCACGAAATGGCGCATCGCTCAGCAGACGCTGCATGGCTGCAGCCAGCTCGTGCGCTTCAGCTTCGACGATTCCACTTTCGGCCTCGAAGCTCGGGCCAAGGAGCATCCCCGCAGTGTTAAGCAGATTGATCGTCGGCGTTCCAGCCAGCATGGCCTCAACGCTGTAGTTCGAATCCACCGCGACCAGCAAATCGGCGCCCACTGCCCACAGCTGAGTATCTTCGGTGGAGTAGAAGTAGTGCTCGTCGTTCGCGCCCAACTCGGCCAGCAGCGCTGCACAGCGCTGTTCACCGAAGTGCATGTTCGATGGGCGATCCTTGATCACCGCATTGAACTGCAGCCCAGCCTGACGCAGGGTCTCGCAGGCAGCGATAAATGCCAGCAGGCTGTCGCCATAAATCGATTCATTGCAAAACGCTGACAGGTTTGCCGCCCACGTCGTACCGAACACCACAATCGGTAGCCCCTCGTGCAAACCATGCTTAGCTCGCAGGAAAGAGACCACCTGCTCACGCTGCCAACGCAGCTGGGCATAATTATCCCAGGCAGGACTGCCGGTAACTCGCAGGCGCTCTGGAGCGATTCCCAAATCCAGGTAGCCCTCCAGACCTCGCTCGCCGTAAACCGCCAGCAGGTCGGTGTTCAAGTGGGCATGGACGGTGTAAGGATCACAAAGCGCAATGGAGTGCGCCAGCTGCAGGGATGGAATACCCTGCTGGCGAGCCCAGTTGACCACCGTTTTACCGAGCAGCAGCGCATCTTCACTGACCACCAGCAGTTCAATCTGGTACTCCGCCCGTGCGCGCTCGCATGCCTCCAGTATGGCAACTGTAGGTGGCAGGTCCGCAGCTATCCGCCGCTCGATGAGCGGCCGCAGTTGCTCGCGGTCCTCCATCTGCAATGTCGCAGGCCAGCTGGCACTGCTCAGGTAATCCGCGAAGCCCGCCGTGAACTGTTCGGCGAGCTGCTCCGACTGTGCAACACCCGCCTCGTCCAGTAGACCATCCAGAGCAACTACGCTGCAGCCTGTCTCATTGGCCAGATCGAGCAAGCCCTGACCGATCTGCGAGCGAGAGGTCAAAATGGTCAGCGGCCCGCGCTTTTGCAGGAAAAGTCGCAAGGCTTCGAAATGCGTAGCCCAGAGAAAGCTGATGATCGCCGGCGCCTTCATGTGCGCTCCCCAGTGAAAAGTCCGAAATACTCAGTCAAAACCGACTCGACCAGGAAATACTCACTCCCCTGGGCAACATCCACACCATGCCTGAATCGCTGCTCATAACCTGCCGACCAGCCCTGCGCGATTGCCATGGCACGCCTATCGGCCTGGCGCATTGCTCGCCACGTCAGCAGCTGCTCCTCGACCTCGGGCATTAGCAGCCCGCGGAAGTCATAGTCCGGCAGTCGTTCCAGGAGTGCATCAAACAGACTGAAGAAGAAATGGCGCGCTCGCAGCGGTTGCAGCAAACGCCGTAACTCGACTGCATAGTCGCGCCCGCCCTGATCGAGCCAGGGCTGTAAGGCTGAAAACGAGCGCTGGCTCAAGGCAATTTCCAGACTCTCGGCTTGTTGCGCGAAGCTCGCATTAGCGGCGGGATCGGCGCGATTCTCCAGAACCACGAACACACGCCCCGCAAGACTCGGAGACAGCAGCCCAACCAGCTTCTGCTCCAGAAAGAGCCCCAGCTCTGCGAGCCCTGGATCACAGGCAAACCAGGACAGCACTCGTTTCCATCGGTGCGACCGCTCTAGCTGCTCATACAGCAGCCAGTTGACGTTGCCCCCGCCGAGGAAGGCCCCGTAGGGCACCACGGCCCGAACAGTCAGGCCTTGTGCACTGGCGTGTTCAACCAGCTCGGCCACATCCAGGCGCGCCATGTAGTTAGCAAAATCGTGGGGATCATCTGTCTTGCGCAGCGCATCAGGCCAGCGCGCACGATCCATGCCATAGGCCATCCGTACATGCGAGCTGGAGTGGATGTCGAACAACAGTCGTCCGCCGGGGCGCACGACCCTGCGCCACTCGTGCAACGCCTCACGCCAGTTTGGGAAGTGCACCATGACGTTAAGTGCAACAGCTGAGTCGAAGCTCGCGTCGGCACAGGGGAGCTTCTGGATATCGCCAAGCTTCAAATTGATCGGCGAGCCGCCAGCCAGGCGTTTTGTCTCATCCAGCATGGCCTGGGAACTGTCGATTCCAGTGACCTGGTAGCCCTGCCGCAGCAGCGCCAATGCGGCGCGCCCGGTACCAGTCCCGATATCAATGACCTCTCGACCGCTGACAAAGCGCTGAATGATGTCTATCTCCAGCGTGTTCTTCAGATAATTGGTGCCTGTGTTCTCGACCATGCGCCCTGAGTACCAGGCCACCATGTTGGGATCCTGCCAGGCATTGGTTTTCCAGCGAATCAGGTCGCTGTCAGCTGCGTGGCCTCTACTCTTATCGCCTTCTTGTTGACTCACTTCAGCATCCCCATGCGCATATCGATCCACGTCGGACCAGGCTACGACAGCCGCCACTGAACGGCCAGGTCATATATAACCCGTCATGTCGCCGCAGGAGATCGATAGCGAGATGCCTCACCCCAGCGTCAACTTCATGACACCTTAAGAGCAAAGCAAAACACAAGCCAAACACCTAGCAAAGGTGAAAGCAGCTGCTGGTGAGGAGTGCTCAACGTAGCTGATTGAAGAGGTTCAACCCGGCAATCTTGACGTAACTCTGCTGAGCAGCCTCAAGAATGATCGTCTGGAAGGACAAACGTGACAGCGCCTCGGCATAGTCCAACTCGCGCAGGTCTGCCTGGACGGCTTTGTTGACCAGCGTGACATCCTCGTTATCCGTTTCCGTCGACTCCACCAGATTGAGTCGCGCACCGATCTCGGTCTGAACTTCCAGCACCTGACCAATGCCGTTGTCGAGGTTCTTCAGGGCAATGGCGACCTCGTCTCGAATCGCAAGATTGCCGACCGGAGAGGTAGGAGATGACTCCAGCGACTGACGTAGCTGGGAAATGGTATTGAGGATGCTGCGCTGCTCCTGGAACTGTGGCTTCACGCCGAACTCATCACCGGCACTCGCAGCTGCGCTGAGCGTGAAGTCAGCCCCGAACACGTTGAAGGTCGACGGGTACGGACCAGGCGCCGTGCCCGTCGCAATTGGAGTGCTGCTGGGCCCGACCGGCTGCGCATAGACATCATAGCTGGTAGCACTGGTGAAGCGCAGGACAACGCCAGAGGTCGGAAATTGCGCGTTGAAAGTCGCCTGGTTACTGATGGTGCCGCCACCTACTACCGCCGTGGAGGCATTGGTCGAGGAGCGGGTCACTGCAAATTCTGTCGGGGCGGCCTGCAAGGTGAAACTATGAGTACCGATCCCCGGGGTACCTGGTGTGGTTGTATCGGCCAGAAGATTGTCCAGATCCTGCGCGTTGTCGCCAGGCTGCAGCACCACATCCAGCTGAAAGCGCATTCCGCGGAAGTTGATGACATTGCCGCCATTGGCGAGCGGGTCGATCTGCCCTCCCCCGGGAATCTCGGAAGTCACATCGGTACCGGCACTGTCGTAGATACGGAACTCCTTGCCGCTGACAAACGCCAGAGAATAGGGTTCTCCCGTACGAAAACTGTTATTGAAGGCGTCCTGATCTTCCACCAGCCCCTGAGACATGAACACTCGCTGATCAGCCGCCGGCACAGGCGGTATGGTGGTAGCAGGCAACGGCGGGACCTGCCCCGCCAGAGCAGGATTATTGATCCCTCCCGTCTCCAGAACCCGATCAGCGTTTAAAACGTCTTCGAACAGGCGCTTGCCGTTGTCGTTGATCGCCACCGTAGTCGAGCTGGCCACCTGCAAACTGCGCTGCCCCTCGTCACCGAAGTAGGAGTAGGTGCCGTCAGGGTTGCGGATGAACGGCTCGGTCTTGCCAAGGAAGCCGGCGAACAGATACTCACCACGGGCATTGCGGCTATTCATCAGATTGAGCAGCTCGTTTTCTCGCTCGCCCAGCTCCTTGGCGATCGACTTGCGGTCCTCAGCCGACAAAGCCCCCCCACCCGCCTGAACGGCCAACTCGCGAATCCGTTGCAAAACGGTATTGACCGAATTGAGAGTGGTCTCCTCCTGAGTCAGGCTGTTCTTGGCCGCCGTCAGGTTGTCCTTGTACTGCCCCAACACGGCCTGCTGCTGCTCGAGCTGCAACAGGCGCACGGAAGCAACTGGATCGTCGGCTGGAGTAAGAATGCGCTTGCCGCTGCTGATCTGCTCCTGGGTACGGATCACGTCGGAGTAGTTGCGCCCGATACCGTTCACGCCATTGTTGAACGCCTGGATGGAGGAGATGCGCATGACCATGGTGGCTATCCGGCTCAGAAGGTGTTGATCAGAGTATCGAACAGGTTGCGCGCGACTTGAATGATCTGCGCTGACGCCTGGTAATACTGCTCGAATTGAATCAGCTTGGCCGCCTCTTCATCGAGGTTAACCGCCGAAACGGAATCGCGATTGTCCGACGCCTGCTTGAGAATCGACGCCGTGGCCTCGCCATCCACACGCGCCTGACTGGTCAGGGTACCTACCCGCTCCACCAGGTCGCCATAGGAGTCAGTAAAGCTCGCACCGGTGGTGCCAGGGAAGTTCGGATCGATGCCGATCGTCGTCTTGTTCTGCAGATCCGCCAGCTTCAGCGCATTACGGTTGTCCGACACGCCGTTGGTGTTGAAGGCGATCGTGAAGTTGTCGCCGGTGGTCGGACGACCGCTGATGGTGAACTCGAAGGTGAAGTCGTTGGGCGGCGTACCAGCGGTAATCTGCTGAGTGTTGTTCTGCCCCGGCACGATGGTATTGCTGCTGAGCACCGTGCCGGCCGTATTGACGACGTCGTATCCGGTCGCCGAAGTGAACACGATACGCAGCGGCGGCGTGGTACGCAGGCTGTTCTCCAGTGCGGCCTGGGCCACCGGATCGTAGATATCGATCTTGGTGGTCAGGCTGGGCTGGGTGATAGTGCCGGTCCCGACATTGCCTGGGCTGGTCTCGGCCTTGAGCGGCGAGGCGAACGCCAGCTCCTGAGCATTCTTCAGGTCCGCACGGATATCGCTGCCGGCAGTACGAGTCGGCATCACGCGGAAGCGGTCGCCGGCGGCGAAGGTGCCGGAGGCCACGTTCATCGAGAAGCCGTCAAACACCAGCGGCGTGCCGGAGGTAATGTCGTAAGGCGAAGGCGCAGGTATCAACGGGGTATCTGGATCGCCATCGTTATCATATAGCGCCGATACCGTCTGGCCGTCCGACACTCGACGCACCGTGTACTCGATGGCGCTGGTGAACTCGATCTCATAGTCGCTGGTAGTCAGCGCCGTGGTGTCCTCGATCAGCACGTTGAGGTTCGCCGTGGCATCGCTGTTGCCGACCCGGGCAATGCTGCGCTGGCCGATCAGCAGCGGATCATTGATCGCACGAAACAACGGCTCGCCGAAGTTACCCTTGAGGTCCAAGCCCTGCCCCAACTGGCTATTGACCTGATCAGCTACGGACAGTGCTAGGCGTCCGACCGCGTTGAGCGACTCATCCAGCACATCTTCGCGATAGCGGATCAGCCCACCCATCTCACCACCGGTAATCAGCGAGGTGATGCCCTGACGCGAATTACCGCTAACGAACTGCACCTCCGCCCGCAGCGGGTCTGCAGTCCCCGGAACCACCTCCAGCCGCGAAGCGGTGGCACCCACCACCAGTGGCTGACCTGAGCCGATAAACAGGTTGTAGCTGCTGTCGTCCTGCTGCACCACGGTGACACCGATGAACTCGGAGAGCTTGCGTACCGCCTCTTCACGGGCATCCAGCAGATCATTGGGCTGCTTGCCATTGGCCGCTGCCACGGCGATCGCATTGTTGTAGCCGGCAATCGAGGTGGCCAACTGGTTGACCTGGTCGGTAACCGCCGATATCTGCTTGTTGATGAAGGCGTTCTGCTCGTAAAGGCGGTCGTAGATGGTGTTGAAACGCTTGGCCAGGCCTTCCGCCTCGGACAGCACCAGCTGCCGCGCCGGAATATTGGCAGGGTCTTCCGCCGCGGTTTGCAGCGAGGCGAACAGCTTCTGCAGCCCCGGAGTGACACCGGTGGTGCTGCCGGCCAGCAGCGAATCGAGCTGGTTGATCTGGTCCAGATAGGCCGATACGTCGCTGTTCAGGGCCGTGCTGGTCCGCACCTGGGTAGTGAGAAATTCGTTGTAGATGCGCCGCACGTCGACCAGGGTGGTCCCCGAACCGATATAGCCGGCGCCGCTGAACTGCGGAATGCGCGTGGCCTGCACCGTGTCCTGCCGGGAGAAACCCGGTGTATTGACGTTGGTGATGTTGTGGCCGGTGACTGCCAGCGACGTCTTGTTCGCGGCGAGGCCCGACAGGCCAATGCTCAGTAGGTCAGCCATGATTCAGCTCTCAGGTCCTTGTGATCGGACTGTCGGCCGCAGCCACAGCCTGATAGGTCTGCATCTGCCGGGCGATCTGCGCGATCTTGCGGGCGTACTGGGGATCGGTGGCATAACCGGCCTCCTGCAGCTCGCGCACGAAGCGCTCCGGGTTATCGGCCGCCGCCAGCGCTTCCTGATAGCGACCATTGCCCTGCAGGAAGCTCACATAGTCGTTGAAGCTCTGCTGGTAGGAGTCGTAGGCACGGAAGGATGCCGACTCCTTCACCGCCTCACCGCCCTTGTATTCGGTGGTCAGCACGCGCGCCGAATCACCTTCCCAGCCGCCGTGAGCCTTGATACCGAACAGGTTATGGCTGCTGGAGCCATCGGACTGGCGGATGATCGACTTGCCCCAGCCGGTTTCCAGGGCGGCCTGGGCCACCAGGTAGCGGGCGTCGACACCAATTTTCTGCGCGGCCTCCTCGGCCAGCGGCAGCATGGTGGCGACGAAGTCGGCGGCCGAGGCAAACGCCGACTTGCCCTTGGCCAGCGGCGGCTGGGCCAGGCGCCGGCCACTGACGGCATCATTGTCGTCGAGGCTAAGCGGCTTGCTGTCGGCCACGGCGGCAGCCTGTGCCGGAACCCAGTCGCTGGCGGCCAGCGGCTGGCTCTCGGTGGCGGGAACGATGCCGGCCAACAGGCGATCGGTGAGCTTGCTCGGCAGGCTCAAGCGGCGCTGGTTGAGCAACTTGGAGTCGTCACGGACGCTGCCCGCGCTCTCCCCTGCGGGCTTGAACGCGCCAGCACGCGCGCTGGCCTGCGGCGCCTCGACCTGGGCAAACGGGTTGACCCGCTTGGGACCGCTCTTCATCTGGCTGAGCTGACGCTCCAGCACCGACGCCAGGCCGATGCCACCCTTGTTCTTCGACAGGGTCACGGCCAGCTGCTGGTCATGCATGTCCTGGTAGGTCTTGCTCTCGTTGCTGTTCATGAAGTTGCCTTCGCCGAACACTTCGTTCGCCTTGCGCATCGACTTCAGCATCTCGTTGAGAAACAGCGACTCGAACTCCTGAGCCACCTTCTTGATGTTGCTCTCGCTGTCACCGCCGACCTTGAACTGGTTGAGCCGGTTCAGGTCGGTGTAGGCGCCGCTGTCGAGGCCGGCTGCGAGTCTGGAATCCATGGCAGCCTCCTTCAGATCACGATCAAGTCGGCCTGCAAGGCGCCGGCTTGCTTGAGCGCCTCGAGGATGGCCATCAGGTCGGAGGGCGCGGCGCCCACCTGGTTGACCGCACGAACGATCTCGTCGAGCGTGGTGCCCGGGCCGAACTTGAACATCGGCTTGGCTTCCTGCTCGGCATCGATCTTGGAATTCGGCACCACTGCGGTCTGGCCGCCGGCCAGTGCGTTGGGCTGGCTGACGATGGGGTCTTCGCTGATGGTCACGGTCAGGCTGCCGTGGGTTACGGCGGCTGGCTGCACCTTGACGTTCTGGCCGATGACGATGGTGCCGGTGCGCGAGTTGATGATGACCTTGGCCGCGGCCTGGCCGGCCTCGATCTCGATGTTCTCCAGCACCGCCAGGTAGTCGACGCGCTGGTTGGGGTCCAGCGGCGCGCTGACGCGGATCGAGCCGCCATCGATGGCCTGGGCCACCCCCGGGCCGAGCAGGCCGTTGATCTGATCGACGATATTCTTCGCTGTGGTGAAGTCCGGTCGATTGAGGTTCAGCGTCAGGCTGTTGCCCTGATCGAAACCGCTCGCCACCGGCCGTTCGACGGTGGCACCCGCGGGGATGCGTCCGGCCGAGGGCACGTTGACGGTAATGCGCGAACCATCGGCGCCACCGGCATCGAAGCCGCCGACCACCAGGTTGCCCTGAGCGATGGCATAGACGTTGCCGTCGATACCCTTGAGCGGTGTCATCAGCAGGCTGCCGCCGCGCAGGCTCTTGGAGTTGCCGATCGAGGAGATGGTCACGTCCAGGGTCTGCCCGGGCTTGGCGAAGGGCGGCAGCTCGGCGTGTACGGACACCGCAGCGACGTTCTTCAGCTGCACGTTGCCGCCACCGGCCGGCACCTTGATGCCGAACTGCGCCAGCATGTTGTTGAAGGTCTGCAGGGTGAAGGGCGTCTGCGTGGTCTGGTCGCCGGTGCCATTGAGGCCGACCACCAGGCCGTAGCCGATCAGCTGGTTGCTGCGCACGCCCTGGATGCTGGCCAGATCCTTTAGGCGTTCGGCCTGCACGGCACTGGTGGCGAGCAGCAGGCAGAAGACGCAAAGCAGTCGTTTCATGGTCGTCTACCTGCTCAGAACGGGAACAGCGGGTTCATGAAGAAGCGATCGAACCAGCCTGGCTGGCTGGCATCGGCGAAGGCACCGGTGCCCGAATAGGTGATACGGGCATTGGCGATACGGGTCGAAGACACCGTGTTGTCGGTAGCGATATCGTCGGCACGCACCAGCCCGGCGATGCGCACCAGCTCGTCGCCGGTGTTGAGGGTCATCCACTTCTCGCCACGCACGGCGAGGATGCCGTTGGGCAGCACCTCGGCCACGGTCACGGTGATGGAGCCGGTCAGACTGTTGCTCTGGTCGGCTTCGCTCTCGCCATCGGTATCGCGGGTGCCGCTGTAGCCCACGTCGAGGCTGAGGTCTTCGGCCTTGAGCGGATTGAGGCTGGTGCTGGGGTTGTCGATGGAGACGCCACCACCAAACAGCGAGGTCAGGCCGAGGTTGGCGCTGCTGTCCTTGGACATGCTGGAGCCGGCCTTCTTGCTCGCCTGGGTCCGCTCGCTGAGGGTGATGGTGATGATGTCGCCGACACGATAGGCCTTGCGATCATCGTACAGATTGGTCTCGAAGCCGGGCTGGTAGATGGCACCGCTGTTCTGCGCCGCCGGCAGCGGAGTGCGCGGCAGCACAGGTGCATAGTAGGGGTCGTCCGGCTTCGGCGGCGGCGTCACGCAGCCGCTCAGGACCAGACTGGCCAGCAGGGGGAGAAGAATCATCGGCCGGTTCATAACCACTACCTCACGGCGTTCGTGTTGCTAGCTGCCGGCGCCTGGGGCGCCTGCAGTATTAAAGGTTCTGCGTGATGAAGGAGAGCATCTGGTCCGAGGTGGAGATCACCTTGGAGTTCATCTCGTAGGCACGCTGCGTGGTGATCATGTTGACCAGCTCCTCGACCACGCTGACGTTGGAGTTCTCCAGGGTGTTCTGCAGCACCGTGCCGAGGCCGGTCAGGCCGGGCGTACCGACTTGCGGCGCACCGCTGGAGGCGGTCTCGAGGAACAGGTTGTTGCCGATCGCCTGCAGCCCCGCCGGGTTGACGAAGTCGGCGGTCTGGATGTTGCCGATCACCTGAGAGGCCGGGTTGCCGGCAGTGGTGACCGAAACGGTACCGTCCTCGCCGACGGTAAAGGTCTGCACCTCGGCCGGCAAAACAATGGCCGGCTCCAGCGGGAAACCCTGCGAGGTGACGATCTGACCATCGGAGTCGAGATGGAAGCTGCCGTCACGGGTATAGCCGACGGTGCCGTCCGGCTGCAGGATCTGAAAGAAGCCACGACCGTTGACCGCCATGTCCAGCGGCTGCTCGGTGGTCTGCAGGCTGCCGGCGGTGAAGATCTTCTGGGTGCCGGCGATGCGTACACCGGTACCCAGTTGCAGGCCGGTGGGCAGCTCGCTGTCCTGGCTGGACTGACCACCCGGCTGACGACGAATCTGGTACAGCAGATCCTCGAAATCGGCGCGATCGCGCTTGAAGCCAGTGGTCGAGACGTTGGCCAGGTTGTTGGAAATGGTGGTCAGGTTCATGTCCTGGGCGGACAGACCGGTTTTGGCAACCCACAGAGCCGGAAGCATGTTCGTTCTCCTCGAGCGCCAGTTTCATGGCGCTTCGCGTTAGTAATCAGCTGATTTGCATGACCCGTGCCATGGCCGACGCACCGTCTTCGGCGGTGCGCATCATCTTCACGTGCAGCTCGAACTGGCGGGACAGCGAAAGAATGGCGGTCATTTCCTCGACGGCATTGACGTTGCTCGACTCAAGGAAGCCGGAAGTCACGCGCACATTGGCATCTACCTCCTGAGGCCCCGCCGCATCCTTGACCCGGATCAGGCCATCAGTGCCCTTGGTCAGGCTCTTCGGATCCGGATTGACCAGCTTGATGCGATCCACCTCGGCCATCACGTTCGGCGCCTCACCGAGGGCGCGAATGCTGATGGTGCCGTCCTGGCCGATCTCGACCTTCTGCTCCGGCGGCACGGCAATCGGCCCGCCATTGCCGAGCACCGGCAAACCATTGCCGGTACGCAGCTGGCCAAGGGCATCGATCTGCAGGCTGGCGGTACGCACATAGGCTTCGCTGCCATCGGCAGCCTGGACGGCGATCCAGCCCTGACCATCGACAGCCACGTCCATGTCACGCCCGGTCTCCTGCAGGGAGCCTGGAGTGAAGTCGGTAGCCGGGCGCTCGGTCATGGCATAGACGCGCGCCGGGTAGCTGTCGCCGAACACCGGCATCGAGCGCGCCTGCTCATAGTCGCGACGAAAACCGGTGGTGGAGATATTCGCCAGGTTGTTGGCGTGGGCACGCTGCGCCAGGGTGTTCTGGCTGGCGCCGGTCATGGAGATGTACAGCATCTTGTCCATGGTTTGCTCCGCAGGTCGGCTTTTTGCCGCTCGTAACTTAGTTACCTGCTCTACAGCAAACCCTGTGCCAGATACCTATAAAAAACCTATCTAATTGATATTTATGGATTTTTAAAACAAGAAAAGGCTTCTTGAGAAGCCTTTTCAGCAGCCGGCGGCGAGGGCTTGCCGCTGCCGGCAAGCCCCTCCTCCGCTCATCAACGCAAGTTGATGATGGTCTGGGTGATAGCGCTTTCGGTTTCGATGGTCTTGGCGTTGGCCTGGTAGTTGCGCTGCGCCACGATCAGGTTCACCAGTTGGTCCGACAGTTCGACGTTGGAGTCTTCCAGCGCGCCTGCTTGCACCACCCCCAGCGTCCCCGAGCCCGGCGGGTTGCGCACAGGCTCTCCAGACTCGAACGACTGCACCCACTGGGTCTTGCCGATCGGCGTCAAACCCTGCACGTTGGCGAAGTTGGCCAGGATGACCTGCCCCTGGATCTGCGACTGGCCATTGGTATAGCGCGCAAAAATCACCCCCGTATCGTCGATTTCCAGACCGGCCAGCTCGCCGGTGGTGTAGCCGTCCTGCGAGACGCTGTTGACCGCGAATGAGTTGGCGAACTGGGTGGCGCCGCGCATATCGAAGGTGAACCCCGTCGGATCCGACGTCGCGCCATTGCGCACGAAGGTGCCGGAACCGGCCGGCTGTTCGATGACCGGCACCCAGTCAGCCGCAGCGAAAGCTATTACCCCCGGAGCGGCACCTGCCGTAGTCGGAGTCGGCAGAGGCGTGCCCGGAGCCGGGCCGACGGTCACCGGAGCAGCAACCACGTCAAGCAGTTGCCCGGCCGCATCGAAGGTCACGTCATAGGCGAAGGGCACATTTTGGTAATCATTCGGAGCAACGTTGTCGGTATCAAAATTCGGCCGCTTGCCGTCCACCAGCACATACATTGTCCAGTCGTTAGACGCATCCTTGACGAAGTACTGCGTCATGACGTGGGCATTGCCCTGAGTGTCATAGATATTGGTCGAGGTCGACGAGTTGTAGGTCTTGGGATCCGCCGGGTCGAACGGCGTCACGGTGGGTACGGTGTTGGTGGAATTGAGATTGAGCACCTGCTCGACCCTGGTCGTGGCCTTCGGGTCCTGGCTGGCTGTGCGAATCTGCAAGTCGCCGACCACACCCGGCTGCAAGTTGCCGGCGGAATCAAGGGTATAGCCCTGCAGGTTGTAACCGAAGTTGTCGACGATATAGCCCTCCCGGTCGGTACCGAAGTAGCCCGCACGGGTATAGCTCAGGGCGCCATTGTTGCTGACCTGGAAGAAGCCGTTGCCGTTGATCGCCAGATCCAGCGCGTTCTGCGTGTAGTTGATGTTGCCCTGGTTGAACAACTGGGCCACGTCGCCCAGCAGCACGCCGCTGCCCTGCGGATTCTTGCCGGTGCCGAGGACCGAGGCGGCGTAAACGTCGGCGAACTCTGCACGCGACTGCTTAAAGCCCGCAGTGCCTGCGTTGGCGATGTTGTTGGCCAGCACTTCGGCACGCTGAGCGCGGAAGTTGAGGGCGTTTTCATGAATGCCGAGGGCGTTTGCGAAGCTGATGCTCATGACCTGGAACCTTTGCCGATTGGGCGTGTTGCCAGACATTTAGCAAAGGCTGTGCCAACTTATTTTATCTATATTTTTCAGTAACTTAAACAAGAACAAGCGCAAGCAAAAGCGGCAAGCGGCAAAGCTTTTCCGCTCTTGCGAGGGCAAGCGGCAAAACCGGCAACGCCCTTTTGCCGCCCCAAAAGAAAACGGGAGGCCTCTGGCCTCCCGTTTGCGTATCCCCCCGGATCACTTCACCTTGTAGATGATCCCCGGACTGCACTGGACCATCTGGTAGAGATCAGGCAGCCCATTGAGCGCCTCGGACGCCCCCAGGAACAGGTAACCGCCCGGCTTGAGCGTGGCATGGATGCGGGTGAGGATGTCCTTCTTCACCTCGGCGGAGAAGTAGATCAGCACGTTGCGGCAGAACACCACGTCGAACTTGCCGAGAGCGGCATAGCTTTCCAGCAGGTTCAACGGGCGGAACTCGACACGGCTCTTGATCGCCGGCTTGACCACCCAGCGCCCCGGCCCCTTGGGATCGAAGTAGCGCTGCAGCCGCTCCTGCGACAGGCCGCGGCCCATGGCCAGGCTGTCGTACTCACCGGACTTGCAGGCGGTAAGCATCGACGGCGACAGATCGGTGGCGACTATCTGCACCCCCGCCTTGAGCTGACCCAGATTGGTTTTCTCGAACTCATCGATGGTCATCGACAACGAGTAAGGCTCCTGCCCGGACGAACAGGCCGCCGACCAGATGCGCAGACGCTGGCTGGGATTGGCCTTGATCAGTTCCGGCAGCACCCGGTTCTTCATCACTTCAAAAGGATAGGTATCGCGGAACCACAGGGTCTCGTTGGTGGTCATGGCATCCACCACCTGCTCGCGCAAACCACCACGCGGCTGAGCCTGCATCTTCTGCACCAGCTCACCGAGGGTCTTGATGCCCTGCTGCTCCATCAACTTGTTCAGACGGCTGGACACCAGGTACTGCTTGTTGCTCCCCAGCAAGATGCCGCAGGCCTTTTCCAGAAAGGTGCGGAACTGCTCGAAATCCAAATTGCCTGAAGACACTAATGCAGCCTCGCCAAACATAGTCCTAACCGAGGGCCGAGCCCTCAGCCCCCATCTGCTACCCGGATGCGCTCAACCACACGTGAAGCGAGCTCGTCCGGACGGAACTTCGCCAGGAAGTCGTCTGCACCGACCTTCTTCACCATCGCCTGGTTGAATACCCCGGACAGCGAAGTATGCAGAATCACATGGAGGTTCTGCATCCTCGGATCGGAACGAATTTCCGCCGTCAGGGTGTAGCCATCCATCTCCGGCATCTCGATGTCGGAGATCAGCATGAGGAATTCCTCGGCCGGGTTCTTGCCCTCCTCCACCATCTTGCGCAGGTAGTCGTAGGCCTCGCGACCATCGTTGAGCGCGACCACCTCGACCCCGACACTCTCCAGACAACGCGAAACCTGCTTGCGCGCCACCGAAGAGTCGTCACAGATCAGCACGCGCTTGGAAACCGCCTTGGCCTGGGTCTCGACGTCTACCACGCCCTCGGAGATCGCCTCCGACATCGGCGCCACCTCGGCGAGAATCTTCTCCACGTCGATGACTTCGACCAGCTTGTTGTCGACGCGGGTGACCGCCGTCAGGTAGTGATCGCGCCCCGTGCCCTTGGGCGGCGGATGGATCTCGCCCCAGTTCATGTTGACGATGCGCTCCACCGAACGCACCAGGAAACCCTGCACCTTGGTGTTGTATTCGGTGATGATCACGAAGCTGTTCTGGATATCATCCAGCGCCGACTTGCCGGTGGCCAGGGCCAGATCGAGGATGGGAATGGTGCCACCACGGATGTTCGCCACACCGCGCACCACCTGGCTGGACTTGGGCATCACGGTGAGCTTGGGGCATTGCAGCACCTCCTTCACCTTGAACACGTTGATGCCATAAAGCTGCGGGCCGTCCAGACGGAACAGCAACAGCTCCAGGCGGTTCTGCCCGACCAGTTGGGTACGCTGGTTAACCGAGTCCAATACTCCGGCCATGCCCAGACTCCTTATTATTCATATTGCCGCGCGCTCTGCTAAAGCCTAGCAGGCGGCACGGGGCTTGCTTCGTGAGCAGCATGAAAACTCTCACGACACTTTTCCGACACATGATGGCGAAACGCCTTGCTCTCGTCGGTGTTTTACCCGCTTTGGGGCTATTCGGCTACAGCCAGGCGCACGCTGCAGACCTGACCCTACCCGAAGAGCTTATCGGCGCCACCGAAGGCTTTCTTGAATTCATGGTAGAGGACTATCTGGAGCGTAGCGAAATCACGGCGCGCCATGAAATCCAGGTCAACCCTCTCGACCCGCGCCTGCGCCTCGCCGCCTGCGACAGTGATTTGACGCAAAGCCTGGAAAGCCCGGCACAACCGGTTGGTCGCGTCACCGTGCGCGTCAGCTGCGAGGGCAGTACGCCCTGGACCGTGTTCGTGCCGGCCCAGGTGCGCATCTTCCGCCCGGTGGTCGTAGTGAAAACGGCGCTCAGGCGCGACAGCATCATTGGCGCTGGCGACGTCGCCCTGGTCGAGCAGGATGTCAGTCTGCTCAACCGGGGCTATGTCACGGAGGTCGAGCAGGTCATCGGCAGAAAACTGACGCGTGCCACCCGTACCGACCAGGTGCTGACACCCGCCATGCTGCAATTAGCCGAGGCCGTACGCCGTGGCGACCAGGTAGTGATCAGCGCCCGCAGCGGCGGAATCAACGTCCGCATGCAGGGCGAAGCGCTGTCCGGCGGCACCCTGGGCCAGCAGATCAGTGTTCGCAATCTGACCTCGCAAAGAGTCATCCGGGCGCGCGTGGCAGGCCCCGGGCAGGTGGAGGTGGAGATGTAGGCACGATTCTTGTAGCGCAAATCCTCGGTGATTTCCTACACTGTTAAGCGACGCACACATTTGCGCCCTAAAGTTTCGACGGAACCGGCCGACAACCCAGTCAAGCGTCCAGATTACCGTCCGAGGTTCACAAAATGGTTATCGACTTCAACCGGCTGAACAATGCCGCCAGCCCCGCGAACAGCGGTCGCACCGGCAATGCCCAGGCCAGCAGCCGCAACGAGGCTGTCAGCAATACGCCGCAGAATGCGGCTCAGGTTGCCGACGAGCAGGCTGCTACCGCCAAGACCGGTGAATCCGTGCAGCTCAGCCGCGAAGCTCAGCAACTGCAGAAGGCCGGCGACAAGCTGCGCGATCTGCCGACCGTGGATAAAGAGCGCGTCGCCAAACTCAAGCAGGCAATCGCCGACGGCAGCTATCAGGTCGACGCCCAGCGCGTTGCCGGCAAGCTCCTCGATTTCGAATCCCAGCGCTAGTCCCAGGGCTGCGCTGGGGGTGTTGGACGCCCGATCCCCAGAGCCCGCGATGCAAGATAACGACCTGCTGCAACTGTTCAACGACGATATCGGCACTGCCCAACGTCTTCTTGAACTGATCGACGCCGAATTCCAGGCCATGGGTGAACGCGATCTGCCCCGCCTGGAACAGCTGCTTGGCGAGAAACTCCCCCTCCTCTCCCTGCTGGAACAGCATGGTACGGCCCGCAGCCAGCTGCTCGTCGCGCAGCAGCTGAGCGCCGATCGCGCCGGCCTGCAAGCCCTGGCCAGCCGTAGCCCCCATGGCGAGGAACTGCTAGCGCGCAGCGACGAGCTGAATCGGCTGCTGGAAAGCTGCCGCGAAGCCAACCAGCGCAATGGCCGGCTGATCCGCGCCAACCAGGCATCCTTGAAGAGCGTGCTCGGCATTCTTCGCGGCGGCGAAACGCCGGGGCTCTATGACAGCCGCGGCAGCGCCGCTAGAATCGCCCAGCAACGCCCACTCAGCCAGGCCTGAGCCCATAACAACAAGCACAGGGACATACCGGCAATATGCCAGTATGCTAGTGCGGTAGTACCTTGGAGTTATGTACTGTGTCCAACCCGTTCCAAGAGGATGATGGCCCACAGCCACCAAAGGTGCTGAGCGCACCCCTGGAGGTTTTCGCCAATCTGCGCACCCTGCAGCAGAGCCATGATCCGCTGATCATCATGTTCAAGGACCGCGGCCAGCGGTTCCAGAGCTACCTGATTGAGGTCAACCGCGAGCGCGGGCTGATCGCTCTGGACGAACTGATCCCGAATGATGGCGAACGCTTCATCCAGAATGGTGAAGCCTTCCATGTCGAAGCATTCCACGATGGTGTGCGTATCGCCTGGAACTGCGAAGACCCGGTGCGCATCGGCGAGCTGGAGGGAGCGCGCTGCTACTGGTGCCACCTGCCGGAACGCATCACCTACCATCAGCGCCGCAATGCCTTCCGCGCCTCGCTGGGCCAGGGCCAACTGGTCAATATCGAGCTTTCCGGGAGCCGCCTGACGCCCGGTCTGAAGGGCCAGATGCTGGACATCTCGGCCACCGGCTGCCGCCTGCGCTTCCCCGGCGACGTCACCAGCCGCCTGCAACCGGGCGAGGTCTACGAGCGCTTCAGCGCACATCTGCCGATTGGCGGCATGACCACCTCCGCCGAAATTCGCCATGCCTACTTCAACGAGAAGAGCGGCATGACCTTCGTCGGCCTGCGCTTCCACCGCATGAGCGGCCTCGAGCAGCGCCAGGTGGAACGCTTCGTCTATCAGCTGCAACGCGAGTCCCGCCGCGTCGAACAGGAATAACGGAGGCCGCCGCGAGGCGGCCTCTTCGTTTCAGACCTGATTCGCCAGGACACGCCGCTCCCAGGGTGTGATCTCGTCCAGGAAGCTCATCAGCTCCATGCTCTTGGTCGCGCAGTAGCCGCCCACGAACTCATCGCCGAACCACTGCCGGGCCAGCGCGCTGCCCTGCAAGCGCTGCAGCGCGGCATGCAGGGTGCAGGGCAGACTGAGCGCCGCCGGCACCTCGAATTCTCCCTGGATCGGCGCGCCCGGCTCCAGCTGCTGCTGCAAGCCGTGCAGCCCCGCAGCCAGGCTGGCAGCAATGGCCAGGTAGGGGTTGGCATCGGCTCCGGGCAGACGGTTCTCGACCCGCCGCGCCGCCGGCCCGCTGGCCGGAATGCGCAAGCCCGCGGCGCGGTTGTCATACGACCAACAGGCATTGTTCGGCGAGGCGTAGGGGTGGCAGAGGCGCTGGTAGGAGTTCACATGCGGCGCGAACAGCAGGGTGAAATCCGCCAGCGCCGCCTGCTGCCCGCCAATGAAATGGAAGAACGCCGGCGTCGCCTCGCCATCCTCGGCGCTGAAGATATTGCGGCCGCTGCCCTGCTCCACCACGCTCTGGTGGATATGCATGGAGCTGCCCGGCGTATGCGGCAGTGGCTTGGCCATGCACACCACAGCCAGGCCATGCTTGAGCCCGATCTCACGCAGCAGGTGCTTAAACAGGAAAGTCTGGTCCGCCACCAACAACGGATCGCCGTGTAGCAGGTTGATCTCGAACTGACTGACACCCATCTCGTGCATGAAGGTGTCGCGCGGCAAGCCAAGGGCTGCCATGCAGCGGTAGACCTCGTCGAAGAACGCTCGCAGGCCGTTGCCGGATGACACACTGAAGGCCGAGCAGCCACTCTCGCGGCTCCCATCCAGCCCCAGCGGCGGCAGGAAAGGACGCTGCGGATCAAGATGCCGCTCGAACACGAAGAACTCCAGCTCGGTGGCCACCACCGGCTGCCAGCCGTGCTCGGCATAGGCGGCCACTACGCGCTTGAGCAGACCGCGCGTGGAGAGCCCGGAACTGCGCCCGTCGAGCTCGTCGGCATCGCAGATCGCCATGGCCCGCGGCGAGTCACTCCAGGGCAGGCGGAATACCTGCTCCGGCACGCTGCTGAGCACCAGGTCGCCATCATCACTGCCGTAGAACCGCGCCGGCGGGTAGCCGCCCATGATGCACTGCAGCAGCACACCCCGAGCCAGCTGTAGGCGCCGACCTTCGAGGAAACCCTCCGCGGTCATTACCTTGCCGCGCGGCACGCCGTTGAGATCCGGCGTCACGCATTCGATTTCGGCGACACCGGTCAAACGCTCTGCGAGCGAACTGCTGCCCTGGCTACTCATGACTGCTTATCCTTGTTGTTGATCCGTACAAAATACGCATCACCCGTTCAGGATTTCAAGCAGCCCGCCACTCCACCTCAACGCAGAAAGGTCACCACCTGCTCGGCATCGAAGGGCCAGTTGAGTTCGGCGCCGGTGTCGCTGCGGCGCAGGACCGGTATGCGCAGGCCGTACTGCTCGACCCAGTCCTCGCGCTCAGCGATGTCCACCAGTTCGACCAGCAGGCCGTGCTCGACAAAAGGCATCAGCAGGGCCTCGGCCACCTCGCACAGGTGGCAGCCGAGGGTGCCGAAGAGTTGGCATTCAGGGGGCATCGCGGCATCTCCGAACTCAATCAGAGCCGCAGTCTAACATCCGCTCAGGCCTGCTCGGCCGAAGGCTCGTTAGCGAGCATGCTCTGCAGGCCGTCGAGCAGGCGGCCGTTGAGTTCCTTGGCTTTCTCCAGCAGCGACTCGTCGAAGCGCTCGTCGAGGCTGAAGCCGCCCTCCAGCAACTGCTGCAGCGTGCCCTTGGCGTCCTGCGCGACCTTGTCGGCGGTACGCAGTGCATCGAGCAGGCCGCGAGCGTAGTCGACCAGGCTGTCATTCACCGCGCTGGCGGCCTGACCACCCTGCTGGGCCACCGCCCCATAGGCATCGGTCGCCTGGCGCACGCTGGTCTGGGTCAACTGCAACGACATGGAGGCCAGCTGCGAGCCGTCCATGTTGAGCTGCATGGCCCGATCGAAGGCGCCGCTGAGGTTGCCAGAATAGAAATCGCTGGAGATGTCCTGAACCTGCTTGAATAGATCCTCCAGGGCGGCACGCTCCTCATCATCCAGCTCGCCTTCCACCTGCACCTGCCAGGCGCCGATCTGGATGCTGCCCGAGCTGCTGCTGGCGCTCAGCATCGACGAGCTGCCATTGCTGGCGGCCGCCACGCTGCTCTGCGACCAGCTGGCCGAAGCGCTGGCGATGGATATTTTCAGGCGGTCGCCGTCGCGGGTGGTGACCTGCATGTCGAAGGTCTCGGCCTGCGCGGCGAAGCGCTCGCTGCGGGCGGCCACGGCCACCAGGTTGCCAGCGTTGCTGGGTGCCTGGCTGGCGTAATCGGATTGCAGCCCCTTAAGCCCCTCCTGAATCTTGTCATAGGTGGCATCGATGTCATCGGCCACCTGGCCCTTGAGCACACCCATGCCATCGAGGATCTTGCGCGCCTCGGCGAAACCCTTCTCAACCCCCTCGCGCGCCTGGGCCAGCAGGCCCTCCAGCTTGGCTGGGTCGGCCCCGGCGGCGGCTTCGCTGCGCAGGCGCTGCTCGATAAAGCCCAGCACACGATCGGCAACCTTGTCCGGCGTGAAGTCCTCACGTTTGCCGTCCAGAGCACCGGGCTCAAGGCCCAGGCGATTGGCCAGACGGTTGGCCAGGGTGGCCTGCGGATCGACCTGACCGCGTGGACTGGCCAGGTTGCCGAGACCGGCAGGACGGGACTGGGAGGGCGAGAGGGAAGCCAGAGGGGTCATGATGGCGTACCTGAGAAGGTGAACTGTCAGGTTGGCGGCCGGCCACTGAGAAATTTGAGGGCAACCCGACCAGCGGCCAAATGCACTCAGACGCCCGCGGCGCTCAGCAACGTCTCGGCCGCCTTGCGCGCCTGCAGCGCCTGATCCCCCGGCCCCTGGACGTGCGCCATGCTCAGCGCGCCCTCGAAGAGAAACTGCAGCTGGCTGGCCAGCAGCGACGCCTCTGCCGCGCCGAGGCGCTGCAGCGACTCACGCAGGTGCTCGGCGAAAGCCGCCTTGAAGGCCGCCGCCTGGCGATGGATGGGATGCTCGCGGTCATGGAACTCGGCAGCGGCATTGATGAAGCTGCAACCGCAGAAGTCGGCCTGGTTGACCCAGGCATGCAGCCCCTCGAACACCTGCAACACGGCCTCGCGCGCCGGCGCGCTGGCACGCAGGGCGGCCAGTTGCCCCAGCACGCTCTGCTCGCGGCTCTGCAGCACGGCCTGGATCAGTTCGTCCTTGGAGCGAAAGTGCTTGTACAGGGTCATCTTGGCCACCCCGGATTCGGCCAGGATGCGGTCGATGCCGGTGGCGTGATAACCCTCGCGGTAGAACAGCTCCTGCGCGGTATTGATCAGCTGATCGCGTTTGCTCGATGCCATCTGGGTCCTCCGTTGGGCGGCCATTATGCGGGCGGCGGTGGCCGGCGCTCCAGTTCGGGAAAAATCTCGCTTGAAATATACAGACCTGTCTGTCTAATATCGAGTCATACACGACAACGAGGTTCTCCCCCATGCAGCTCCATGACTTCACCCTGTCCGGCAACTGCTACAAGGTTCGCCTGTTCCTCGCTCTGCTCGGCCGCCAGGTCGAGTTGCTCCAGGTCGATCTGCGTGGCGGCGCACAGAAGCGCCCCGAGTTCCTCGCCCTCAACCCGCGCGGCCAGGTGCCCGTGCTGGTGGACGAGGGGCAGTCGGTCTACGACTCCCAGGCCATCCTGGTGTACCTGGCCAGGCGCTATGCCGACGCCAGCTGGCTGCCGCAGGACGCTCTGGGCCAGGCCCGCGTGGCCTCCTGGCTGAGCTTCGCCGCCAACGAGGCAGCCCGTGGTCCGGGGCAGGCCCGATTGCACGTGCTGTTCCGCGCGCCCGGCGACCTCGCCGAAGCCCAGCGCCGCGCCGCACAGGTGCTGGAACTGCTCGACGCCCACCTGGCCCGGCATCACTGGCTGGCCGAAGGAGCGGCCCCCACCATCGCCGACCTGGCGGTCTACCCTTATGTAGCCCTGGCCGGGGACGGTGGCGTCGACCTCGCGCCCTACGCGCATATCGCCGCCTGGTTTGCCCGCATCCGCGCCCTGCCCGGCTATATCGGCATGCCCGGCCTCTGAGGGACCCGCCATGGACAGCCCCTTCCATCCCGGCGAGCAGCAGATCCAGAGCCGCCTGGGTATGCGTGACAAGCTGGAGGACATCGGCCGACGGATGATCCGCGACCATATGCCGGAGCAGCACCGCGAGTTCTTCGCCCTGCTGCCCTGGCTGCTGGTCGGCAGTCGTGATGCCGACGGCCAGCCCCAGGCTTCGGTGCTCTGGGGCGCGCCCGGCTTCGCCACCTCGCCGCAGCCACAACGCCTGCGCATCGACACCCTGCCCGAGGCCGACGACCCGCTGGCCGCCAACCTGCGCGCAGGTAGCGGCCTGGGACTACTCGGTATCGAGCTGCCGACCCGCCGCCGCAACCGCATGAATGGTCGCGTCGAGGCACTCTCGGATGGCGGCTTCGCCGTCGCCGTGCAGCAGTCGTTCGGCAACTGCCCCAAATACATCCAGGTGCGCAGCTGGCAGGCCGCCACGCGCCAGCCGGGCCAGCTGGAACAGGGCGAAGGCCTCGATCCGCGCTGGCTGCCGCTGGTCGAAGGCAGCGACACCCTGTTCATCGCCAGCAGCAACGGTGCCGATATGGATATCTCCCATCGCGGCGGCCCGCGCGGTTTTGTCCGCCTGGCCCGGGACGGCCGCCTGTGGCTGCCGGACTACAGCGGCAACTTCATGTTCAACACCCTCGGCAACCTGCTGCTGGAGCCGCGCTGCGCGCTGCTGTGGATCGACTTCGCCAGCGGCGACCTGCTGCACCTCGAGGCCCATGCCGAGCTGGTCTGGCCCGAGGACTACCCCGAGCCCGCGCCGCTCGGCGCCGAACGCATGCTGGCGCTCACTCCGGGGCGTTGGCGCCTGCGCCGTGGCCGCCTGCCATTGGCCTTCGGCGGCGCCGAGCCCTCCCCCTTCCTGCCCGCACAAGGACACTGAACATGCGCCCCCTGATCCTCGCCCTGCTGGTCGTCCTGGCAGGCACCAGTCAGGCCGCCGGCCTGCGCTTCGCCCTGGTCAAGACCGCCGAGACCGAGACCCGCGACGCCTTCACCGTCGCGGGTGGCGACTGGACCGAGAAAGCCATCGCCAACCACGTGGCGGTGCTGATCGAACACCACGCCGCCACCCTGCTGCTGGATACCTCCCTGGGACGCCAGGTGGACCAGCAGTTCGAGTCGCAGATGCCCTGGTACGACAAGCCCCTGCTGCGCTACGGCCAGGTCACCCCGGTGCGCGACCAGCTGGACCGCGACGGCATCCGCATCGACCGCATCCTGCTAACCCATAGCCACTGGGACCACGCCTCGGGCCTGGCCGACTTCCCCGAGGTGCCGGTGTGGGCGCCCTACGAGGAGATCGAGTTCAGCCGTATCGCCACCCCGCCGGCCGTGCTGCCCAGCCAGTTCGCCCATGCCATCCGCTGGGTACCCTTCCAGTTTGCCGCACAGCCGTTCATGGGCTTCGAGTACAGCCACGACCTGTTCGGCGACGGCAGCCTGGTGCTGGTGCCGATGCTGGGCCACACCCCGGGTTCGGTCGGCCTGTTCCTCTCCCTCGATGACGGCCGACGCTTCTTCTTTACCGGCGACACCAGTTGGCGCCTGGAGGGCTTCACCGGCCCCAGGGAGAAGTTCTGGCTCAGCAAGCGCATGGTCGACAACGACCCGGAGGGCACTCGCAGCCAGCTGGAAAAAGTCCATCGCCTGCTGCAGGAGCAACCGCAGCTGCGCGTGATTCCCGCGCACGACGAAGCGGTGCAGCGCCAGCTCGGCTACTACCCGAAGTGGGTCGAGTGAGGCACGACTCGACCAATGTCTAGAGGCCGCCGCCGCGGCAAAGTGATTTATTCCCCTCGCTGCACGGACCGGACGACCGGGCCGCCATCACCAGCCGAGGACAATAACAATGAGCAAGTCCCCCCTTGCCCGCGGCGTGGCCCTCGCCGCGCTGGGCACCAGCCTCACTCTGCCGACCATTAGCCAGGCCGCCTTCATCGAAGACAGCAAGGCCAGCGTGGAGCTGCGCAATTTCTACATGAACCGCGATTTCCGCCAGGAGGGTGGCAGCAAAGGCCAGTCCAAGGCCGAGGAATGGGCGCAGGGCTTTCTGCTGCGCTACGAATCCGGTTACACCGAGGGCACCGTCGGCTTCGGCGTGGATGCCATCGGTACTCTCGGCCTGAAGCTCGACTCCGGCGGCGGCACCAGCGGCACCGGCCTGCTGCAGCGCGACCGTGAAAGCGGCGAAGCCCAGGACAGCTACGGCGACCTCGGCGTCACCGCCAAGGTCAAGCTGTCCAACAGCGTGCTCAAGGCCGGCACCCTGATGCCCAAGCTGCCAGTGCTGATGTCCAACGACTCGCGCCTGCTGCCGCAAAGCTTCCAGGGGGGCTGGGTGAACTCCCAGGAAATCACCGGACTGACGCTCGATGCCGGCCAGCTGAGCCGGGTCAACCAGCGCGATTCGTCCGACCATGAAACCATGCTGATGACCACCGGCACCGGCCGCGGCTTTACCGGCACGGGCGCCGTCGACAGCGACGAATTCAACTTCGCCGGCGCCAGCTACAAGTGGAACGACCAGCTGACCACCGCCTACCACTACGGCGCCCTGGACAACTTCTACCAGCAGCATTACCTCAGCGCCGTGCATGTGCTGCCGCTGGGCGACCAGCAAAGCCTGAAGAGCGATATCCGCTTCGCCCGCTCCACCGACGACGGCAACACCAATGTCGACAACAAGGCCTTCGGCGCCATGTTCACCTATGCCCTCGGCGGTCACGCCCTGGGCCTCGGCTATCAGCAGATGAACGGCGACACCGGCTTCGCCTACGTCGCCGGCACCGATGCGTTCCTGGTCAACTTCGTGCAGATCGGCGATTTCGCCTTCAAGGACGAGAAGTCCTGGCAGGCACGCTACGACTACAACTTCGCCGCCCTCGGCATTCCCGGCCTGACCTTCATGACCCGCTACGTCTCGGGCGACAACGTCGACCTCGGTGCCGGCCAGTCCGAAGGCAAGGAGTGGGAACGCAACACCGACATCGCTTACGTATTCCAGGACGGCCCGCTGAAGAACGTCGGCATCAAGTGGCGCAACGCCACGACCCGTTCCAACTTCGGCAACGACCTGGACGAAAACCGCCTGATCCTCAGCTACACCATGGCGCTCTGGTAAACCTGGCGGCCAGTGGCGGCGCGAACGCCTGCTCCTCGCCATCAGGGAAGGCATGAAGAGTTCCTGGTGGTAGCCCGGATGCAATCCGCGGCGGAGCTGCCGGTTTCCCGGATTGCATCCGGGCTACGACGGTAAGCCGAACCGACACAAAAAAGCCCGCCGATTGGCGGGCTTTTTTCTTTCTGCCAGCGCCTCAGTCCTGGCTGTTGGCACCGATCTTGTGGATCGACAGATCGGCACCGTAGTACTCCTGCTCCTGGTTCAGGCGGATGCCGGTCACCGACTTCAGCAAGCCGTAGACCAAGAAGCCACCAACCAGCGCCACCAGCACACCGAGCGCCGTGCCGATCAGCTGGCTGGTCAGGCTGACGCCACCGAGGCCGCCCAGCCAGGTCTGGCCGAAGATGCCGCAGGCGATGCCGCCCCACACGCCGCACAGGCCATGCAGCGGCCACACGCCGAGTACGTCGTCGATCTTCCACTTCACCTGGGTGGCGGTGAAAGCCCAGACGAACAGCGCACCGGCGATGGCACCGGTGGCCAGCGCGCCAACCGGGTGCATCAGGTCGGAGCCGGCACACACCGCCACCAGGCCAGCCAGCGGGCCGTTGTGCAGGAAGCCGGGGTCGTTGCGCCCCACCAGCAGCGCGGCAACGGTGCCACCGACCATGGCCATCAGCGAGTTGACCGCCACCAGGCCGCTGATGCTGCCGAGGGTCTGCGCACTCATCACGTTGAAGCCGAACCAGCCGATGATCAGGATCCACGAGCCGAGGGCGAGGAACGGGATGTTCGACGGTGCGAAGGCCACCAGGCGGCCATCGCGGTAACGCCCATTGCGCTGGCCGAGCAGGATCACCGCGCCGAAGGCCAGCCAGCCGCCCACCGCGTGCACCACTACCGAACCGGCGAAGTCGTGGAAGGCCGCGCCAAAACGCTCGGTCAGCCAGGCCTGCAGGCCGAAGTTGCCGTTCCAGATCAGCCCCTCGAAGAAGGGATAGACGAAGGCAACGATCAGCAGCGTGGCGCACAGCTGTGGGCCGAACTTGGCACGCTCGGCGATACCGCCGGAGATGATCGCCGGGATCGCGGCGGCAAAGGTCAGCAGGAAGAAGAACTTCACCAGGGCATAACCATTGCCGGCGGTCAGCGTGCTCGCCGGCTC
Organism: Aquipseudomonas alcaligenes NBRC 14159; assembly: GCF_000467105.1. Classification (GTDB taxonomy): domain Bacteria; phylum Pseudomonadota; class Gammaproteobacteria; order Pseudomonadales; family Pseudomonadaceae; genus Aquipseudomonas; species Aquipseudomonas alcaligenes. Next base: position 35,197 of record NZ_BATI01000006.1, read on the forward strand.
GAGAAAGGTCACGCCGTAGGCCACCCAGTAGCCGACGAAGAAGTACGCCAGAGCCGAGATGGCGAAGTCGGAAAGGATCTTCGACAGCGCGTTGACCTGGTTCTTGTGGCGCACCGTACCGACTTCGAGGAAGGCGAAACCGGCATGCATGGCCAGAACCATGATGGCGCCCAGCAGGATAAAGAGTGTGTTGGAGCCGTGAATCAGGGTTTCTACGGCGCTGTTGAGGTTTTCCATCGGCAGGGAGACTCCGGCGGATACGGCACCAAATACGAGCACTCACGAAGATCCATGCACCATCCCGATGCCATTGCGCGCCATCTTGGTTCCTCTCGGAAACCTCATTTGGCGCAGCCGATCTTCACAAGCGATCCTCGAATCAGGCCAATCCCTATAATTATCAATGGGTTAATACGACACGACAGGGCCAGTCCAGACCCAACGAACGCCCCATAACAAGGCGCCATGTCGGCTATACGCACCACGCCGTTGCAACCGCCGTACCAGCCAGGAAGTCCTGCCGGCCATGACCGGCCTGTACCGCGAACACACACGCACCAAGGCCGGGCAGTCGCCGCCAGCGAGCCTGACCACACGGCCAGTATTCAACTGGCCGCATTCTTGCTTAATGCTGCGTTCGGCCGCGGCCGTCCACCTGGCATGCCTGACTGGCTGCAGTTCTCCAGACCGGACAAGGAACACATTGTGATCGAGGGGCAACCTGTCGCCTGCTTCCAGCCCTTTATCGATACGGCTACCGGCCGCATTGCCGGCGTCGAGGCGCTCGGGCGCCTGCGCCAGGCCGACGGCAGCCTGCGCTCGGTGGGCCCGCTGTTCACCGACCCGCGCGTTTCGCCTTCGGCCCTGCGCCGGCTGGACCGGCAGATCCGCGACGATGCCCTGCTACGCCTGCACGAGGCACCTGCGGACTGGTTCCTCAGCATCAACATCTCGCCCCGCTGGATCAGCCGCCTGCGCCCCAACCAGGCCTTGCCCAGCCTCAAGCAGCTGGAGAAACATGGTGTGCCGGCGCAGCGCGTGGTGTTCGAGATCACCGAGCTAGGCGGCGGCAGCCAGAAACTCGCTGAAGTGGTGGCGCGCTACCGCGAGGCCGGGGCACGCATCGCCATCGACGACTTCGGCGCCGGCTACTCGCAGCTGGACCGGGTACTGGCCCTGCAGCCGGACATCCTCAAACTGGACATGCGCCTGTTCCAAGCCGCCGCCCGTGGCGGTCCCAGCGGCGAAGTGGTCAAGGCCCTGGCGCAGATGGCCGAGAAGACCGGCTGCTGGATCATCGCCGAGGGGGTGGAAACCGAGGCCGAGCTGGACTTTGCCCTCGAGTGCGGCGCCCGTTACGTGCAGGGCTACCTGTTCGCTCGCCCGGAACTGCAATTCGCCAGCGCCGACGCCTTCGTCGAGCGCTTCGCCCGACTGCGCGATCAATACGTGCAACGCAAGCTGGCCGAGCGCGCCCATCTGATGAGCTTGCGCCAGCAACTGAGCGAGCTGATGTCCCGCGTGCGCGAGTGGGCGGAGTGCGATGCCGCGCTGGACAAGCTGCTGCACCCGGTCGACTACCCCTGGCTGCTGCGCATCTACCAGTGTGATCGGCATGGCACGCAGCTGGGCCCCAACCTGCAATGGGACGGCGCATGCTGGCACGAGGATGCCCGCTACCAGGGCCACAACTGGTCCTGGCGGCCCTACTTCTACCAGCTGCTGGCCGAAGGCTGGGAAGAGCGCCGGCTGACACTGTCCACCACCTACCGCGACGCCACCACCAACCAATACTGCCTGACCGCCGGCCAGTTCATCGACAACGGCCGGCGCCTGCTACTGCTGGACATCGATGCCGCCGGACTGGCCTAGAGACCCGCTCAGATCAGAATCGGCCGATGAAACGGCGCCAGCTCCATGCGGTCGCGGCCGTTCTGCTTGGCGCGGTACAGCGCCTTGTCGGCACGCTCGATCAGCCCCGCCACGCTTTCCTGCAGGTAGTACTGGGCCACGCCGATCGAGGCGGTCACCCTGACCTCGTCCGGTAGCCCGGCGAAACGCGCCTCGGCCAGGGCATCCTGGATGCGCTTGACGCAGTGCTGGGCCATCTCCAGCGAGGTCTGCGGCAGGAACAGGAGGAACTCCTCGCCACCATAACGGGCGAAGAAGTCGGTACTGCGCAACAGCGGTTGCACGGTATGGGCGAAGTTCCTGAGCACCTCATCCCCCACCGAGTGGCCGTAGGTGTCGTTGATCCGCTTGAAGTAGTCGAGGTCGAGGATGCACACGCAGAAGCCGGCACCACCGCGGTCGGTGCGGTTCTTTTCGTGGTTGAGCATCTCCAGCAGGTAGCGCCGGTTATAGACCCCGGTCAGCTCGTCATGGGTCGCCAGTTCAGTGACCTGCTGCAGCACTTCCTGCAGCTGGGCATTGCTCGACATGAGCTTCTTGCGCAACTCGCTGATATTGCCGCCGAGCACCGAGATGAACGGCAGGAAGGCCGAGAAACTGCACCACAGCACCATCTCCACCGCCAGGTTGAAGCGCTCGCCCTCGATGCGTTCGATCAGCGGCAGGGTCAGGCCATAGGCAACGATGGTCAGCAGGCTCAGGGCGAGCAGCTGGCGGGTATGCAGGCGGAAGCAGCCGAACACCATGATGATCAGCAGCACCACCAGGTGGGCGCCACGGGCCTCTCCAGCGTAGGTCTGGGTGAACAGCACCATGGCGATGGCCGCCACCATCTGCGCCATGGTCATGCTCGGATCGCGCAGACGCAGGTTGAGGCCGGTGTGGAACAGCAGGAAGAAGCCCAGGTTGGTCAGCACCGCGATCACCAGCCAGGTGGCCATGACCCAGGCGGGCGAGATGCCGTTGTACAGCGATACGCCCTGCGGCACGCAGGCCAGGACGTACATCGCCAGGCTCATCAGGAAGCGCTGGACGCGCAACTGCTGATGCGGGTCCTTGGGCAAGGCAGCTTCTGAAATCACGCGCTGATTCTCTTTGTTGTTATGGTCGGTACGCGATGGCACGACAATATCACCGTGACCGAAGATCGCACACGCGCCGCCCGTCAGCTGCCCGACGGACTCTGCGCAACAGCGCACGACACTTGCAGGCACTGCGGTGAACGTCGAAGCTAAGGCACAGAATCCGCCGCAGAAGACGAGTACCGCCTTGGATTGGCAAACCCTGCTCACCCGTGAACGCCTCGGCAAGCCCGTGTACAGCTCCGACGAACTGGGCCGCAGCCCGTTCCACAAGGACCACGACCGCATCATCTTCTCCGGCGCCTTTCGTCGCCTGGGACGCAAGACCCAGGTGCACCCGGTGTCCAGCAACGATCACATCCACACCCGCCTGACCCACTCCCTGGAGGTCGGCTGCGTGGGGCGTTCGCTGGGCATGCGCGTGGGCGAAATGTTGCGCGACGAGCTGCCGGCCTGGTGCGCCCCCAGCGATCTGGGTGTGATCGTGCAGTCGGCCTGTCTGGCCCACGACATCGGCAATCCGCCCTTCGGCCACTCCGGCGAGGACGCCATCCGCCACTGGTTCCGCCAGGCCGCCGGACGTGGCTGGCTGGACGACATGAGCGAGGCCGAACGCGGTGACTTTCTCAGCTTCGAGGGCAACGCCCAGGGCTTTCGCGTACTCACCCAGCTGGAATACCACCAGTTCGACGGCGGCATGCGCCTGACCTACGCCACGCTCGGCAGCTACCTGAAGTATCCCTGGACCGCACGCCACGCCGAGGCGCTCGGCTACAAGAAGCACAAGTTCGGCTGCTACCAGAACGAGCTGCCACGCCTGGAACAGATCGCCGCCAAGCTCGGCCTGCCCAAGCTCGACGAGCAGCGCTGGGCACGTCACCCGCTGGTGTACCTGATGGAGGCCGCGGACGACATCTGCTACGCCCTGATCGATCTGGAAGACGGCGTGGAGATGGAGCTGCTCGACTACGCCGAGGTCGAGGCCCTGCTGTTCGACCTGGTTGGCGATGACCTGCCGCAGACCTACCGCCAGCTCGGCCCCGGCGACTCGCGGCGGCGCAAGCTGGCGATCCTGCGCGGCAAGGCCATCGAGCATCTGACCAACGCCGCCGCGCGCGCCTTCGTCGAGCAGCAGCCGGCGCTGTTGCTCGGCAGCCTGGAGGGCGATCTGGTGGAGCACATGCATGGCCCGGCCAAGCGCTGCGTGCTGCGCGCCAAGGCCATGGCACGGGAGAAGATCTTCCAAGACAAGCGCAAGACCCTGCACGAGATCGGCGCCTACACCACCCTGGAAATCCTGCTCAACGCGTTCTGCGGGGCAGCGCTGGAGCACCACCGTGGCAACGGTCTGTCGTTCAAGAACCGGCGCATCCTCGACCTGCTGGCACACTACGCGCCGGAACCGGGTTGGCCGCTGTACCAGTCGTTCCTACGCATGGTCGACTTCATCGCCGGCATGACCGACAGCTACGCTACCGAAATGGCCCGGGAGATGACCGGGCGCTCCAGCCCGGTGTGAAGCCATGAAGGGCATGCTCAAGCAGGTATTCGGCTGGCACGCCGGCCCCCCGGCCTGGGGCCCGGCGGTGATCGCCGGCCTGGGCTGCGCCCTGCCGCTGGTGCTCGGCCTGTTCAGCGGCCATCCGGGCTTCCTCTGGGCTTCGGTCGGTGCCTTCCTGGCCGCGCAGTCCAACCCGCTGCACCGTTTCGGCATGCTGCGCCTGCTGCTGCTCACCCTGTTCGGCGCCTGCAGCGCGGGGCTGGGGTTCTGGGCCGCCAGCGATGCGGTGCTCAGCCTCGTCCTGTTCGCCGCCTACGGTTTTCTCCTGGCCTGGCTGCAGCGCTTCGGCACCGAGGCCGGCAAGCTCGGCCTCGGGCTGATCGTGTGCCTGTGCCTCGGCCAGGGCCAGTTCGGCATCAGCGGGTTGCACAACCCCGATGCGGTCGCCGCGCTGTTCATTCTCGGCGGCCTCTGGGTCGCCCTGCTCGCCTTCGGCCTGCGCGGCCTGCACGGCCTGCGCATGTGGCCCTACATGCCGCGCCTGCTGGCGGTGCTGCGGGTGCTGCGGCGCTATGCCAAACGCCTGCCTGAACAGCGCTGGCGCCTGCACGCGCTGGCTTGCACCCTGGGCTGCGCGGCAGCCGGGCTGATCGTCCAGCTGGCCGACCTGCAGCGCGGCTACTGGCTGACCCTGGCGCTGATCGCCACCCTGCAGCTGGAGAATCGCGGCAGCCTGGCCCGCGCCCTGCAGGCGAGCATGATCAGCCTGGGGGTCGCCCTCGCCCTCATCTACCTCGGCCACAGCCTGCAGAGCCCACCGGCGATGGTCGCCACCATACTGCCGTTGATCGTCCTCAGCCGTGCGCTGCAGGCCCAGCACTACGGCCTGTTCGTGGTGCAGGTGGGGATCAGCTTCGTGCTGCTGGCCGAAAGCCTGGCACCCGACTGGCACCAGGCCCAGGGGCGCCTGCTGAACAGCCTGATCGGTGTGTTCCTGGCCCTGCTGGTGGCACTCCTGAGCCATGCCCTGCAACAGTGGCTGGAGCGCCGCGCAGAGGCCTCGCCGACGAACAAAAATTAAGCCCGGGCAGGCCACAGAGCAGCGGTGCGTTCACTATGCTTTTGCACTATCCCCCTGCGTAGCTAAGAAGTGAGGCGATGCACGTGAAACGTCAGAACCAAGAACGCCGCTTCCCGCTCCACGTGCACATCAGCGTACTGTTTTCTCTCCTCCTGCTCGGCAGCGGCGTCTTGATCGGGCTGTTCAACTACTACCAGACCACCCAGGTCATCCTCTCCAGCAGCAGCCAGCTGTTCAACCAGTTCCGCGAGGAAGTCGAAGCGGACCTGCAGCACACCTACCAGCCCATCCGCCGCCTGCTCGCGCTGCTCGCCCTCAACGAGAAAAACCAGAGTTCCGAGGGCTACCAGCGCCTGGATCTGCTGCCGATGTTCGCCCAGGCGCTGCGTGACAACCCCAAGCTGGCGGCGCTTTACCTCGGCTACGAGGACGGCGACTTCTTCATGGTGCGCTCGCTGCGCAACGAGCGCCTGAAGAAGATCTTCGACGCACCGGCCAACGCCGCCTTCCAGGTCTGGACCGTCGACCGCACCGGGTCGGCACGACCGATCTCCGAGTCGCAGTACTTCGATGCCGAGCTGAACTGGATCAGCCGCCGGCAGAACCTCAAGGAAACCTACGACCCGCGCACGCGTCCCTGGTACCAGGGCGCCATCGACAGCGGCAGACAGATCACCACCGAGCCTTATGTGTTCTTCTCCAGCCGCGATGTCGGCACCACCCTGGCCCGCATCACCCGCGACCGCACGGTGATGGGCGCGGACGTGACCCTCGCCGACCTCTCCGCCAGCCTGGCGCGGCACAAGATCACCCCCTCCACCGAGGTGGTGCTGTACCGCCCGGATGGCGCGGCCGTGGCCTACCCGGACATCCAGCAACTGGTGGTGACGAACGGCACCACCCACCTGGTCCAGATCGACAAGCTCAGCCCGGCCCTCGGCGAGCTGTTCCAGCGCGGATTGGACAAGGACCGTCAGGGCGCCATGCAACTGGCCGGCAAACGCTGGCAAGTGTCCTACAGCCAGTTCGACGAGGGCGGCCCCAACGGCCTGCGCCTGGCCCTGCTGGCCCCCGAAGAGGAATTGCTGGCCGATGCCTACCGCATCCGCTGGCAGGGCGCGGTACTGACCATCGGCATTCTCGTGCTCTGCCTGCCGCTGGGCTGGCTGCTGTCACGCATCCTGGTCAAGCCGCTGCGCGCGCTGGTCCACGAAGCCGAGGCGATCCGCAGCTTCAACTTCGCCCATCCGGCCAGCGGTCACTCGCCGGTGCTGGAGATCGACCAGCTGGCCGTGGCCATGGGCAAGATGAAGGACACCCTGTCCAGCTTCCTCGACATCACGGCCAGCCTGTCCGCCGAGACCCGCTTCGACGCCCTGCTCCGACGCGTGCTCAAGGAAACCGTGGACCTCAGCGAAGCCAGTGCCGGGCTGCTCTATCTGCGCGACGACAGCGGTGCTCTGGTTCCGCACGGCCTGTTCATCAACGACGAGCAGCACAGCCTGGAGGAACACCGCATCCCCACCTATGTGCAGGGCGACCACAGCATGCCGCTGTGGGTCAGCCAGCCGGCGGAAGGCGGTGCCACCGCCGTGGCCTCCATCGGCTTCGACCAGGCCAATGGCTTCCAGAGCCTGCTGCATACGCTCGACAGCCCGCGCGTGCACCTGGTCAGTACCGGCCTGCACAACCGGCAGGGCGACACCCTCGGCGTCCTCCTGCTGCTGCACCGCGACAGCGGCGAGGAGGCCGAGCCCGCCATGCTGCGCCCGCAACGGATCGCCTATGTCGAGGCGGTATCCGGCGTCGCCGCCCTGTGCATCGAGAGCCAGCGCCTGCTGGAACAGCAGAAGAAGCTGCTGGACGCCTTCATCCAGCTGATTGCCGGCGCCATCGACGCCAAGAGCCCCTACACCGGCGGCCACTGCCAGCGGGTACCGGACCTGACCCTGATGCTCGCCCGCGCCGCCGCCGACAGCGACGCCGAACCCTTCAGGGCCTACCAGCCCAGCGACGAGGAATGGGAAGCCCTGCATATCGCTGCCTGGCTGCACGACTGCGGCAAGGTCACCACGCCCGAGTACGTAGTGGACAAGGCGACCAAGCTGGAGACCCTCTACGACCGCATCCACGAGGTGCGCATGCGCTTCGAACTGCTCAAGCGCGACGCCTGGGTCACCTACTGGGAAGGCGTCGCCCGAGGCGGCGACGCAACTGCCCTGGGCGAGCTGCGCGAGGCAACGCTGGCGGCTCTGGATGACGAGTTCGCCTTTGTCGCGCGCTGCAACCTGGGCGGCGAAGCCATGGCCGATGCCGACCTGGAGCGCCTCCGGCAGATCGCCGCGCGCACCTGGACACGCACCCTGGATGATCGACTCGGCGTGTCCTGGGAAGAAAACCAGCGCCAGGCCAGAACGCCGGCCCCCGAACTGCCGGTGCAGGAGCCCCTGCTGGCGGACAAGCCGGAGCATCTGTTCGAGCGGCCGGACAGCGAGTTGATTGCGCCCGACAACCCCTGGGGCTTCAAGCTCGACGTGCCGACCTACAAGCACAACCGCGGCGAGCTGTACAACCTGGGCATCGCCCGCGGCACCCTGACCGCCGAAGAGCGCTACATCATCAACAACCACATCGTGCAGACCATCCGCATGCTCGACCACCTGCCGTTCCCCAAGCACCTGGCGAACGTCGCGGAGATCGCCGGCGGGCACCACGAGAAGATGGATGGCAGCGGCTACCCGAAACGCCTGACCCGCGAGGAAATGAGCCTGCCGGCGCGGATGATGGCCATCGCCGACATCTTCGAGGCGCTGACCGCCGTGGACCGCCCGTACAAGAAGGGCAAGACCCTCAGCGAAGCGCTCGGCATCATGGCTGGCATGTGCCGTGGCGCCCATATCGATCCGCAGCTGTTCGGCCTGTTCCTCTGTACGGGCATCCCGCAGGCCTATGCCGAGCGCTACCTGCGCCCGGAACAGATCGACGCGGTGGACCAGGCCGCCATCCTGGCCAAGGCCGGCCTGTCCTGAATCCCGGCCACAAAAAAGCCCGGCCAAGGCCGGGCTTTTTCATCCAGCACGAGAGGCTCAGGCCTTCGGGCTGACCGGATTCTCCGGGTACCACACGTCCATCAGCGGGCTGAGGGTGAAGCCGCTCAGCTCCTTGCGACCTTTCAGCCAGGCTTCCAGAGCAGCACGCTGCTCCTCGCTGACCGAGCCACGCTTGGCCAGGCAGACGAAGCCGTAGTCGTCGCCACCGACATAGCCCAGGCCGTTACCATCGATGCCTTCGAGCAGGAACTCGTCGACGAACTTGTCGGCGCCTTCTTCGCTCAGGCCTTCGTGGAAGCTGAGGGTCAGCTCGCAGCCCAGTTCCTGGAATTCGTCAACGCACAGTTTCTTGCGCAGGCGGCGGGAACGGTTGGTAGCCATAAACACTCCTAGATACTCATTGATTGCAACGGGCGGCACTCTAGCAGGTTGCTGCCCCAGCCGCCCGTCCGTTCAGAAAAAACCCGCCGCGGAAGCCGCTCAAGCCCCCAGAAAAAGATGCATGGGGCATAATGCGCGGCAAATTCAGCACCGCTGCACCTTCTTTTTGCCCTTTATTCTGCCTGGGCCCGTGCCAATGATCAGAACGCTCCGCAATTTCGTCGTCGCTTCACTGCTGCTTCCCGTCGCCCTTCCCCTCTCTGCCGCCCAGGTCAGCAACGTGCTACCGGCCAAGGTGCAGCAGTCGCTCAAGGCCAACAAGATTTCCGCCAACAGCTTGTCGGTGGTCGCCCTGCCGCTGGACGGCGTGGGTAACGGCATCATCTACAACGCCGATGTATCGGTGAATCCCGCCTCGACCATGAAGCTGGTCACCACCTACGCTGCCCTCGAACTGCTCGGCCCCACCCACCAGTGGCGCACCGAGTTCTACGGCGACGGCCCGCTGAAGGATGGCGTGCTCAACGGCAACCTCTACCTCAAGGGTGGCGGCGATCCCAAGCTGAACATGGAAAAGCTCTGGCTGATGATGCGCGACCTGCGCGCCAACGGCGTGCAGCGCATCACCGGCGACCTGGTGCTGGACCGCAGCCACTTCCATCACCCCAGCCTGCCGAGCTTCAACGATGACGGCGGCGACCCCAACAAGCCGTTCCTGGTCGGCCCCGATTCGCTGCTGGTCAACCTCAAGGCCGTGCGCATGGTGGCACGCACCTCCGGCGGCAAGGTCAGCGTGATGATGGAGCCGCCCCTGACCAACGTGCGCATCGACAACAAGGTCAAGGCCCTCGGCGGCGGCAAATGCCCGGCCTGGCCGGATGTGCGCTACAACCCGGTCACCCAGTACGACGGCACCACCCTGGTGGTGACCGGCAAGCTGGCCGAAGGCTGCAGCGCGCAGACCTACCTGGCCCTGCTCGACCACCCGGGCTATGCCGCCGGCGCCGTGCGCGCCATCTGGCAGGAACTGGGCGGCAGCATCCTCGGCAAGGACCGCGTCGGCGACGTGCCGAAGAAGGCCCAGCTGCTGGCACGCACCTTCTCGCCGGACCTCACCGAGGTCATCCGCGACATCAACAAGTACAGCAACAACACCATGGCCCAGCAGCTGTTCCTCAGCCTGGGGCAGAGCTTCCGCGACCGCGCCGATGCGGACGACGCCAAGGCCGCACAGCGGGTGATCCGCAGCTGGCTGGCGAAGAAGGGCATCACCGCCCCGCACCTGGTGATCGAGAATGGCTCTGGTCTGTCGCGCGCCGAGCGGGTCAGCGCCCGCGAGATGGCCGGCATGCTGCAGGCCGCCTGGCACAGCCCCTATGCCGCGGAGTTCATCGCCTCGATGCCGCTGGTGGGGATGGACGGCACCATGCGCAAACGCCTCAAGCGTACCGGCATGGAAGGCCAGGCCCACATCAAGACCGGCACCCTGAACAACGTGCGCGCCATCGCCGGCTTCACCCGCACGGCCAAGGGACAGAACTGGGTAGTGGTGGCCATCCTCAACGACCAGCGCCCCTGGGGCGCCTCGGCGATCCTCGATCAGGTGCTGCTGGACATCTACCGCCGCTGATCCTCGCTCAGGGCGCGATCACGACGCGGTCGCGCCCTTCCTGCTTGGCCTGATACACCGCGGCGTCGACGCGCGTCAGCATGCTCGCCGCGCTCTCCCCCGCGCGCCAGTCGGTCACCCCAAAGCTGGCGGTAATGGCCCCCGCCCCCTCGATCGGCTCCTCGCGCAGGATCTGCCACAGCGCCTCGGCCAACACGACGGCCTGCTCGGCGCGCACCCCGGGCGCCAGTACGATGAACTCCTCGCCGCCCAGGCGACAGAGCACGTCCATGGTGCGCAGACGCTGGCGCACGCGCTCGCACACCCGTTTCAGCACCACGTCGCCCACATCGTGGCCGAAGCGGTCGTTGACCAGTTTGAAATGGTCGATGTCCAGCATCACCACGGCAGGGCCCTCCGCGGAGGTTCGCCGGGCACGGGAAATCTCCGCCTCCAGGCGCTCCTGGAAATAGCGCCGATTGTAGGCACCGGTCAGGGCGTCGGTGATCGACAGCACGCGCAGCTCCTGCTCGACCAGCTTGGGCCCGGTGATATCGGTGAGGTAGCCATGCCAGAGCACGCTGCCGTCCGCCTGCGGCTCCGGCGAAGCCTCGCCACGCAGCCAGCGCAGACCCTGGCGCGGCAGGAGCACGCGGTAGTCGGCCTGCCAGGGCTGCAACTGTTCGGCCGACTGCAGGATGCTGCGCCGCAAGCCATCCAGATCGTCCGGATGGATGCGGGCAAATACTGGCTGGGCATCCTCGCGCACCGCCTCGGGCTCCACCTCGTAGATGGTGCGAATTCCGGCGCTGGCGTAGGGGAAGCAGGAACTGCCATCGGCGCGCAGCTGGTACTGGTAGATGGCCCCCGGCACGTTGGCCGTGAGTTTCTCCAGCAGGCGGTCACGGGCCTCCAGCGCCAGGCGGTTCTGCCGGCCGGCGGTGATGTCGATGGCGATGCCGAGAAAGCCGACCAGTTCGTCCTGGGCATCGCGAACCCCGGTAACCATCAGGTTGACCGGCAGCTGGCTGCCGTCGCGACGAATGTAGGTCCATTCCTGCTCGACATGCCCCTGCGCCAGACTGGCTTCGGCGACGAATACCTCGAAGTCTTCGATCTGGCGCCCCAGGCGCTGGCTCAGCTCGCGGCCGCGCTGCACGATTTCCTCGGGGAGGTGAATCAGCTCGGGGGTATGCCGGCCGATCAGGTCGACGGCACGGTAGCCGAGCATGCGCTCGGCACCGACATTGAACGTCTGGATGATGCCGCGCCGATCGGTGGCGATGATCGCCACCTGGGTGGCCGCATCCAGCACGCCGCGCAGGCGACTGTTGACCGCCGCAAGCTCGGCCTCGCGCTGGCGCAGGTCGGCCGTTTGCTGCGACACCAGGGCACGCGCCCGCTGATGCTGGCTGGCGAGGCTGAACAGCAGGGCAGCGAGCATCAGGCTGAGCAAGGTGCCGGCAGCCAGCACGATGCCCAGAATCGGCGTGCTGTTGGCTTCGATGAAGGCCTGGGTGGGGCGGATCAGCAGGCTGTAACGGCGATCGCCCAGTGACAGCTCGCGTTGCAGCTGCAGCGGGCTGTCTGCGGCGCTACCGGAGCTGTAGCGCAGTGCCTCCCCCTCCAGGCCGCTGCGATCTTGCAGCTCCAGGCTGAGGTTGAGCGCGACATCGCCGCTCTCCTGCTCGTGCAGCAACTGGCGCAGGCTGAACGCCGCGATCACGAAGCCCTGCAAGCGCTCGCCATCACGGTAGACCGGGGTAGCCAGAATGATGCCCCCCTCGCCGGCTGCCTCAACGGCCTGCCGCGAGACGAAGCGCAACACCCCGGATGCCGCGACCCCGCCATTGCGCTCGGCACGCTGCAGCGTCTCCAGACGCCCCGGCAGGCCGGCAAGATCCAGCCCGAGAATGCGCGGATCGCGCACCAGTTCCGACTCGTTGAACAGCAGCGGGTAGTAAAGATCACGCACCGCCGCAGGTATCAGCGCGCCATTCTCGGCGCGCTGGCGCACCCTGAAGTCGGCGATGCCGTCACGGCGCACGGCGGCCTCGAAGGCCTGGCGCTCGGCATGACTGATGCGCGGCACCCAGGCATAGGACAGCGCCGGCCGCGTCAGGCCCCGCACATAGCCGGCAAACTCGCGCTGGGTGACCTGGTCACCGTTCATGAAGAAGCGTCTGACGCCATCCAGATCGGCCGCGTGGGCCTGAAAGCCGACCTGCATGTCCTGCGCCCGCTCGCCCGCAACCGCCGCAAAACGCTGCTCGAGCTGATGCTGGTAGAAGTTGCCGACCAGCGCGCCCAACCCCAGGGTCAGCAGCAACCCCAGCAGGCCGGCGGCGCTGGCCAGCAGGACGGCCGGGAATGTTTCGCGAAGCAGGAAACTGCGCAATACCGCCATGCGATCGAACTCGTGAGGAGCCTCAGGGCGCTCCGAACGCTGTCATTTTGCCAGCCTGCTAGCGCGCCGTCAGCCGCCAGGCCCGATGAATACGGGTATTGCGAGCAAAGTCGGTGTCGATGGTGGCCGCGCTGATCTCCTCCACTGCATAGCGCTCGGCCAGGCCCGGGTCGAGCTGGAACTTGCGGAAGTTGTTGGAGAAGTACAGCACGCCGCCCTTGCCCAGACGGGCCATGGCCAGGTCAAGCAGGCGCACATGGTCGCGCTGCACATCGAACACCCCTTCCATGCGCTTGGAGTTGGAGAAGGTTGGCGGGTCGATGAAGATCAGGTCGTACTCGCCGCGATCGGCTTCCAGCCAGGCCATCACGTCGCCCTGCTCCAGGCGCTGTTTGTCGGAGAAGCCATTGAGCGACAGGTTGCGCCGCGCCCAGTCCAGGTAGGTCTTGGACAGGTCGACACTGGTGGTGCTGCGCGCGCCGCCCTTGGCCGCGTGCACGGTGGCCGTGGCGGTGTAGCAGAACAGGTTGAGGAAGCGCTTGCCGGCCGCCTCCTGCTGGATGCGCAGGCGCAGCGGGCGATGGTCGAGGAACAGGCCGGTGTCCAGGTAGTCGGTGAGGTTGACCAGCAGGCGCACACCGCCCTCGCTGACTTCCATGAACTGGCCCTGACTGGCCTGACGCTCGTACTGCTTGGTACCGCTCTGCCGTTCGCGGCGCTTGATCACCACTTTGTCGGGCGAAATGCCCAGCGCCACCGGGATCGCCGCCAGGGCGTCGAGCAGGCGCGCCTGGGCCTTGTCCGGGTCGATGGAGCGTGGCGGCGCATATTCCTGCACATGCACCCAGTCGCGGTACAGGTCCACGGCCAGGGCGTACTCGGGCATGTCGGCGTCATACAGGCGATAGCATTCGATACCGGCCTTCTTCGCCCACTTGCCGAGTGTCTTGAGGTTCTTCTGCAGGCGGTTGGCGAACATCTGTCCGCCCTCGGACAGGCGCGCCGGCTCGCTGGCCACCGGGGCGGCGCCCTCCTCGCCCTGGCGCCGCTCGCCGCTTTCGCCGGTGACGAACTGCTCGGGCAGCACCTTGAACAACAGCAGCTTGCACGGCAGCGCGCCGTTCCAGAACGCGTACTGCTTGTGGCTGCGCAGGCCCATGCGCTTGCCCAGCTCCGGTGCGCCGGTGAACACCGCCGCCTCCCAGTTCAGGCAGCTCTGACGCAGGCGCTCGCCGAGGTTCTGGTAGAGATAGAGCAGGCTCGCCTCGTCGCCCAGGCGCTCGCCATAAGGTGGGTTGCAGACGATCAGGCCGGTCTGGTTCTTGTCCGGGCGCGGCTCGAAGGTGGCCAGCTCGCCCTGGTACAGCTTGACCCACTCGCCCAGCCCGGCGCGCTCGATGTTGTTGCGCGCCGGCGTTATCAGCCGCGGATCAGCCTCATAACCGCGAATCCACAGCGGCGGTTTGGCCAGGCCGGCGGCGGCACGCTGCTCGGCCTCGGCATGCAGTTTCTTCCAGATCGCCGGCACATGGCCCAGCCAGTTGGAGAAACCCCAGCGCTCGCGCTTGAGGTTGGGCGCCAGATCGGCGGCCATCATCGCCGCCTCGACCAGGAAGGTGCCGACCCCGCACATAGGGTCGGCCAGCGCGCCACCCGCTGCGGCAATGCGCGGCCAGCCGGCGCGGATCAGGATGGCAGCGGCCAGGTTCTCCTTGAGCGGCGCGGCGCCCTGCTGCAGGCGATAGCCGCGCTGGTGCAGGCTGTGCCCGGAGAGATCCAGCGACAGCACCGCCTCGCCGCGATCCAGACGCAGGTGCACGCGCAGGTGCGGGTCGACCTTGTCGATCGACGGGCGGATGCCCTCCGCGGTGCGCAGCTTGTCGACGATGGCGTCCTTGACCTTCAGGGCGCCGAAGTGCGTGTTGTCGATACCGGCACCGTGGCCACTGAACTCCACGGCCAGGGTGCCGGCCGGGTCGAGGTGCTCGGCCCAGTCCACCGCCAGCACACCCTGGTAAAGCTCCTCGGCGTTGCTAACCGGGAAACGCCGCAACACCAGCAGCACGCGGTTGGCCAGGCGCGACCAGAGGCACAGGCGATAGCCCACCTCGATGGGCGCGAAGCCACGCACGGCGGCGGTCTGCTCGCGGGCCTCCTCCAGCCCCAGGCCGCTGGCTTCTTCGAGCAGCAGGCTTTCCAGGCTCTTGGGGCAGGTCAGGATCAGTTCATAGCGGTCAGACATGGGGCATCCAGTAATCGGGTGGCCACCCGGCCACCATAGTGTGACGCAAGGTCGCGGTGCGACCCTTCGTCGGAATAAACAACGCTCGCAGACGAGAGCGGTTCGCAATGGCAAAACGCCTGCCAACAGCGCCTCGGCTCAACAACGGCGCGGGCCGGGGCAATCGGGGCAGGCCAAAAGCGGCTGCACCTTATGGCTCTCTACCCACTCAGGTTACGCCCTTATGACAAAACGATCATTCACAGGGTGGAACGCATTGGATAGAAATCAACTCAGGCCGGTAGCGCAACGCTGCTGGCAGGTGGCCCGCCACGCCGGCAGCGGGCCCCACAGGCAGAGCATTTTCTGCCCGGTCCCACCAAGGGGCCAACGGGACATAACAGTCAACAGTGAGGGCAACACCCGATGAGAAGACTTAAGCGTGATCCGTTGGAACGAGCTTTCTTGCGCGGCTATCAGCACGGCATTCATGGTAAATCCCGCGATATGTGTCCTTTCACCCACCCCACCACCCGTCAAGCCTGGATCAATGGCTGGCGCGAGGGCCGCGGTGACAACTGGGACGGACTGACCGGCACCGCCGGCATCCACAGACTCAACGAACTTCACGCCGTCGGCTGATACAGGATCACCCCGACTTCACCAGACCGTCCCATCCGGACGGCGGGCGAGAGCCCAAGGGCCCCTCAGGGGCCCTTTTTATTGCCGTTAAGAAGCCCCTTCAGGACCGCGGCAGCGCGGCGATCGCATCCACTGCCTCGCGGATCAGCGCCGGGCCCTTGTAGATGAACCCGGAATAGATCTGCACCAAGCTGGCGCCGGCGGCGATCTTCTCGGCCGCATGCGCACCCTCGGTGATGCCGCCCACGGCGATGATCGGCAGGCGGCCCTTGAGCTCGCCGGCCAGCACCCGCACGGTATGGGTGCTCTTGTCGCGCACCGGCGCGCCGGACAGACCGCCGGCCTCGTTACCGAACGGCAGGTTCTCCACGCCCTCGCGGCCGAGGGTGGTGTTGGTGGCGATCACTGCATCCATGCCGGTCTCCACCAGCGCCTGGGCCACCTGCACGGTTTCCTCGTCGCTCATATCGGGGGCGATCTTGATCGCCAGCGGCACGCGCTTGCCATGCTCCACGGCCAGGTCTTCCTGGCGCTGGCGCAGGGCTTCGAGCAGCTGCTTGAGCTGGTCGCCGAACTGCAGGCTGCGCAGACCGGGAGTATTCGGCGAGCTGACATTGACGGTGACATAGCTGGCGTGGGCGTAGACCTTGTCCAGGCCGATCAGGTAGTCATCCACCGCGCGCTCGACCGGGGTATCGAAGTTCTTGCCGATGTTGATGCCCAGCACACCCTTGTACTTGGCCGCGGCAACCCGGGCCAGCAGGTGATCGACGCCGTGGTTGTTGAAACCCATGCGGTTGATGATGGCAGTCGCTTCCGGCAGGCGGAACAGGCGCGGCTTGGGATTGCCCGGCTGCGGACGCGGGGTCACGGTGCCGATCTCGACAAAGCCGAAGCCCAGCTGGGCGAAGCCGTCGATGGCATCGCCGTTCTTGTCCAGGCCGGCGGCCAGGCCCACGGGGTTGGGAAAGTCCAGGCCCATCACGGTCACCGGCAACTGGCTCGGCGCCTTGCACAGCAGGCCGTTGAGGCCCATGCGACCGCCAGCACCGATCAGGTCGATGGACAATTCGTGGGAAGTTTCGGGGGCAAGACGGAACAGCAGCGCGCGGGCCAGGTCGTACATGGGCGGATCGGCTCGGAATAAGGGTTTCAGTGGGAAGCAGGACGCGATTATAGCCGCCGGCACTAGCCTCAGGCGAGGCAAGGGAGTAATAAGGAGTACCGTTCGGGCCCTTATTGCAGCTGACGCAGGTCGAGCAGTTCGCCGGCTGCGCTGAATTCCAGCTCGAACACGCCATGAATGCCGTCATGGCGCAGGAAAGGACGCAGATGATGCGCCGGCAAGCTGACCTTGCGGCCGTCACGACTGTAGAGCAGAACCCGGTTGGCGCGCCCCTGGTACACGGCCAGGAAGCGTTCCGCAGGCAAAGCGATATCCAGCACCAGGCTGGGCATGGAGGCACCCTCGACAATGATTGGCACCATTCTGCCACAGGCCAACGCGCTATCCGCTCGCGCCTGCCCGCATGACGGTAGTGCAGCCCGGCGGCAGCTCTGCCACACTGGCACAGTAGTACCAGGAGTAGCCTGCGGCTCATGAGTCTGTCCGAGTCCCCCACCAGCATCGCTTCGCGCCTGTCTGCCCTGGCCCAGCGCCTGGGCCTGAGTGGTCGGGTGCCGCGCATGGTATTCGAGCGCGCCCGCGCCCTGCGCCTGCCGTTCAAGCCGCTGCCGGTGCCCACGCCGAGCATCTGGTGGCAGGCCGGCCCGCCCCTGCAACGCCTGGTGGACCTGCCGCGCGATGCCCTCTCCGGCCCCGTTCAGGAGGACAAGGCCGCCGCCCGCAGCGTGCTGATGAACGTGGTGGAGCGCGACACCCAGCACTTCGACGATTTCGACCTGCGCCGCATCGACGGCCTGTGCAGCCCGCCGCCAAGCCTGGACAGCGCCCTCAGCAGTTTCGAAGAGCTGGCCTCCTGCCCCCTGGGGCGTTGCGCCCGCATCATCAGCTACAAGGATTTTCTCAAGACCATCAGCCATGCCATGCCGCGCTTCCTCGCCGCCGAGGCGGTGGAGTTGCGCCAGGCCAGCTGGTACGGCGAGCGCCTGTTCTGGGCGGGTGAACAGCACGGCGAGGAATTTGCCTGCGCCATCGCCTATGCACGCCTGCGCGGTCTGGAAGTCACCCTGCCGGCCGAACTCACCCGTTATCGCCTCAGTGCCAGCGGCCTGGCGGAGCTGCGCCGGCGCTATCACATGACCGCCATGCCGGTGCAGGCCTGGAACGAGCCGGCCTTCATGAGCCTGCTGCTCGACCATGGCCTGCCCTACGCGCGCCTGTCGCTGCTGCGCTACCCGGATGCCCCGGAGTTCCTCCTGCTGCCCAAGGACTCGCCGGAAGCCCATGCGCTGGGTGAGGGACTGCGCCTGGCCGGCGCGCCGGACGTGATCGCCTACCTCGAAGCGCTGCAACAGCACTCCGCGGGCTGATCGAACGAGAATTCGGGAGCCGGCCAACCAGAACGGTCGGCCGGTAACACTGCGCTCAGAGACGACTGGCGATCTGAGCGTCGAGCCGCACTTCCTGGGTTACGCCCCAGCCATCCAGCACACCGCCGAGTGGCACCACCAGTGCTTCCAGATCCTGCTCGAAGTCACCGATGCCGGCGTGGGTGGCATACATCACCTTACTCACTTGCAGATGCCAGGCACCGTCCTCGCGGACACTGACCTGGGCATTCAGGGACTCACCACGAAACTGTCTGGCTGCCTCTCTGGCCCGTTCCTCATTCGGGAAGATGGCGTAGAACTCGATGGGATGGACGCGGGCGAAATCGAAACCGCCCTCTTTCATGCGGCGCAGAACATTGTTGCTGACATCATCTTGGAAGGCTGTGCTCATAAACGACCTCCTCTCAGGCGATGAATCGACCGCAGCCGCCAGGAATTTGGCGACCCTGCGACACCACTGGGTGCCGCCCGAGAACCAGGCAATCGCTGCCTGGCCTGTCATGCGCGAGCCAAAGCCCGCAGACGGCCGACCAGAAGAAGACTGGCCGGTGACGTCATTCTGTCAGGGTAGCGCCTGCGTGCCTACCCTGCCGGCAGCAAGCAGAGCGGACGACAGGCGGCTCAGTCGCGGCTGAGCCAGCCCATCAGCAGACGGCTGACAGACGGCGGCGAGACCTGCCCGGTCGCGTACATCAGACGAAACAGCCAATGGATCGGCCGATGCACACGCGGCCGCTCGACCTGGCGCCAGACCGCAAGCGCGATATCCTCGGCGCGAAGGTTGACGCCCAGGCGCCGCAGCGCCGGTGGAGTGAAGCGCTGACTGTCGACCATGGGCGTGGCGACGAACGGTGGCATGAGGTCGCCAACACGGATGCCATGGCGCCGCCACTCCAGCTCCAGCGCCTCGGTCAGGCCACGCACGGCAAACTTCGAGGCCGAATAGCTGACCATGTGCGGCGTACCGTACAAGCCCGACGCCGAGCCCATGTTGATCACCTGGGCACCCGGCGTGCCCTTGAGATAGGGAAAGGCCGCATGGGTCACGTGTAGCAGGCCGAGCACGTTGATCTGCAGGATGCGCGCGTGCTCCTCCAGCGTGATCTCCTCGAAGTGGCCGAAGCGCAGCACTCCTGCCGAGTTGAACAGCACCCGCAGGCGGCCACCCTGCAGGCGGCAGAAGTCCTCCAGAGCCTCACCCACCGCGCCGGCATCGGCGACATTCAGCTCGGCGTGCCACACCCCGCCCAGCTCCGCCGCCAAGCCCGCCAGCGGCCGGTGGTCGATGTCCAGCAGGCCGACGGTCCAGCCACGGGCGTGGAACAGCCGCGCGGTGGCGGCGCCGATGCCGGAGGCGGCACCAGTGATCAGGATGGTGTTCATCGGCAGCCCCTTTCCCCGAGAAATTCGACGACGCGTCGCAGCGCCAGCGCGGCGACCGCCAGCAGGCCGCAGTTGATCTGGAACACGTGCCACTGGCCGGGATAAACCTCCAGGCGCAGGTCCAGCCCGGCACTGTCGCGCAGACGCAGGCTCTGGCTGAGCAGGTGCTCGTCCTCGCCGACCTGCACCAGCAGCGGCGGCAGGCCGCTCAGGTCGGCCCGCAATGGCGAGAGCAAGGCCGAGTGGCGATCCGTGCCCGCCGGGCAGTAGGCATCCACGCCCTGCCCCAGCCAGGCCCGGTTGAGCAGCGGGTCGCCAGCCGGCGGCTCATGCCAGGTCTCGCCCGTGAGGTCGGTGACAGGCGAGAAGCACACCAGCGCCGCCGGCAGTGGCAGCCCCTCGTCACGCAGGCGCATCGCCGTGGCCAGGGTCAGCTGACCGCCGGCCGAGTCACCGACCAGCACAATACGCCCTGCCGGCTGGCCCTGCTCCAGCAGTGCGCGGTAGGCGGCCAGGGCATCGTCGGCAGCCGCCGGCCAGGGATGCTCGGGCGCCAGGCGGTAGTCCAGGGCGCAGACCCGCGCGCCGCTCTGCGCGGCCAGGTGGCTGGTGATTGCCCGGTGGGTCTGCGGGCTGCCGACCATGAAAGCCCCACCGTGCAGGTACAGCAGCACCCAGCCATTGTCCCGCCCTGCCCGCAACCACTCGCAGGGCACTCCAGCCAGCCGTCCCGCCGCGATGCTCACACCCCGTGCGCGCGGCGCGATCAGGGTGGCCAGGCGCAGCACACGACGCTGGGTCGCGGGCGACAGGCGCGGATGCATGCCAATGGCGAACACCAGGCGCGTGCTGGCGCGCAGCACGGCCGTGAGCAGGCGCTGCGCACCGCTCGGCGCGGGCAACTCAACGCACCAGTTCATAGTCGCTCCACTGCGGCCGGCGGGTATGGTTGCGATAGCTGAAGGTGAAGCCCGACCAGTTGTTGGTGTGCTTGCCGGCCGCATTCTTGTACCAGCTGGTGCACCCCTGTTCCCACACCGAGTGCTCGATGTCGTGCTGCACCTGGCGGTTCCAGGCGTCCTGCACATGGCGGTGCACGTCGAGGTAGCGCACGCCCTCATTCAGCTTGGCCAGGCAATCGAGCACATAGGGGAACTGGCTCTCGAGCATGTAGATGATCGAGTTGTGCCCCAGGTTGGTGTTCGGCCCGTAGAGGATGAACAGGTTGGGGAAACCGCTGACGCTGATGCCTTTGTAGGCCTCCGCGCCGTCACGCCAGGCCTGGTTGAGATCCAGACCGCCGCGACCGTGGATACGCATCGGCGCCAGGAAGTCGCTGGCGGCGAAGCCGGTACCGTGGATCAGTACGTCGACTGCGCGCTCCACGCCGTCGGCGGTGACGATGCCACGCTCGGTGACCTCGCGGATCGCCTCGCCGACCACCTCCACCTGCGACTGCACCAGCGCCGGGTAATAGTCGTTGCTGATCAGGATACGCTTGCAACCCAGCGGGTAGTCCGGGGTCAGCTTGGCCCGCAGCTGCGGGTCGGCGACCTCGCGGGCGATATGGCGCAGGAACAGCTGGCGATAGGGCTTCATCAACCAGGGCAGGAGGAAGAAAGCCACCCCGCGCACCTCGTGGAACAGGTACTGCCAGGCGCGGTCGAGCTTCTGCGTCCACGGCCAGCGCTGCATCAGCGCCAGCTCGAAGCGGCTGTAGGCACGGTCCGGCTTGGGCAGCACATAGGCCGGGGTGCGCTGGAACAGGTGCAGGCGCGCGACTTTCGGCACGATCTGCGGCACGAACTGGATGGCGCTGGCTCCCGTCCCAATCACCGCCACGCGCTTGCCGGCAAGGTCTACGTCGTGGCGCCAGCGCGCCGAGTGAAAACTCTCGCCG
Organism: Aquipseudomonas alcaligenes NBRC 14159; assembly: GCF_000467105.1. Classification (GTDB taxonomy): domain Bacteria; phylum Pseudomonadota; class Gammaproteobacteria; order Pseudomonadales; family Pseudomonadaceae; genus Aquipseudomonas; species Aquipseudomonas alcaligenes. The sequence continues at coordinate 56,879 of NZ_BATI01000006.1, forward strand.
GCAAAGCGTTCCAGGCCCGGCAAGCGCGCGTAGAGCGGACGATTGAGCTGGCCACAGGCACTGACCAGCGCCCGCGCGCTGAACACGGCGCCATCGCTGGTGGTCACCCGCCACAGGGCGGCGGCCTCGTCGAAGCGCGCCTCGGCCACTTCGCTGTTGCAGCGAATGCGCGAAGCCAGGCCGTATTTGTCGATGCACTGGCGCACGTAGGCGAAGATCTCGGCCTGCGGCGCATAGCGTCGGCTCCAGTCGGTCTTCGGCTCGAAGGAAAACGAGTACAGGTGCGAGGGCACGTCGCAGGCCGCGCCGGGGTAGTGATTGTCACGCCAGGTACCGCCGGCTTCGGCGCCCTTCTCGAGGATCAGAAAATCCTCCTCGCCCTGCTGGCGCAGGCGCATGGCCAGGCCCAGACCGGCGAAACCGGCACCTATGATCAGCACGCGCAGGGGCGCCTGCTCGGGAGTGGTGTTATGCATTGTTATCTCCGTGAGCCACCAGTATTGCGGATGACCGAGATGCTACCCACTCCCCCGGCCACGGTTTATGGCATAGTCGGCCAATAAATTGTGACTTTCGGACAAAGCATGAAACGTCCCCGCCGCAGCGCCGTCAGCGTGCAGCTCCTGACCCAGTATGGCCTGGACCTGGGGGTGAGCCTGGACACCTGCCTGCAGGGCACCGGGCTGGATTGGCGCCTGCTGGCCGACCCCGGCGCCGAAGTGGAGGCCGAACAGGAGCTGCGCCTGGTACGCAACCTGATCGAGGCCTGTGGCTACCGTGCGGGGCTGGGGCTGCCGCTGGGGCGGCGCTATCGCCTCAACAGCTACGGCATCTGGGGCTTCGCCCTGCTCGCCAGCCCGACCTTCCGCGAAGCCGCCAACCTCGGCCTGCGCTACCTGGACCTGACGTACGCCTTCCACGACATGCAGCTGGAGGAGACCGGCGAGGAGGTACATCTGCTGCTCGAGGCGCAGAACCTCCCCGAGGACCTGCGCAGCTTCCTCCTGGAACGCGATCTCGCCGGCATGCTGCAGGTGCTGCGCGAGCTGTTCCACCAGGACCTGCCGATCCTGCGGGTGGAACTGAGCCTGGCCGAGCCGGACGACCCGCGTCCCTTCGTCGAGGAGATCGGCCTGATGCCGCTGTTCGCCCAGGCGCGCAGCCGCTTCGTCTTCCCCCGCCAGTTGCTCGACCTGCCGCTGGCCGGCGCCCACCCGCAAGCGGCGCAACTGTGCGAGGAACAGTGTCAGCGCCTGCTGGCCAAGCGCAGCCAGCATGACGGCCTGGCCGGGCGCATCCGCGCCCAGCTGCTGGCGTGCCCAGGGCGCCTGCCCGACATGGAGCAGGTGGCCAGCCGTCTGGGCATGAGTTCACGCACCTTGCGCCGGCGCCTGGACGAGGAAGGCAGTCACTTCCGCCAGTTGCTGGACGAAGTGCGCCAGGCCCTGGCCGAGGAACTGCTGGCCACCGGCGGCCTGACCCTGGAAGAGATTGCCGAGCGCCTCGGCTATGGCGAGGTATCCAACTTCATCCACGCCTTCAAGCGCTGGAAAGGCGTGGCGCCGCGGCGTTTCCAGCGCGGCGCCTGAGCCCTACTGGCCGTTGCCGACGGCGCTGCCGCCGACCGCCCCGGTGGTGTTGTGCAGCAGGCTCTGGGTGGCGACCTGCAGGAAGGCTTCCAGGCGCTTCTGCAGCCCGGGCTGTTCGGCATCGCCCTGCAGCACCTCGACACGACGCTCCTGCAGCTGATAGCGATAGAGTTTGGCCGGCAGGCCCTTGGGCTGCACCAGCACCCGCTCGCCACTGACGATGGCCACCGTCTGGTCGCTACCCGACGGCTTGATCACGCCGATCCCGGCATCACCCTCGGGCAGCGTCAGCAGGTCGCGGCCCCAGCACTGCTGGCGACTGCTGCCCCCCAGGCGACCCATGATGGTGGGCACCACATCGATCTGCGTGCCCACCGTGTCCCGACGCTCGCCGAACTTCTCGCGCACGCCCGGGCCGATCAGCAGCAGCGGCACGTTGAAGCGGAACAGGTCCATCTCGGTGAGCTGCTCCGGGCTGCCGAAGCCGTGGTCGCCGACGATCACGAACAGGGTGTCCTTGTAGTACGGCGACTTTTTCGCTTTCTCGAAGAACTGCCCCAGCGCCCAGTCCGAGTATCGCATGGCGGTCAGGTGCTGGTTGTTGGAGCCGCGGTCGGTCACCGGCGCCACCGGCAGCTGCTCCGGCAGCGCATAGGGAGTGTGGTTGGAGAGGCTCTGCAGCAGCGCGTAGAACGGCTTGCTCGGGTCCTTCTTGGCCAGCTCCACGGCGGCGCGGTCGAACATGTCCTGGTCGGATACACCCCAGGTCGGATCGATGAACACCGGGTCGACGAAATCCTCGCGGCCGATGAAGTTGCGCATGCCCTGGTTGCTGAAGAACCCGGACTGGTTGTCCCACTGGAAATTGCCGTTGTACACGTACAAATCGTCGTAGCCGCGCGCGCTGAGCTGCTGCGGCAGGCCGGAGAACTGGTGGCTGCCCTCGGGCATGCGCATCAGGTACTCGAAACTCGGCAGGTTGGGGAAGCAGGCCATGGTGGCGAACATGCCCTGGTGGGTATGGGTGCCATTGGAGAAGAAACGGGTGAACAGCAGCCCTTCCCGGCTCAGACGGTCGAAGTTGGGGGTGATGTCGGCATCGCTGCCCAGTGCCCCGACCCACCGGCCGGCAAAGCTCTCCATCAGGATCACCACCACATGCTTGACCGGCAGCGTGCCCTCGGCCGGCGGCGTGGTGTCGCGGCGGATCGCCGCGCTGTCGGCGTCGACCAGCACATCGTGCTCGCCGAGCAGCATCTGGCGCACCGTGGCCAGGGCTTCGGCCTCGGGCAGCGTCGCCTTCCAGGCGTTGTCGCGGTGGTCGGAGAAGCTGTTTTCGGCGGCATCCACCAAGGTCAGGATGCCGTTCAGGCCCAGGTGGTTGGCGAAAATCGAATCGGTGGTATAGGCATCGCCCCAGCGCAGCGGCGGGCCCTGCTTGAGGGTGCCGCGGGCGGCGATCACCGCCAGCAGCAGGCACAGGAAGAACACGCCGAAACGCAGGTACCAGGCCAGCGCCGGACGCACCTGGCGCGGCCGGGTGATGTGCTCGATCCAGTGCAGCAGGATGGCCATCGCCACGGTACCCAGGGCCCAGGCCAGCAGGTAGCGCGCCACCGGGAAGCCGTTCCAGAGCATGCTGGAGACCGTGCCCAGGTCTTCTTCCAGATACTGGAATACCAGGCTGTTGAGGCGCTGGTGAAACTCGCGGTAGAAGTCCATCTCGGTGATACCGAGCAGCAGGCTGAGGCTGGCGACGCCGCTCAACCACAGCACATGCGCGCGCCGCGCGGCCATCGCGCGCAGGCTGAGAATCGACAGCAGCAGCGGCGCCACGGCATACACCACCACGCGCAGGTCGAAGCGCGCACCGTTGGCGAAGGCTTCGAGCAGATCGCCGGTGGAGGTCTCGCCGATCAACTCGGCGTTGTGGTGCAGCAACGCCATACGCAGGGCGGCGAACATCAGCATCAGCAGCAAGGCGCTGGCGGCAGTAAAGGCAAGATGGCTACGCAGGTTGGGGCGCAGGGCGTCCATTGAAGGCATGACGAATGGAGTCCGGTCTGTAGGGGCGAAGGATTCTCTGCGGCGACAGGTGAAAATTCCGTCGAAGCGGCAAACAGACCCGCCCGGCGTAAACAGGTTCAGTTGCCACCTCGCGGCGCCAGCGGGCGACTGTTATTCTGCCAGTGACCACTGACTGGTAAGGGGGCTGGGATGCTGGACTATGTCGCACTGGGAATACTGATATTCGCTGCAGTCGTGCTGTTCTACGGGGTGATCGCGATCCACGACATCCCCTACGAGATCGCGGTACACCGCAAGCATCCGCAGCAGGATGCCATTCACGTGGCCGGCTGGATCAGCTTGTTCACCCTGCACGCCATCTGGCCGTTCCTGTGGATCTGGGCGACCCTGTACCGCGAGGATCGCGGCTGGGGCTTCTCCAGTCCGTCGACGGCGTCGGCGGACGACACACGCTTGCAGGCGTTGGAACAGCAGGTCGGTGAGCTACAGGCGCGCCTGGCCAGCCTGGAAACAGCAGCCCCGACAGCGCCCGCAGCGGCGCCTGTCGCCCCCGAATTGCCGCGGCAGGAGGGCTAAGCCATGGATCTGTTGCTCATCCTCACCTACACCGCCATCTGCGTCGCCGTCTTCAAGATCTTCCGTATCCCGCTGAACAAGTGGACGGTGCCTACCGCCGCGCTTGGCGGTGTCGTGCTGATCGGCGCGCTGATCTTCCTGATGAACTACAACCACCCCTACTCCGAGGTGTCGCGCAGCTACTTCGTCAGCACGCCGATAGTGCCGGCGGTCAGCGGCATGGTCATCGAGGTACCGGTCAAGGGCCATCAGATGCTGGACAAGGGTGACATCCTGTTCCGCATGGACCCGACGCCGTTCGAAAGTCGCGTCAAGTCGCTCAAGGCCCAGCTGGTCTCGGCCCGCGCCGACCAGGCACGCGCCATCGAGCTGGCCCGGCGCAACGTGGGCAACCGCCGCGACGTCGACCTCACCACCGCGCGGGTCGAAGACCTGCAGGCGCAGCTGATCGGCGCCCAGTACGAGCTGGACAGCACGGTAGTGCGCGCCCCCTCGCGCGGCTACGTGACCCAGGTGTCGCTGCGTCCCGGCATTCGCGCGGCCAAGATGCCGCTGCGCCCGGCCATGATCTTCATCCCGCAGGAAGACTATGCCTATGTGGCGTGGATGCGGCAGAACAGCCAGCTGCGCCTGAGCATGGGCGACGAGGCGGAGATCGCCTTCGACGGCATCCCCGGCGAAGTGTTCGAGGCCAAGGTGAAGATGGTCCTGCCGGTGATTGCCGAGGGCCAGGTACAGCCGGGCGGCAACCTGATCGGCTTTACCGGCTCGCCGCCGCCCGGACGGGTGCCGGTGGTGCTGGAGGTCACCGACCCCGAGTTCGCGCAGTACCGTGACCTCATGCCCGGCGGTGCCTATGGCCAGGCCGCGCTGTACTCGGAGCACCTGCACCACGTCGCCATCATGCGCAAGATCCTCCTGCGCATGGCGTCCTGGATGAACTACATCTTCCCCTTCCACTGATCGAGGCAGGCGACATGGCCAAGAGCAAAGCCAAGGAACAGAGCGCAGAGCGCCTGGCACGCAAGGACTACGAGCAGGAACTCAAACGCCTGCACGTCGAGCTGGTAAAGCTGCAGCAGTGGGTGGTGGCCAAGGGCCTGAAGGTCTGCGTGGTGTTCGAGGGTCGCGATGGCGCCGGCAAGGGCGGCACCATCAAGGCCCTTACCGAACGGGTCAGCCCACGGGTGTTCCGCGTGGTGGCGCTGCCGGCGCCGACCGAGCGGGAAAAGAGCCAGATGTACGCCCAGCGTTACCTGCAGCACATGCCGGCGGCTGGCGAAGTAGTGATCTTCGATCGCAGCTGGTACAACCGCGCCGGCGTCGAGCGGGTGATGGGCTTCTGCAGCGACGAGCAGGCCCACAAGTTCCTCAGCGTGGTGCCGTTGTTCGAAAAGATGATCGTTGAGTCCGGCATCATCCTCATCAAATACTGGCTGGAAGTCAGCGCCGAGGAGCAGCAGCGGCGCCTGGAAGAGCGCATCCGCGACGGCCGCAAGATCTGGAAGCTGTCGCCGATGGACCTCAAGTCCTTCAGCCGCTGGGACGACTACACCCGCGCCCGCGACGAGATGTTCGCCGCCTCCGACTCCTCCTGGGCGCCCTGGTACATGGCCCGTTCCGAGGACAAACGGCGGGTACGGCTGAACATCATCAGCCACCTGCTGGAGCAGGTCCCCTACGAGGACATCACCCAGGAACAGAAGATCGAACTGCCCAAGCGCGGCAAGATCGGCCGCTACAAGAGCCCGCCCTACCCCTTCCGCATGGTGGACGAGCGTTTCTGAACCGAGCGCAGGAGGCGCGATGAAACTGGTCGACTCGCTGATTGCCTCGCTGTTCGAGCTGCAGATCAACCTGCTGCATGCGCGACTGCGGCTGGAAGCCAACACCGACGACGAGGCCCTGCACGACCTGCGCATCGCCCTGCAACGCCTGCGCAGCCTGCTGGCGCCTTTGCGGCGAGTCGCCGACCTGCCACCGCTGTATACCGCAGCCGCCGCACTTGGCGCCCTGACCGCGCCCGTGCGCGACCTGGAGGTGCTGGCGACGGAACTCGACAACAACGGTTACACCGAGCTTGCCAGCAGACGCCGCGCCCAGCTGGCCGAGCGCTATGCGGCGATTCTTGACAGCCGTGAACTGGAGCGCCTGCAGGCCTTCCTCGACATCTGGCCTGGCGAACTGCGCGATGCGCAGCGTGCAGGCGAGTTGCACCGCCTCGACAGCCTGATCGAACGTCGCCTGCACAAGCAGCTGACGCGGCTGCTGCAAGCACTCGCCACGCCCGGCTACGACCGCCACCGCCTGCGCCTGCTGGTCAAGCGCGTGCGCTATGCCGGCGAAGCCTATCCGCAGCTGATCGGCCTGCCCAGACGCAGCCTCGGCGCACTCAAGACCACCCAGTCGGCGCTGGGCGACTGGCACGACCACTTCCAGTGGTGCCTGCGCGTCGACCAGGAGAGCGATCTGCAGCCACTGCGCACGCTGTGGCAAACGCGGATGGACGACGCCCTGGTGCAGGCGGAAAAACAGCTGCAACGCCTCGCCAGGCATCTGCACAAACAGATCAGGCGGGATAAACATCCGGACGCGCACTAGCTGGCCTATGCTTGGCGAAGCGCGGCAACTGCCGCGCTTTCCACTTCGCCAGGAGGAGCACCATGCGTGTCCGTCCAAACCTCCCACTGTGGCCCCTGCTGATCGCCCTGCTGGCTACCTTCAGCTCTTCCGTCTGGGCTACAGAGCGCGACGTCCAAGGTGGATCGGAACAGGTGTTCCGCGCTGAAGAACTGGACCAGATGCTTGCGCCCCTGGCGCTCTACCCCGACACTCTGCTGGCTCAAGTGCTGATGGCTTCCACCTACCCGGGTGACGTGGCCGACGCGGCATCGTGGTCCATGGAACACCCGGACGCCAGCGGCGACGATGCGGTGCGTCAGGTCTCAGAGCAACCTTGGGACCCCAGCGTGCAGTCGCTGGTAGCGTTCCCTGCCGTGTTGGCCACTCTGGGCCAGGACCCTGCCTGGGTTCAGCGCGTAGGCGACGCCTTCCTGGCCCAGCCGGATGCGGTAATGGACTCGGTGCAGCGCCTGCGCCATCAGGCCAGGGAAGCCGGCAATCTGGAATCCAATGACAAGCAGAAAGTCAGCGAATCACCTGCAGAGACTACTCAGGTCAGTACCTCCAGCGGCCAGCAGACCATCATCATCGAGCCTGCCGACCCTCAGGTGGTCTACGTCCCCAGCTACAACCCGACAGTGGTCTACGGCACCTGGCCGTATCCAAGCTACCCGCCGGTTTATTACCCCCCACCTCCCGGCTACTACTTCGGTGGGGCGCTGATGGCCGGCCTGGGCTTCGCCGCCGGCGTGGCAATCATCGATTCATTGTGGGGAGACTGCGACTGGGGCCACGGCGACATCGACATCGACGTGGACCGCTACAACAACATCAACAGCAACCGACAACTCAACGTCAACCAGAACAACTGGCAGCATAACGCCAGCAACCGCGACGGCGTACCCTATCGTGACCGAGCAAGCCGCGAACAGTATGGCCAGCGCCTGGCCAATGGCGAACAGCGCGAGGCGCTGCGTGGCCGCGACACGGCGCGGGTCGCCGATCGTGAACGCGCGCGCGAGAGCCTGGCGCAACGTGGCTTCGAGAGCCCGGCCAGCAGCAACCGCCAGGCCCGCGAGCGAGCCCAAAGCGCAGACAGTGCAATGCGTGCCCCGTCCCAGGCACGCCAGCAGGCTCAGCCGCGCGATCGGGCTCGCAGCAACCCGCAGGCGCGCCAACAGGCACGCCAGCAGTACTCCTCACGTTCCCAGGCTACGCGCGACAACGCCTTCGCCGGCGCCCGGGCGCCCAGCCAGGAACGCGCCTACCAGCAACGTGGCCAGGTCAGTCGCGCTTCCGCCAGTCGCCCACAGTCAGCACGCGCCAGCGGCCGGTCCGTGAACCGCCCGGCCATGTCCTCTTCCCGTGGTGGCGCCCGCCGGCGCTGACAAGGAGCCCTGCCATGAATGCTGCCCTTCGCACCATGCTGGTCGCCCTGCTGGCCCTATCTACCCAGAACGTGCAGGCGCAGCAGGCCTTCCCCACTCCGGATGAGGCTGCCAAGGCCTTCGTTGCGGCCCTCGGCACCGAGCGGGCCGATGCCGAGCGATTGGCTGCATTACTGGGCCAGGACTGGCGTAGCTACATCCCGCAGCAGGGCGGGGAACGCGAGGATGTCGAGGCCTTCCTCGCCCTGTACCGGGAGAGACATGAGATCCGCCCCGAAGCACGGCACCGCTCGCGCCTGGTGGTGGGTAACATTGGTTGGGAGCTGCCGCTGCCCCTGGTGCGGGGCAGGCATGGCTGGTTCTTCGATACCCGAGCCGGTGGCGAGACCATCCGGCTACGCCGCATCGGCCGCAACGAACTGGCCACCCTGCAGGCCGTGCGCGCCTACCACGACGCCCAGATGGATTACGCCGAAGTCGATCGTGATGGCGATGGCGTGCTGGAGTACGCGCGGAAATTCACCAGCAGCGACGGCCAGCATGACGGCCTCTACTGGGCGGAAGAGGCAGGCGAAGACGAGAGCCCGCTGGGTCCGCTGTTCGGCGATGAGCTGCCGGATGGTGACTGGCACGGTTACCGTTACCGCATCCTCGATGCCCAAGGCCCCTCGGCACCCGGCGGCGCTTACAGCTATGTGCTTGGCGAGAACATGAGCCGGGGTTTCGCCCTGATCGCCTGGCCAGTCGACTACGGCGACACTGGCGTGATGAGTTTCATGATCAGTCACGAGGGCGCGGTGTTCGAGAAGGACCTCGGTCCGGAAGGCGAACGCCAGGCGCTGACCATGACCCGCTTCGATCCGGACAGCAGCTGGCAGGAAGCGACCGAGGAGTAGGCTTCGCCGCCCGAGCAAGGCGGCTTTCCTGCCTTTATGGGCGATGAATCGGCCGGATCACACGCCTGGTCGCCAAATCATCGCCGCCACTCTTTGGGCTGGGTATTCTGCGCATCAGGCCAAATGCCATCACGCATTGAGCTCAAGGCGCAGCGCACTGTCGCCGATATCCTCGGCAACCCATAAGAACGGAGCCCACTCCCATGCAACAAGGGCAGTTAGCCACCCTCATGCCGCAGAGCGAGCAGAGCCATAGCGATCAGTCGCTCGGCCGCATGCTTTCCTTCTTCTGTCTGTGCGGCACGGTCATCGGCCTGTACAGCGGTATCAAATGGGGCCGCCTGGGCAACGATGCGCTGATGCAGGGCTCGTTCCTGCTGATCATCGGCATGCCGTTGGTCATGCTGACCGTGCGCCAGGCCTGGCTGCCGGCGCGTGGCGTGGCCAACCTGGCCATGGCACTGATCAGCAGCTACGCCATGATCCTGATCTACCAGCTGGGTGGCGTGCATTCGGCCCACATCTTCTGGCCCCTGGTGGTGATCGGTTTCGGCTACCTGCTGCTGGGCGGCCGCAGCGCCGCGTTCTGGGCCGTGATCCAGCTGCTCTTCGTGTTCTGGCTGATCCGCCTGGACCGGGCTGGCGCCAGCTTGCCGCAGTTCGAGCTGAGCCCGCGCGACGCCATGCTCAACGAATATTCCGGATACCTGCTGCCGGTGCTGACCATGTGGCTGGCCCAGTGGTACAGCGCACGGGTGCGCCAGCAGGCACTGAGCGATGCCCGGCAACATCTGGACGAGGCCGAGCGTGTCGGCAAGGCGGCCACCGCCGGCAGCCAGCAGCTGGCCGTGCTGCTCGACGAGGTGCGCCACAGTGCCAGCGACCTGCGCCAGCTGTCGCAACAGCTGTACCGCACGCTGGACAGCATGCGCCAGCGCTGCCAGAGCATCGACGGCGATGTCCAGCAGCAGGCCGACGCCATGCATCAGCTCGACCTGGCCGTGCACGAGGTGCTCGACAACCTCTCGCAGAGCACCGCACACATGCGCCAGCTCAGCCAGGACACCCAGCACAGCAGCGGTCAGGTCACCGCCTGCGCTTCGCGCATGCAGCAGGCCCAGGACAGCATGCAGGCGATCCAGGCGAGCAACCAGCGTATTGCCGAATCCATGCAGATGATCAGCGCCATCGCCCAGCAGACCAACCTGCTGGCGCTCAACGCGGCCATCGAGGCGGCACGGGCCGGCGAACATGGGCGCGGCTTCGCCGTGGTCGCCGACGAGGTGCGCAGCCTGTCGCAGCGCAGCAACCAGACCGCCGACACGGTACAGAGCGTGCTGGTGCAGTCCGCGCAGATCGTCGGCACCGGTGTCGAGCAAGTGAGCGATGTCGGCACGGCGCTGGCGGAAAATGCCACCCTGACCGCCAACCTCTCCGGCGCCATCCTCGACCATAGCCAGTCGCTGGACCAGGCCCAGCACCAGCTGACCCGCGTGCGCGACCACAGCACCGCGCAGCGCGAGGCCAGCCAACGCCAGCGCGAAGCCAGCGCCGAGCTGCTCAACGCCCAGGAGTCGCTGGTCGCCCTGGGCGAACGCCTGGAGCAGCTGTCGCAGCAACTGCACCAACGGGTCGAGCAGCGCTGAAGCTCAGGCGCCTGCTGCCGGCACTGATCGCGCTGCTGCTCGCCGGCGCGACCGCCACAGCGCTGCAGATCGCCGCTTATGCGCCGGCGCCTTCGCCGGCACATGTCGACGCGGCCATCGTACTGGGCGCCGCCGTCTGGCAGGAGCAGCCCTCGCCGGTATTCGCGGAGCGCCTGAATCACGCCATCCGGCTGCTGCAGCAACAGCGCGTGGACTACCTGATCCTGACCGGCGGCCGTGGCGAAGGCGACACCCAGGCAGAAGCCGAAGTCGCGCGCCAATACGCTCTGCAGGCGGGCGTACCAGGCGAGCGGATACTCACCGAGTCGGTATCGACCATCACCGCGGAGAATCTGTCCGAAGCCTGCGGACTGATGCGCCAACATGGCCTGCAAAGCGCGTTCATCGTCAGCGATCCGCTGCATATGCAGCGCGCCATGCTGCTGGCACGCGACATCGGCATCCGCGCCCATGCGGCGCCCACGCCGACCAGCCGCTATCGAAGCTGGAAGAGCAAGGGCCCCTCCCTGGCCTACGAAACCTTCTTCTATCTGTCTTACCTGGCGACTCGAAGCCTGGGCCTCAGGCCGCAGTGTGCCGCCGGCTAGCGATTCAGATAACGCCGCCGCAGCTCATCGCCATGCTTCTCGCGCTGCTCGCCCAACGCCCGCCAGAAGCGCTCGGCGACATCGCCGTGGGCGGCATAGAACGGGTGGGAGAACGGCAGGTGCCATTCAGTCTCGAGCAAGGGCGTGGGCAGCAGCACCAGCTGCTCCTGCAGCTGCAACTGATCGAGCAGGTCCAGGGCGATTTCGCGCTCCAGCACATAGCCGTCCAGGCGCCCTGCAGCAACCATCCCGAGCGCCTTGGGCGGCGCCATCGACTCGCTGGCAAGCACGCCGAGTGCCTGCAGGCGCTGACTGACCACGTAGCCCAGCGGCGCACCGACCCCATGTCGTACACCGGAAAAGCGCTGGCCGTCCCAGCTCAGGCGCCCACCGGCGCGCCCGATCACCACGTATTGCACTGGCCACAGGGCACGCGCCGGGTCGACAGCCGTGCCAAGCCGGGGATCGCGCCCCGGAAAACGTCCCCAGGCATCGCGGTCGGGCTGCCAGACGGCGATGAAGATGCCGTCCGTGCTGCCCTGGCGCATTTCGTGGATGCAGCGCTTCCAGGGTTGCTGATGCAGCTGCAGGCGCACCTGCGCCTGCTGCGCGGCGGCCTCCAGCAGCTCGATGATCAGCCCCGCACCGCGCTTGTCCGCCGGCGCGCTGGTGTAGGGGACAAGGGCGGCCGACTCGTAGCAGAGGCGGATCGTCGGCCACTGCGCGGCGAACGCCGGTAGCGCCAGCCACATCCCGCCCAATGCCAGAATCAATGCGCGCAGCCCTGACATGCCCAAGCCTCTGTTCGCCCTTCTGTCACAAGCATGGCGGGCCTTCGCGGTGGCGTCCAGAAAGACGAAAGCCGGCTGATGCCGGCTTTCGGGTGACGCGGGGGCCGCGCTTAGTCGTTGCTCGGCTTGTTCACTGCCTGCAGCACGTACTGCGGCAGGGCAAAAGCGCCCTGGTGAATCTCCGGGTTGTAATAACGGGTGACGATGCCGCTGCCGGCAAAGCGCTGGCGCAAGGTTTCCAGCGCCAGCTTGCGGTACTCGGCATCCGTGCTGCCCCAGGCGAAGGTCATGCTGCCGCCGATGTAGGTCGGCACCGCCGCCATGTAGAAGTGCCAGTCGGCGAACAGCCCGTCCATGCGCCCGGCAGTGGTCTGTACTTCGGCCAGCTGCATGAACGGCGTGCCGTTCTGGGTCACCAGGATGCCGCCGTCGTTCAGGCAGCGCCGGCAGGCCTGGTAGAAGTTCTCGGAGAACAGCACCTCGCCCGGGCCGATCGGGTCGGTGGAGTCGGAGATGATCACGTCGAACTTCTCGGTGGTGGTCGCAACGAAGTTCATGCCGTCATCGATCACCAGGTTCAGCCGCGGGTCATCAAAGGCGCCGCAGCTGTGGTTGGGCAGGAACTCCTTGCACATCTCCACCACGGTGCCGTCGATCTCGACCATGGTGATGCTCTCCACGCTGCGGTGCTTGCGCACCTCGCGCAGCATGCCGCCGTCGCCGCCGCCGATGATCAGCACGCGCTTGGCCGCACCGTGGGCGAGGATCGGCACATGGGTGAGCATCTCGTGGTAGATGAACTCGTCGGCCTCGGTGGTCTGGATCACCCCGTCCAGCGCCATCACCCGGCCCATGCGGGCATTCTCGAAGATCACCAGGTGCTGGTGCTCGGTGCGCACCTCGTGCAGCAGGCGATCCATACGAAAGCGCTGGCCGTAGCCGTCGTAAAGCGTTTCCTGGTAGTCACTCATGGGTAGTCCCCCTCGTCGCTGGTGGATTCGGACGGACCAGCCGCCCATGAAAAGGCGCGCATTGTAAGGACATCTGCCGAGCGGCTCCAGCCGCAGCGACTCAGAACCGGACGTTGCCGCGCGGCCCGGCCAGCGCCCAGATGATCAGCCCCAGCACCGGCAGGAAGACGATCAGCAGCACCCAGAGGATCTTGATCCCGGTCTCCGCACCGCTCTTGATCACGTTGATGATCGCCCAGATGTCCAGGACCAGAATGGCCAGACTAAGCAAACCGCTGAGGGTAGTACCCATGACGACACTCCTGTGTGAATGGACCTCGTCACTTTAGGATACCGATCGCGCCACAGCGTTCCATGCGCCGCCGAAACAGACGTAAAAACGGCAACATGCGACATATTTCTATGTTTTCACGACAGCATGTGACTCCAAGGTCAGGTTCCGCCATCAATTGTTCACAGGCCGCGGCAATACGTGCTTTCGCTGGCCAGATCGCACACTGGGCATCCTTGGAGAACAGACCCATGAACACCTCGCTCCGCGTCAACGAAGCTCTGCTCATCGCCGGCCGCGCCTTCCAGCCATTCCAGTGCGTGGCCTGGCAACCCCAGGACGGCACCGGCGTGATCACCCTGGCGGTGATCGACCGTACCAACCGCCGCCTCGGCCAGGCCCAGCTGGACAGCCGCACCTACGCCGATCCGGCGCAGCTGGCCGACGCCCTGACCCAGTCGCGCGAACAGCTCAGCCGTGACGGCTACGCCCTCGACCCGTGGAGCATGCCCGAGTAACACACACGCAAGTCCCCGGCCTGCCGCCACCCCGCGAAGCCCCCTCTGCCGCCAGGCGAGGGGGCTTCGCATTTTCCGGGCAGCGTCTGTCCATATCTGTGGGGTGATTGTCATTGTCGCCAACAGGCGATCCGCGCAGACTGCCTCCAGCTTCTGGAGGGAATCCCCATGCGCACCATTGCCAGCCTGATCTACCCGGACGTGATGAGCCTCGACGTCACCGGCCCGCTGCAGGTATTCGCCTCGGCCAACGTCGAGCTGCGCCGCCAGGGCCAGGCCGAAGCCTACCGCCTGCGCGTGCTGGGCGAGCAGGCGGGGCCGGTTGCGACCTCGGCCGGCTTCCAGCTAGTAGCCGAGCAGGCCTGGCGCGACTGCGCAGCGGCCGAGCTGGACACCCTGCTGGTGCCCGGCGGCCTGGGCGAGACGGCGCAGTGCGCCAACCAGCCGCTGCTGGCCTGGCTGCGCGCTGCCGAGCCGCAGGTCCGTCGCCTCGGCTCGGTGTGCTCCGGGGCACTGATCCTGGCGGCCGCCGGTCTGCTCGACGGGCGCCGCGCGACCACCCACTGGGCCGACGCGGCGGCACTGCGCCAGCATGCGGCTATCGAGGTCGATGGCGACCGCCTGCATACCTACGACCCCAGCGGCCGCGACGGTGACGCCCATGTGTTCACCTCGGCCGGGGTGACTGCCGGTATCGACCTGGCACTGGCCCTGGTCGAAGCCGATCTCGGCCGTCCGCTGGCCCTGGCAGTGGCCCGGCGCCTGGTGATGTTCCTAAGGCGCCCCGGTGGCCAGGCGCAGTTCAGCGCCCTGCTCGCCCCTGATGCCAGCCGCACGCCGCGCCTGCTCGGCCTGCTCGAGTGGATGGCACAGAACCTCGCCGCCGACCTGTCGCTGGAAGCCCTGGCGCAGCGCGCCCACCTGTCCAGCCGCAGCCTGTCGCGGCTGTTCGTGCAGGAACTGGGCATGGGCCCGGGACGCTATGTCGAACAGCTGCGCCTGGAAGCGGCACGCGGCCTGCTGCAGGACAGCGGCGCCTCGATCGGCACCGTGGCGCGGCTGACCGGCTTCCGCCACCCGGAAAACCTGCGCCGCACCTTTCACAAACACCTGTCGGTAAGTCCCCAGGACTACGCCGAACGCTTCGCCTGACACCCCAGGAGCCCCCCATGCTCGAACTACGCCCCGGCTGCGAATGCTGCGACCATGACCTGCCTGCAGACTCGCTGGACGCCCGCATCTGCTCCTTCGAATGCACCTTCTGCCGCGACTGCGCCGAGCAGCGCCTGCACAACCGCTGCCCGAACTGCGGCGGCGAGCTGGTGCGGCGGCCGATTCGCCCGGCTGACCGGCTGGCCCGCTTTCCCGCCGCCACCGCGCGCACCCACCACCCCGCCGGCTGCCCGGCAACAGAGGAATGATCATGCTCGAACTCCTGCGCAAACTGCGCGGCGACGCCGCCGCCCTGCCACCCCGCGCCAGCGGGCGGCAGATCGCCCTGGCCTGGCTCGGCGGCGCGCTGGCCATCGCCTGCGTTGCCAGCACCGCCGACTGGCTGTCGCTGAGCCTGCTGCTGGGCTCCTTCGGCGCCTCCTGCGTGCTGGTGTTCGGCTTTCCCGACCTGCCCTTCTCGCAACCGCGCAACCTGGTCGGCGGGCACGTCCTCAGCTCCCTGGTCGGCCTGATCCTGTTGCACGGCTGCGGCCCACAATGGTGGGCCCTGGCGCTGGCGGTCGGCACCGCGATTGCGCTGATGATGGCGACGCGCACCGTGCACCCGCCTGCCGGCTCCAATCCGGTGATCATCTTCCTCGCCCAGCCCGGCTGGGACTTCCTGCTGTTCCCCACCCTCACCGGGGCCCTGCTGCTGATGCTGGTGGCGCTGGTCTACAACAACGCCACGCGCGCCGTGCGCTACCCCAGGTACTGGTGATCACCATGCTGCTCCTGCGCAACCCCACCCTGCTGCGTCTGTTCCTCGCCCAGGCCCTGTTCTGGAGCTGCGCGATGATAGGCATCACCCTGACCTCGCTGGTCGGCCTGCAGCTGGCGCCGCTCAACGGCCTGGCCACCCTGCCGCTGGCGTTGCTGGTGCTGGGCTACCTGCTAGCGACCCAGCCACTGTCAGCCTTCATGCAGCGCCGCGGGCGCCGCGCCGGGCTGGTGCTGGGCGCCAGTGCCGGCATCCTCGGCGGCCTGCTCAGTGCGCTTGGCGTGTGGCTGGCGGATTTCTGGCTGTTCTGCCTGGGCGCCCTGCCCATCGGCGTGTACCAGGCCTCCGCCATGTACTACCGCTTCGCCGCCCTGGAGGCCGTGGACGCCGCGCACCAGGGTCGCGCCACCGCCTGGGTCATCGGCGGCGGCCTGTGCGCCGCGCTGCTGGCGCCCAGCCTCACGCTGTGGGCGCGCGATGCGCTAGAGCAGCCCTTCGTCGGCGCCTACCTGCTGGTCGCGCTGCTCGCCGCGCTGGCCATCCCTTTGCTCGCCGGGTTGCGCCAGGGCGCCCTGCCGCCGGCCACGAGCGGCGCGCTGGCGGCCATGCGCATGCTGCTGGCGCGGTCGACAGTGCGTGCGGCCATGGCCATCACGGCGATCGGCCACGGGCTGATGATTCTGGTAATGAACGCCACGCCGCTGGCCATGAGCTTCTGCGGCCTGCCGCTGGCGGCCGGCGCCGAGGTGATCCGCTGGCACATGGTCGGCATGTTCCTGCCGGCCTTCGTCGCCGGCCCGCTGGTCGACCGTCTGGGCTGCCAGCGCGTGGCCCTGCTGGGCATCGGCCTGCTGGCGGCGAGCGTCGCCATCGCCCTGAGCGGCGAGCTACAGCCCCACTTCCTGGCGTCGTCACTGCTGCTGGGGATGGGCTGGAACCTGATGCTGGTAGCCGGCACCACCCTGCTCGGCCAGGGCCACAGCGCGGCGGAGCGCGGCCAGGCGCAGGGCCTGATGGAGCTGGGCAACGGCACGGTGGCGGCGCTCGCCTCGTTTGCCTCCGGCGCGCTGCTCAGCGGCCTGGGCTGGAGCCCGCTGAACCTGGCGGCGCTGGGACTGCTGGCGCTGGCCCTGCTGTTGGTCGTCAGCGGCCCAAGGCAGGCGACGACGGCCTAGCCGCCGTGCACGCTAACCTGATTGCGCCCGCCATGCTTGGACTGGTAAAGGGCGCGATCGGCCCAGTCGATCAGTTGCTGGTGGTCCTGCGTGCGCTGGCCGAGGTCGGCCACGCCGAGGCTGATGGTGAAACGGATCTCCTGCCCCTCGTAGTCCACCACCAGTGCCTCCACCAGCTGGCGCAGGCGCTCGGCGAACAGCCGGGCGCCGATCTTGTCGACATCCGGCAGCAACACCACGAACTCCTCGCCACCATAGCGCCCGGCGATGTCGCTCTCGCGGATCACCTCGCGCACCACCTCGGCCACCAGCTGGATCACCTTGTCACCGGCCGGGTGGCCGTAGGTGTCGTTGATGCGCTTGAAGTGGTCGATGTCGAAGATCACCAGCGAAGCCATGCTGCCGTAACGGCAGTGGCGCGAGTACTCGCGGCGCAGCTCCTCCTCCCAATGGCCGCGATTGTTCAGGCCGGTGAGACGGTCGGTGCGCGACAGGTGCTTGAGCTGCTGGTTGGCCGACTGCAGCTGGTGCTTGTTGACCGCCACGCTGGTGACGTCGTAGATGATCAGGCAGACATGCTCGATGCGGCTGTTGGTGGCCAGCAGCGGCAGGATGGTGGTGTTCTGGTACATGAAGTCTTCCTGCCCGGTAATGGGCTGGTAGTTCTTGAAACGTACCAGGTAGGGGCGCTGCTCCCAGATGGTGAAGGCCGGCGTGCCGAGGGTCGCGACGCTGTCCACCTTGTGGCGGAACCAGTCTTCCTCGACCTCGGGGAACAGCTCGAAGAAGGATTTCTGCAGCACGTCCTCCGGCGGACGCCCGGAGCGGTTCTCCATGAAGCCGTTCCAAACCTCCACACGGAACTGGCGGTCCAGCACCACCACGCCGACGTCGATGCTCTGCACGATCGTCAGCAACCAGTGGAACTCATTGAGGTCGGCGGTTTCGGCCATGGGTCAACCCATCATGTAGGCGAGTTTCTTGGTCAGCAGCGGTACCGAGTCCTCGGTGAACAGCAGCATCAGGTCGAAGTGGATATTGTGCCCCTCGATGCTGTAGCTGAACTCCACCGCCAGGGTCTTGCGCCAGCGCTGCTGGTTGAGCCGGATCAGCTCGTCGATCGACGAGTGCTGGCCGAGGACCTGCGGGTGGCCCTGGGAAAACTTGATGTTGATCTGCTCGGCGATGCCGCTCAGGCAGGCGCCGATCACCACGCTGGACATGTCCAGCAGCATTTCCATGGCGGAGTTCTCGCTGGCACTGCGGCGCAGCAGCTTGGCCATGTCGGTCACTTCCGAGTCATGGAAGATCAGCAGCGCCTCGCCGGCGATGCCGCCGCCGATATAGCCCTGGCAGATGGCGGTGAGGCGATCGTCGCTCTGCGCATCGGCCAGCGCCATGTGCAGCTCGCTCACTTCGAGGATATTGACGTTGGGTACCGGCAGCTCGACGAACACCCCCAGCACCCGCGCCAGCAGCGCGGCGGCGCGCCCCATGGCAACGTTGATGACTTCACGGAAGGCATCGCGGAAATTGACCTTGGGCTCGACCAGCAGCACTGGCGGCGCGCCCGCCTCGCCGCTGTACAGGCCCAGGCGCTGCAGGGTCTCGCGCATCAGCGTGGCATCGGCCGGTTTCTTCAGGAAGGCCAGCGCACCCAGCTCGGTGACGCGCCTGACAGCCTCGTCCTGCACATCGCCGGAGACCACGATGACCTTGCACGCCAGGCCTTCTTCGCGCAGCCCGGCGAGCACGCCGTAGCCGTCCAGCTGTGGCATCGTCAGGTCGAGCAGGAGCAGCTCGATGCCGCCCTGGCGGATGCGCTGCAGCGCCTCCACGCCGTTGGTGGCCTGGCTGACCTCGACCGGCCACTCCGGCGGCAAGGCACGCAACAGCTGCTTGCGCGCCATCGCGGAGTCGTCACAGACCAGCAGGGAAGTGGTTGCCATCGGCAGAAGCCTCGAACACGGGGCAGGTGAAGGGTAGCGGCTCTCTTCTTGTTAGCACTCCCGCCGCGCGGAGTCACGCCGCCGCGGCAAAGGGCGCCACAAGGAAACATGTTTGCCGGCGGTTTGCCATATCACTATGCCATCACCCTCTTCATTTGCGACATCGCGCACGCTTGACCTGAAGCCTTTCCCTCTGCAGGGCCGCCGAAGCGGCTGCAAGCATGACGGCTGCCCGACCGTCCGGGCTTTTGATCGAGGAGCCAGAGATGACCATCATCGTCACCGGCAGGAAGCTGGACCAGAGCGTCGCCGAAGATGCCTTTCGCGATGCCTGCCAGTACCTGCGCCAGTCCCGCTTCGCCGCCTTCCTGCTCAACGAGCTGATGACCGTGCCGCAGCTGCTGCACATCGAGGTCACGGCCAGCCCCCTGAGCCGCAACAAGGATGCCTGGCGCCGGCCGAAGAACAGCGAGCCGCACAGCGCCGGTCGCCTGCTGTGGAACCTTTCCAGCGGCTACTTCGCCGGCGAGCACGGCAACACCCGCCCCGGCCTCGGCGAGCTGGAGCGCCACCAGGCCCGAGCTCATGGCGACCAGCTCAGCCACATCAGCCCGGCCCTGGTGCTGATGCACGAGCTGGGCAAGGCCTACCAGTACCTCATCGAGAAGGCAGGCTTTCAGCGCTATCTGAGCCGCGACATGCGCGCGCAGATCCACAACCTGAACCTCCACGCCATCGACAACGCCGTGGCCCTGCAACTGTGGGACAAGGCCTACCCGGAAAACCACCGCCGCCTCGTGCTGCCCTGAGACAAGGAGTCCACCATGCTTATCCGTACCCTCTGCTGTGCCCTCGCCCTGCACGTCGGCAGCGCCCATGCCCTGCAGACCGATACCCTGCCCGCCACCCGCCTGGCTGAGCTTTCCAGCGAGCTGGCCAGCGCCGCCGGCAGCAGCCAGTGGCAGCAGTTGTGGAAGCGCACCCGCGATGCCGGGCACTTCCAGTCCAGCGGCGAACAGGCACGCTTCATCCTGCCGATGACTGTGATTCCCGAACTGGTGCGCGACACCCTGGCCAAGGCCGATAGCACTACGCCGCAGAAGTCCACCCTGGTGCTGTACCGGCGCGATTTCGCGCCGCGCGTGACCGGGGTCGAGGCCCTGCAGGACGTCACCGCCATCTGCCTGCAGGTGGACTGGCGCAGCGTGCCCGACAACCCGCAGCCGGAGCAGCTGATCGGCGCCAACCTGCTGCTCACCTACCCCTGCCACTGAAGACACGGGGCGCGGTTTCGCCGCGCCCCGCGCTTTGCCTCAAAGCAGCGTGCCCAGCAATGCGGCCTCCTGACGCCTGCGGGTGGCGTAGCGATCACCGAAGTTCTGCAGGTTGGCGCAGGCCGCGGCCCAGTCGTGAGCCACCACCTGCTTCCAGAAGTTCGGCGTGCGCGACGCCAGATCACCGTACTGGAAGGCCACCGATGCGATCACCGTCTGCGCCGCCGTCGGCAAGGCGCCGAAGTCGCCGCCGCTGGCCTTGGTGTAGGCGGCAGCCAGGCGTTCGATGAAGGGCCGCTTGAAGGCTTCGTCGATCGCCTCGGCCTCGGCCGCGCTGACCGTCAGCGGCTGCTGCGCCAGCCTGGCCGCCGCCTGCTGGCCGGTCAGGCCGAGGTAGGGGCTGAGGCGCTGCACCAAGCCAGCGTCCAACCCGAGCGATTGCAGGTCCTGCAGATGACGCTGGCCCAGGTCGAAACCGATGGCGATGGTCACCCCGCTGCGGCTGTTGGCGGCATCCGGCACATAGCCGCGGGTGGCGGGCCCACCCTCCAGGCGAGCGATGAAAGTGAAGTCGATGGTGTAACGGGACATGGCAGTTCTCCTTGAATGAAGGGGCAACCAGTCCAACACCCACGCAGGAGTACACATCAGCTTGAACAATTTCCTGACCAATCAGGGGGGATATTTCCCCATTAACCCGCAGGCCAGAGCGTCCCTAGCATCCTTGCGAGTCCACAAGACCAACAAGGAGCAAGACCATGGACGAGCATGACCTCAAGCAGGTCGATGTCAGACAACTGCCCCACTCGCTGCAAGAACTGATCGAATGCGTCGGTCTGGAAAATGCCTACCGGCTGACCAGCTGCTTCGGCGGACGTCCGAAGTACATTCCCAAGTTCCCTTCCCGATCCTCCCTCACCCTGATCCTTCCCCCGGAAGCCCTCTGCGCCCTGATCGAGCGCTACGCCGGCCTGTCCATCGAGATTCCCAAGGTGGACCACTTCCTGCGCCAGATCCGCAACCAGCAGATCTTCCAGGAAAGCTGTGACGGCCTCTCACGCAGTGCCCTGGCCGACAAGTACGGCCTCAGCCTGCGCCAGATCGGCAACATCCGCCGCCAGGAACACGCAACTCACAGGTAACCAGTTCCCGCTGAATCCAGGGCGCCCGCAGTCATAGCCTGGAATTGCGCAAATTCGCGCAACTTATAAGGAGATTGACACATGTCACAGATAGATACCGGCCTGATCGGCTCCGTTATCAATGCCCTGCCTCTCGACCGGATGATCTCCGGGCCGCTGCAGGCGATGATCGCCGCCCAGGTCCAGGCCAGTAAGGCCTACGCCGACTTCCTGCTGACCGTATGTATCCAGGACGGCAAAGCGGTATCCGTGCAGTTCGACTATGACGAGACGTTGGTCGACGAGAACGGCGTGTACCAGGGCACGGTGACCAAGAAGATGCGCATTCCGCTGCTGGCGGCCATCAGTCACCCGAACATCACCGTCGAAGAAGGCACCATCGACTTCGAGCTGACCATCAACCAGATGGCCGAGGACACCAGCGAAACCGCCGCCGAAGGCAGCTTCGAAGCCAAGCTCGGCTGGGGCCCCTTCAGCCTCACCGTCAAAGGCTCGGTCAGCCACAAGTCGACCCAGACCCGCAAGACCGACACCCGGGCGCGCTATGCGATCCACACCAAGATCGCGCGCCAGGATCCGCCGGAAGCCCTGATGCGGGTCATCGACTTCCTCACCGACGCGGCAACCAAGCCGGTGATGCTGCCCAATGCGCAGGCTGCCAACAAGGATGCCCTGCCCACCGACGCCGTACTGCCCGATCCGTCCAAGCCTCAGGCGGACCCTCAGAAGAAAGGCGGCTAAGCCCCGCAACCGACCCCGCCGCCAGGCGGGGTCACCCTTCCCCCACACGCAAGGAGCCCCATAATGGCGCTGTTTTCCAAGAAGGAACCGATGACTGCCAGCGACCTCAGCCACATCACCCGTGGCTTGCACCAGGCGGCGGCCGCCACCCACCAGGTAATCGCCCAGCAGTACATCAAGCTGTTCGACCAGTTCTTCGACTACGACCCCAACGACCTCGGCACGCCGATGAAGGCCAAGATGGTCGAAGTAGCCCTGGACGAAGGACACACCCTCAATATTCCGCTGATCACCCTGGTAGCGCCGCGCGGACTGGCACTGGCCGCGATGAAGGTCGATCTGTCGGTGAAGATGCAGGGCACCGAGCTGGAGAAGGCGCGCGACAATCTGCAGAACGGCGAACTGGCCAGCGAGCGCTTCTTCGTTACCTTCGGCCAGGACAAGCGCAAGGACCAGCAGCGCGATCCGGACGAAATCGCCATCAGCATGGTGTTCAAGGCCTGCGAGCCGCCGGAAGCGGTCAACCGCCTGCTCGAGGAGTACACCAACCTGATCAGCCCGATCCGCGCCCAGCCGCCTGCCAGCGCCCCGCAGCCCGGCGCGAGCGAAGGCGAGGCGACTTCCGGTTGAGATGTTCGCCCTGCTCGCCGGCCTGCTCTACGGCCTGACGGCAGCAGCCTGGCTGCTGTTCTGGCACCGGGCCATGGCCGCGCCGGTGCTGCTGCGCCGCTATCCGCTGCTACGCGCGCCCTGGTTCGGCGGCACTGTCGTGCAGCTGGCCGCGGCCCTGCTGGCGATTCAGCACGGCGCCGCACCGGGCGGCGAATTCGAAGCGGTACTGTTCGACGTGCTGCACAGCCGTGCCGACCTGGTGCTGTCTGCCTCGGCCAGCATCCTGGTGGTGGCCACGGTGGTCTACGGCGTCAACCAGCAGACGCCACCACGCCCCTTCATGCGCCTGATGTCCTTCGCCCTGGTGGCGCTGCTCGGCTTCATGCTGCCGGTGATCTGGATACCCCCGCAGCATGAGGAATGGATGCAGCTGCTGCGCCACGTACAGACCGCCTCGTTCAACTGGGGCCTGTTTCTGATGTGTGCCGGCCTGCTGATCCTGCTGGAGGACCTGATCCAGCAAAGCGCCGCGGACGACTAGCCGCGGCGCCGCTTGCTCCGTCAGTCAGAGCCCAGAGTCATGTTGCGATCGCCGCTGCTGGCAGTGATGCGCCAGCGCTGACCAAGGGCATAGAACACCCCGAGGCCGCCGAAGAAGGCCATGAACACCCCGCCGGCCAGCAACACCCAGAGCTCCTTGGTCTCGCCGGGATCGGCGGCGGCCTCGTGGATCATCCACAGCCCCATCGCCGACAGGCACAGGCCGACGCCCACGCCCAGCAGAGTGCGCAGGCGGGTGGCGGAATGGCCATGGTGCCTGTGGATCAGCTCCACCAGCTGTTCCAGGTCATGACGACCGACCCCAACCTCGGCGTCATCCTCGATTTCCACGCCGCCGTAGATCAGGTGCAGGCGCACGGCCTGGTCCAGCCAGCCGGAGTCGCTGGTATGCACAATGATGGTCTTGCTCATGCTCAAGCTCCTTGCAGGATTGGAGCACCAGCCTTGCCCGCCTGGGGCACGCGCAGCAGCGGGAGTGATTTCCCCGGCAACGAAAAAGGCGCCCGCAGGCGCCTTTCTTGGTATCCGGGAGCGCTTAGTAGTAAGCGTTCTCGCGGTTGCTGTGGTCGGTCACGTCACGCACGCCCTTGAGCTCGGGGATACGCTCCAGCAGGGTCTTCTCGATACCCTCCTTGAGCGTGTAGTCGGCCTGACCGCAGCCCTGGCAGCCACCGCCAAAACGCAGCACGGCGATGCCTTCCTCGACCACGTCGACCAGGGTCACCTGGCCGCCATGGCTGGCCAGGCCCGGGTTGATCTCGGTCTGCAGGTAGTAGTTGATACGCTCGGTGATCGGGCTATCCTCGTTGACCATCGGCACCTTGGCGTTCGGCGCCTTGATGGTCAGCTGGCCGCCCATGCGGTCGGTGGCATAGTCGACCACGGCATCTTCCAGGAACGGTTCGCTGACGGCGTCGATCCAGGCGGTGAAGTCCTTCAGCGCCAGGGCGGTGTCCTCGGGTTTCTGCTCGCCCGGCTTGCAGTAGGCAATGCAGGTTTCCGCGTAGGGCGTGCCGGGCTGGGTGATGAAGACGCGGATGCCGATGCCGGTGGTGTTCTGCTTCTTCAGCAGATCGGCCAGATAATCGTGGGCGGCTTCGGTAATGGTGATGGCGCTCATGGCAACTCCTCGCAAACGTGGCGCCAGTGTACGCCAATAGCCGCCACCGGATAAAGTCCTAGTGTTTTAGTAGGAATAATTCCCAGCGCCGAGTCCGCTAGAATGGGCGCTCGATCACCCAGAGTTTGCCGCACCATGACCGACTGGATCACCGCCCTGCCCAAGGCCGAGCTGCACCTGCACCTGGAGGGCTCGCTGGAGCCGGAACTGCTGTTCGCGCTAGCCGAGCGCAACCGCATCGCCCTGCCCTGGGCCGATGTGGAAGCCCTGCGCAGCGCCTACGCCTTCAACAACCTGCAGGAATTCCTCGACCTCTACTATCAGGGCGCCAATGTCCTGCGCACCGAGCAGGACTTCTACGACCTGACCTGGGCCTACCTGCTCAAGTGCCAGGAACAGGGCGTCATCCACACCGAGCCGTTCTTCGACCCGCAGACTCACACCGACCGCGGCATTCCCTTCGAGGTGGTGCTGCGCGGCATCCAGCAGGCGCTGGTCGATGGCGAGAAGCAGCTCGGCATCAGTCATGGCCTGATTCTCAGCTTCCTCCGTCACCTGCCCGAGGAAGCAGCCTTCAAGACCCTGGAGCAGGCCATGCCGTTCCGCGACGCCTTCGTCGCCGTCGGCCTGGACAGCTCGGAGATGGGCTTCCCGCCGCGCCTGTTCGAGCGCGTATTCGCCAAGGCCCGCAGCGAAGGCTTGCACGCGGTAGCGCATGCCGGCGAGGAAGGCCCGCCCGAGTACATCTGGGAGGCGCTGGACCTGCTCAAGATCGAGCGCATCGACCACGGCGTGCGCGCCATCGAGGACGAGCGCCTGATGCAGCGCATCATCGACGAGCAGATCCCGCTGACCGTCTGCCCGCTATCCAACATCAAGCTCTGCGTGTTCGACCACATGCGTCAACACAACATCCTGACCATGCTCGAACGTGGCGTGAAAGTGACGGTGAACTCGGACGACCCGGCCTACTTCGGCGGCTATGTCGGCGAGAACTTCGCCGCCCTGGAGCGCGACCTGGGCATGACCCGCGAGCAGGCCGCCCGTCTGGCCAGCAACAGCCTCGAGGCAAGACTGGTAAAGTAGCGCGCTTTTTTTCGCCCACCCAGTCAAGAACCGGAGTTGTAGATGTCCCGTTTCGCCCTCGGCCTGAGCCTGGCCGCCACCCTCGCAAGCGGCCAAGCACTGGCCGCCGACCTGCTGCAATGGCAGGACAACAGCCTGACCTACCTCAACGGCATCGACTTCAAGGTCGACCCGCCCAAGCAGCAGACCGTCACCTTCGAGCACGCCAGCGGCTGGAGCTTCGGCGACCTGTTCGTCTTCGTCGATGGCATCAAGTACAACACCGAGGCCACCAACGGCGCCGGTGACGGCCACACCTTCTACGGTGAGATCAGCCCGCGTCTGTCGCTGGGCAAGATCAGCGGTGCCGACCTGTCGTTCGGCCCGGTCAAGGATGTGCTGCTGGCCGCCACCTACGAGTTCGGCGAGGACGATGTCGACTCCTACCTGCTCGGCCCGGCCGTCGACCTGAACATCCCAGGCTTCGACTACTTCCAGCTCAACACCTACCTGCGCACCACCGACGGCCGCCGCGACGGTGACAACGTCTGGCAGATCACCCCGGTGTGGAGCTACACCATCCCGGTCGGCGACTCGGACCTGGTGATCGACGGCTTCATGGACTGGGTGGTGGACAACGACGACAGCTACCACGCCAACCTGCACTTCAACCCGCAGATCAAGTACGACCTGGCCAAGGCCATGGGCTGGGGCAAGCGCTTCTATGTGGGCGTCGAGTACGACTACTGGAGCGACAAGTACGGCATCGACGACAACGGCTTCGTCGGCTCGGAAATCCTTGGCGGCACCGACCAGAGCGCCATCAGCCTGCTGGCCAAGGCGCATTTCTAAGCGCTACCGCTGCACAAGAAAGCCCGCCATACGGCGGGCTTTTTCATGGGCGCTCGGTACAGGGGGCAACCCGCGAGAGCCGCAGCGCGGGTTGCACCCGCCCTAGGTGGTGCACCTCAGAGGTTCTGGTAGCGGTTCATGTCCAGCACGCCCGCCTCCACCGGTTCGGTCTCCTGGATATAGGCCGACAGGTCATGGAAGTAGTGCCAGAACTGCGGATGGCTGCGGCGGATGCCCCAGCGCGCCACCACCTTGTCGAAGGCAGCCGGGTCGCGGGCCTGCTCCAGCTGCGAGACGAACTCCGGCACCTCGCCAGCCCTGAGGCTGAACATGAAGTTCGGATAGCTGGTCAGCACGCCCGGGTATACCGTCAGGGTGTCCAGCCCGGGCTGATAGCGCAGCGACTCGCCGGCCATGAAGGCCACGTTGCTGTGCGCGCGGTTGCGCAGCAGGCTGTAGACCTCGCGCTGGCCGTCGGCACGCTCGACACGCAGCAGTGTCGCCTCGGGCAACTGGTCGATCACCTTGAGCCCACCGGCCGGGCGCCCGGTCAGGCGGCTCAGCGCCTGCTCGGCATCCTCCAGATCGGCTGGCAAGCCGGTTCTGTGGCACTCGGCGCCGGTGCAGCGGTTGATCGGGTCGGGGCGAGCATTGAGCGTGTCGTAACGCTCCAGCAGCGAGCGGGCGAACGCGCCCTTGGCCCCCAGCTCCGGCAGCTGCATGGCGCTCGGCGTGTCGACATCGGCCTCGGTGTAGTCCAGCCACATCTTCAGCTTGCCGCTGTTCTGGTACCAGTCATCCAGGTAGGCCTGGCGCGACTGCGGCGGCAACAGACGGAGGAAGTTCAGCTCGGCGCCGTTGCGGATCAGGTCGAAGTACAGCCGCGTCTGCGCCTGGTGGGCGACATTGCCGAATACGTCGAAGTTGACCACCAGCTGGTAGTAGGTGCGCTCGAACAGCGGGTAGTCCAACAGCCACAGGGTCTGCGGGATCTCGCCGATCAGGCCCTTGCGCACCATGGCGCTGTCGTGATGGCGGTAGATCGACAGCAGCGCATTGTCGTTGCCGGCCCACAGGTGCGACCAGCTGGGCGGCGTCGCTTCGGCATAGGTGTCGCGGCGCAGCTCCTCATACTGGTTGCGCTTGTCCCGGTAGGCCTTCCACAGCCCCAGCAGGTCGCCGATCTCGTCGAACTGCCCGGGCATGGCCAGCAGCGGCGTAGCCTCGGCGCGGTAGCCGGCATCGGTGATGTAGAGGTCGTGGTGCGGGTCCTGGAACACCGCCCAGAAGTTGTCGCGGATCACGTCGGTGGCGATCTGCCCGCGGCACACCGGCCCGCGGATAAAGGTGCGCACGAAGTACTCAGCGTTATCCAGCATGAACTGGTAGCGCGCCTCGGCAGGAATCGCCTGGAAGGTCTCGAAGGGGTTGGCGCGCCGCTGCGCGCCGTAGCCGGGTACCGCATCCACTGTCCAGTCGCTGGCGTAGAACAGCTCGCGCACCCGCTCCAGCTTCTTCGCGCTGAGCGGATAGGTGATATGGGTCTTGTGCACGATGACGCCCTGGATCGGCCACAGCCGGTAGTACACCTCGGTGCCCGGGTCGTCATTGGGGCGGCGCGTGGCAATCGGGTCGATCGGCTGGCCGCTGGGCGTGCGTGAGCGCACCAGTTGGAAGAAATGCCCCGGCTCGCCACCCTCGAAGTACAGGTGGGCGAGGAACAGGTGCTCGAACAGCCAGCGATTGACCAGGCTCTCGCGCGCGCCGGGAGCATTGAGGAAGCGCTCCCACTCGGCGATCTGCTTCTGCTCCATGACAGAGGCCTGCAGCGTCTGCTGCTCTACCGGGGCACCCTGCTCCACCCAGCGCTGCAGGGTGTTGTATTCGGCGTCACTGAGGCCGGTGACGGCAAAGGGCATGCCGGCGTGGGCGAACTTCTTCGCGTAGGCCTCGAACTCGCCCGGCAGTGGGCACTGGTTGTCGCGGCCGATGGAGATATCCAGGTCCGCCGGCAGCTTGGCATTCGGCACCGGTGGATTATTGCGCCCCAGCTCCAGCATG
The DNA here is from genome assembly GCF_000467105.1 of Aquipseudomonas alcaligenes NBRC 14159. Classification (GTDB taxonomy): domain Bacteria; phylum Pseudomonadota; class Gammaproteobacteria; order Pseudomonadales; family Pseudomonadaceae; genus Aquipseudomonas; species Aquipseudomonas alcaligenes. Next base: position 85,268 of record NZ_BATI01000006.1, read on the forward strand.
CGCGCGATCAGCGCCGCCTGGCCGGCCTGCGGATTCAACACCGAATGAAAGCCCTTGGCGCGCCACGCCGCCTCGCCATGCGCGTCGAGGTACAGGCGTGTGGTGGCCTGAGCCTTGGTGCGCACGCCGTCGTATACCGGAAGCCTGCTGGCACCGCGCTGCACGCCTTCACCGCTGCCCAGGTTGAGCTGGCAAGGCGAGTCGTAGCAGGCGTGGCAGGCCACGCATTTGTGGGTAAGGATCGGCTGCACATCACGGTTGTAGGAGACTGGCTCGGCAGCGAACACAGGCGCGCACAGCAGCGCCAGTGGCGCGAGAAAACGACGGAGCATGGGCAAAATCCTTATGCGGCGATCCGGCATTGTACGACCGGCACGACGAAACGGCCCAACATGAGCCATTTTCATGCAGATCGCACCAGCGCCTGAGAGCCATGCAGCTTTGCTATCATCCACGGCCTTTCTACACGCTCACCCCAGGTAGTCCCTATGTCCGACCGCAGCGCCCGCCTCCAGGCCCTTCAGCAAGCCCTGAAAGAACGCATTCTGATCCTCGACGGCGGCATGGGCACCATGATCCAGAGCTACAAGCTGGAAGAGGCCGACTACCGTGGCGCGCGCTTCGCCGACTGGCCGAGCGACGTCAAAGGCAACAACGATCTGCTGCTGCTGAGCAAGCCGCAGGTCATCGCCGAGATCGAGAAGGCCTACCTGGATGCCGGCGCCGACATCCTGGAAACCAACACCTTCAACGCCACCCGCGTGTCCCAGGCCGACTACGGCATGGAGGCGCTGGCCTACGAGATGAACGTCGAGGGCGCCCGCGTCGCCCGCCAGGTGGCCGACGCCAAGACCCTGGAAACCCCGGACCGTCCGCGCTTCGTCGCCGGCGTCCTCGGTCCCACGAGTCGCACCTGCTCGATCTCCCCCGACGTCAACGATCCTGGCTACCGCAACGTCACCTTCGACGAGCTGGTGGAGAACTACACCGAGGCCACCCGTGGCCTGATCGAAGGTGGCGCCGACCTGATCCTGATCGAGACCATCTTCGACACCCTGAACGCCAAGGCGGCCATCTTCGCCGTGCAGCAGGTGTTCGAGGAGGACGGCGTCGAGCTGCCGATCATGATCTCCGGCACCATCACCGACGCCTCCGGCCGTACCCTGTCCGGGCAGACCACCGAGGCCTTCTGGAACTCGGTGGCGCACGCCAAGCCGATCTCCGTGGGCCTCAACTGCGCCCTCGGCGCCAAGGAACTGCGCCCGTACCTGGCCGAACTCGCGGCCAAGGCCGGTACCCATGTGTCCGCCCACCCCAACGCCGGCCTGCCCAACGCCTTCGGCGAATACGACGAAACCCCGGCGCAGATGGCCGAGGTGGTCGAGGAGTTCGCCGCATCGGGCCTGCTCAACATCATCGGCGGCTGCTGCGGCACCACCCCACCGCATATCCAGGCGATCGCCGAGGCCGTGGCCAAGTACCCGCCGCGCGTGATCCCGGACATCCCCAAGGCCTGCCGCCTGTCCGGCCTGGAGCCCTTCACCATCGACCGCAAGTCGCTGTTCGTGAACGTCGGCGAGCGCACCAACATCACCGGTTCTGCCAAGTTCGCCCGGCTGATCCGCGAGGAGAACTACACCGAGGCGCTGGAAGTCGCCCTGCAGCAGGTGGAAGCCGGCGCCCAGGTGATCGACATCAACATGGACGAAGGCATGCTCGACTCGCAGGCCGCCATGGTGAAGTTCCTCAACCTGATCGCCTCCGAGCCGGACATCTCGCGCGTGCCGATCATGATCGACTCCTCCAAGTGGGAGGTGATCGAAGCCGGCCTCAAGTGCATCCAGGGCAAGGGCATCGTCAACTCGATCTCCATGAAGGAAGGCGTCGAGCAGTTCAAGCACCACGCCAAGCTGTGCAAGCGCTACGGCGCCGCGGTCGTGGTGATGGCCTTCGACGAGGTCGGCCAGGCTGACACCGCCGCGCGCAAGAAGGAAATCTGCAAGCGCAGCTACGACATCCTGGTCAACGAAGTCGGCTTCCCGCCGGAAGACATCATCTTCGACCCGAACATCTTCGCCGTGGCCACCGGTATCGAGGAGCACAACAACTACGCGGTGGACTTCATCGAGGCCTGCGCCTACATCCGTGACGAGCTGCCCCATGCGCTCAGCTCCGGCGGCGTATCCAACGTGTCCTTCTCGTTCCGTGGCAACAACCCGGTACGCGAGGCGATCCACTCGGTGTTCCTCTTCCACGCCATCCAGAACGGCCTGTCCATGGGCATCGTCAACGCCGGCCAGCTGGAGATCTACGACGAGATTCCCAAGGAGCTGCGCGACAAGGTCGAGGACGTGGTGCTCAACCGCACGCCGGGCGGCACCGATGCCCTGCTGGCCATCGCCGACAACTACCGTGGCGGCGGCGCAGTGAAGGAAGCCGAGGACGAGGAGTGGCGCTCGCTGCCAGTGGCCAAGCGCCTGGAACACGCGCTGGTCAAGGGCATCACCGCCTTTATCGTCGAGGACACCGAGGAGTGCCGCCAGCAGTGCGCGCGCCCCATCGAGGTGATCGAAGGCCCGCTGATGAGCGGCATGAACGTGGTCGGCGACCTGTTCGGCGCCGGCAAGATGTTCCTGCCTCAGGTGGTCAAATCGGCCCGCGTGATGAAGCAGGCCGTGGCACACCTGATCCCCTTCATCGAAGCGGAGAAAGGCGACAAGCCGGAAGCCAAGGGCAAGATCCTCATGGCAACCGTGAAGGGCGACGTGCACGACATCGGCAAGAACATCGTCGGCGTGGTGCTCGGCTGTAACGGCTACGACATAGTCGACCTCGGCGTGATGGTGCCGGCGGAGAAGATCCTCAAGACCGCCATCGAGGAAAAGTGCGACATCATCGGCCTGTCCGGCCTGATCACCCCGTCGCTGGACGAGATGGTCCACGTCGCCAAGGAGATGCAGCGCCAGGGCTTCAAGCTGCCACTGATGATCGGCGGCGCCACCACCTCCAAGGCCCACACTGCGGTGAAGATCGACCCGCAGTACAGCAATGACGCGGTGGTCTACGTCACCGATGCCTCGCGCGCCGTGGGCGTGGCCACCAGCCTGCTGTCCAAGGAACTCAAGGCCGACTTCGTGCAGAAGACCCGCGACGAATACGTGGTCGTGCGCGAGCGCACCGCCGCCCGCGCCTCGCGTACCGAGCGCCTGTCCTATGCCGAAGCCATCGCCAACAAGCCGGCCTTCGCCTGGAGCGGCTATGTCGCGCCCAAGCCGAGCTTCACTGGCGTCAAGGTGCTGGATGACATCGACCTGCGCGAACTGGCCCAGTACATCGACTGGACGCCGTTCTTCATCTCCTGGGACCTGGCCGGCAAATACCCACGCATCCTCACCGACGAGATCGTCGGCGAGGCCGCCACCAGCCTGTTCAACGACGCCCAGGCGATGCTGGAGAAACTGATCAGCGAGAAGCTGATCAAGGCCCGCGCGGTATTCGGCTTCTGGCCGGCCAACCAGGTGCGCCACGACGACATCGAAGTCTACGGCGGCGAGGGCCAGACCCTGGCCACCCTGCACCACCTGCGCCAGCAGGGCATCAAGGCCGACAGCAAGCCTAACCTGTCGCTGGCCGACTTCGTCGCGCCGAAGGAAAGCGGTGTGACCGACTACATGGGCGGCTTTATCACCACCGCCGGCATCGGCGCCGAGGAAGTGGCCAAGGCCTACGAGGCCAAGGGCGACGACTACAGCTCGATCATGGTCAAGGCCCTGGCCGACCGCCTGGCCGAGGCCTGCGCCGAGTGGCTGCACGAGCGCGTGCGCAAGGACTACTGGGGCTACGCCAAGGACGAAACCCTGGACAACGAGGCGCTGATCCGCGAGCAGTACGTCGGCATCCGCCCGGCTCCCGGCTACCCGGCCTGCCCGGACCACACCGAGAAGGGCACCCTGTTCCAGCTGCTCGACCCCGAGGCGGACTACAACAAAGCCGGCAAGAGCGGCGTGTTCCTCACCGAGCACTACGCCATGTTCCCGGCCGCCGCTGTGTCCGGCTGGTACTTCGCCCACCCCGAGGCGCAGTACTTCGCCGTCGGCAAGGTCGACCAGGACCAGGTGCAGTGCTACAGCAAGCGCAAGGGCCAGGAACTGGCCGTGACCGAACGCTGGCTGGCGCCGAATCTGGGTTACGACAGCTGATCCACAAAGAGGCCCGCAAATGCGGGCCTCTTTACTAGAACAGGCAAAAGCGAACACACACCTATGGCTCAAAACCCCTTCTACGTGTACGCACTTAAAGACCCAAGACAGAAACCAGCAAAGCCTTTTTATATTGGAAAAGGTACGGGCAACCGTGCATGGGAACACCAAGCAAAGATTGATGAGTCGGAAAAAGGGTTACTCATTAAAGAGATACTCGAAGCTAGTCACTCTGTTATCCACACCATCATTGCGGACAACCTGACTGAGCAACAGGCCCTCAAGATCGAAGCCGAGTTAATAGCCGCATTCGGCATTCGCTCTCGTGGCGGCATGTTGACTAACCGTATCCAGCCGAATACAGAAAATATCGAACGAAACCTCCGGATCAACGTTCCGGACGGCTGCTATGAAAAAGCACAAATGGCGCTGGAATTGATGAAGTCTGCAGTCATGGAGCTAGCCAAGGCCAACCCCAACGGAATCAGTAACTCGGACGCCGCCAAGTATTTAGGCCTTCAATCCGACTATGGCGGTGGCTCTAAGGACTATCTCAGTTACAGCTTGATCGGCCTACTGATGAAAGAAAGTAGGCTCGTCCGTACAGCAAATCGTAAACACATCGCTGTCGGTGAATAGCCCCCAGAGTAAAAACGTCTAATGACTCCCCTCGAAATCATCGCATCCGCCCTCGGCATCACCTCCGTCTGGCTGACCGTGCGGCAGAACCCGCTGTGCTGGCCCATTGGCCTGCTGATGGTGCTGCTCTACGCCTGGTTCTTCTTCGATGCCCGCCTCTATTCGGCGGTGCTGCTGCACGGTGTATTCGCGGCCATGCAGCTGTACGGCTGGTGGCAGTGGCGCCAGGGCGTGGATGACAGCGGCCGGCGGCCGGTCAGCACGGCCAGCCGCAACGAGGTACTGATCGGCCTGGGCGTCGCCCTGCTGCTCGGCCTGGCGCTGGGCCTGGCCATGGCGCGGCTGACCGAAGCCGTCTATCCCTGGCCGGACGCCCTGCTCACCGCCTTCAGCCTGCTGGCCCAGCTGTGGATGGCGCTCAAGCGCTGGCAGTGCTGGCTGCTGTGGATAGTGGTCGATGTGCTCTATGTCGGCTTCTTCACCCTCCAGGAGTACTGGCTGACCGCCGGATTATACGGTGTGTTCACGACCCTGGCCGTGCTCGGCCTGCGCGAATGGCGCGCCTCGCGGACAGCGCCCGCATGAAGGTGGTGGTACTGACCGGCCCGGAGTCGAGCGGCAAGACCTTTCTTGCCGAGCGCCTGCAGCAGCGCTTCGGCGGACTGGTGGTGGGCGAATACGTGCGCCACTTTATCGACCGGGAGCAAAGGGAAACCTGCCTGGCCGATATTCCCGCCATCGCCCGCGGCCAGCTCGAATGGGAAGACGCCGCTCGCGCACAGGCGCCCGGACTGCTGATCCTCGACACCCACCTGCTCAGCAATATCCTCTGGAGCCAGACGCTGTTCGGCGACTGCCCGGACTGGCTGGAGCCGACACTGCTGGAACGCCACTACGACCTGCACCTGCTGCTGTCGCCAGAAGGCGTCGCATGGCAGGGTGACGGCCAGCGTTGCCAGCCCGACCTGGCCGAGCGCCTGCGCTTTCATCAGGATTGCGCCGACTGGCTGCAGCGCCATGCCCGCCCCTGGGTGGGGATAGACGGCGACTGGGCGCAGCGTGAAATCCATGTCATCGAGCAGGTACGCCGGTTGCTCGGCTGAGCCGCCTGCTGCCGGTCGAGAAGGCGCCTTGCTGCCCTCTCCCGTAAACGGGAGAGGGAGCCAACTGCCCTGGCGCTGCGCTAGCCTACCCAGGCTCGCCACTGGTGGATAATCCGCCCCAATCCCCATGCCCCGCAGGAAGCCCATGTCACCCATCACCTACATCCGCCGCCATCCCTCCGCCGGCCTGCTGTTCGTCCAGTTGCTCGGCGTGCTGCTCTACCCCTGGATGGAAGCCACGCAGATCGGCCGTGCGCTGTTCGGCGCCTTCGGCCTGCTGGTACTGGGCCTGGCCCTGCATGTGGTCAAGCGCAGCCCGGCGCAGACCTGGGTCGCGGGACTGCTCGCCCTGCTGGTGGTGAGCCTGACCCTGCTCGACATGCTGGTCACCAGCCGCCCGCTGGAAGCCCTGATCGCGCTGCTGGAAGCCGCTTTCTACTTCTACGCGACAGCCAGCCTGATCGCCTACATGAGCGCCGATGAACACGCCAGCACCGACGAGCTCTACGCCGTCGGCGCCACCTTCACCGTGCTGGCCTGGGCCTTCGCTCATCTGTTCGTATTCTGCCAGCTGCTGGTACCGGGCAGCTTTGCCGCCGCCATCGAGCCCGAGGCGGCGCGCAGCTGGATGGAGCTGCTGTTCCTCAGCTTCACCACCCTGTCCGGCGTCGGCCTAGGTGACATCATCCCGCTGACGCCGGTGGCCCGCTCGCTGGTGATGATCGAGGAATTCGCCGGGGTGATGTACCTGGCCCTGGTGGTATCGCGGCTGATCGCCATGAGCGTGGCCAGACGCTGAGCGTCTCGTCCCACAAAAAAGCCCGCATCCGCGGGCTTTTCATGCAGGCGCAGCAGGTTACTGCTTGACCTCGAAATCGCGTCCCCACAGGCGGATCGACGTCACGGTCGCGCTCGTCCCCTCGAAGATGAACTTCTGCCGCACACCGGTCTTGGCCGGAACAGTCACATCGTCGGGGTTGAGCAGGCCCGGCAGCGGCGCGCTGGAATAGCCCTCCTGGTCGATGGCCAGCAGTGCACCGGTCTGGCGCAGGTTGATCAGGCGCAGCGGCTTGTCGGTGGTGTTCTTGAACCCGAGCAAGGCGCTGAGGTTGCCATCGTCGACCGTCTCGACCTTGAGCAGCTCGACGCTGACCTGGCCATCGAGCTGTTCCAGATTGGACACCACGATGGAACCATCGGCGCCCTGGGCCTCCACCCGGCCCTCGGTGACACCGTCGGACACGCCGCCCAGCAGGTTCTTGCCGGCGGTAATCGCGGTAGAGACGGCCGCCTTGGCCGAGTCCTTGATGGTGCTTGGCTCGCTGGCGGCGGCTTCGTCGGCCAGGGCGGCCGGCGCGCTCAGTGCGAGGGCCAGGGTAATGGCCAGCGGGGAAATCCTGTTCATGGTCGTACTCCTTGTATGGCGACGGCGAAAGAGCAGCAAAGATAACCGCCCTCCCGGAAAAAGCGAGCCGGCGACCGCGGAACTGCTGGCTGGCTAACGCTTTGCCCGCGTCGGCGCAGGGCATGAAGCGCTGAAAATACCGATACAGACAGTCAGCAAAATGCATAGAGCATTGAGGCATAATGCCAGCACCCCGAATTCCTGTCTGATGGATCAGCCTTGTTTCCTCTTCTCATCCTCGTCGCCCTGCTGCCCAGCCTGCTCCTGCTGGCGTTGCTGCAGCGCCACCGGCGCCTGCTGAAACAGCAGCGGGCACTGCTCGCACAGCTGGAATTTGGCGCTCTGGAAGTGTCGGCCAATGGCCGGGTGCGCTGGCACAACGAACCTGCGCCCGCCCTGCTCGGCCATGCTGCAGACGCACTGCGCGGCGCACGTCTGGCCGACCTGCTGCCCGCCGCAGCCCTGGATGCGCTGACCGAACCGCGTCGCCTGCAGGTGCGCGGCGCCGACGGCCAGGTGCGCCCGCTGCAGATCGGGCGCATCGATGGCACGCGCAGCCTGCTGCTGATCCGCCCGGTGCTGGCCGAGGCCGAACGCTACCAGCGCAGCCAGTACTTCGCGCGCATCGGTACCTGGGACTGGGACATCGACACCAACCGCCTGTACTGGTCCGATGCGATCTACGGCATGTTCGGCTACCGCGTCGGCGAGGTAACGCCCAGCTACGAGCTGTTCTGCCAGAGCGTGCACCCGGATGACCGCGAGCAGGTGCGCAGCGGCGAACTGCGCTGCATCGAGACGGGCGAGAACCACGACGAGGAATACCGGGTGATCTGGCCGGATGGCAGCGTGCACTGGCTGCGCGAGACCGGCAACATCGTCAAGGACGACCACGGCATCGCGGTGAAGATGATGGGCGTGGTCCGCGACATCACCGAGGAGAAGGCCTGGGCCAGCCAGATGCACCGCCTGGCCCATCACGATGCGCTGACCGGCCTGCCCAATCGCCTGGTTTTCGAGGAGCAGCTGGATCGCGCGCTGGAGCGGGCTCGGCGCGCAGGCACGCGCATCGCTCTGGTATTCATCGACCTCAATGGCTTCAAGGCGATCAACGACCGGCTCGGCCATGCCGCCGGCGATCAGGTGCTGCAGCACATGGCCAGGCGCCTGCGCGAGGCCCTGCGCGGCTCGGACAGCGTGGCGCGTCTGGGCGGTGATGAATTCGTCGCGATTCTCGAGAGCCTGTCACTCGAACGCTCGCCGCACGACGAGGCGCGCGCGGTCGCCGGCAAGCTGCTGGCCGCGCTAACACCACCGGTACGGCTGGAGCAAGGCCCGCAACAGGTCGGGGCCAGCCTGGGCATCGCCATGTTCCCCGATCATGCGCAGAGCAAGGACCGCCTGATCCATCTCGCCGACCTGGCGATGTATGAAGCCAAACGCAGCGGCGACAACCAGTATCGCCTGGCCCAGGCGGCCAGCCCGGGCTGAACAGGCAGACGCGCGATCAGATACCGACGCGCTTGCTGCGTACGAACTTGATCGTGTACTCCATCTGCGGCTTGCGCGTCAGGCTGGCGGCACGGCGGGTCACGGTATCCAGGGTGATGTTCCAGAAACCGTCGCTGGGCACCTTGATCCGCGCCGGGAACTTGTCGAAGGCGCCGCCGTGGTAGGTATGCCGACCGCCGTTCTTGAAGCTGCGGAAGTTGGCATCGCTCATCAGGCGGATATTGCACGGCTGCGAGCAGTGGATGACGACCGTATCGCCCTCTTCCAGGTGTTCGCGCTGGTGAATGAACTTCATCGGGGCCTCCGCAAAAAGCGCGCACGATAGCACGTTGCCCGTCACCCGGTCGCCGCGGACCGATGAAGCCGCCGCCAGGCCAAAGGCGGCATGCCGTAAGCTTCGCGGAAAGCCTTGCTGAAGGCCGCCTGGTCGGCGTAACCAAGCACGTCAGCGAGCAGGGTCAGCGGCATGCTGGAAGCCTGCACGTGCCAGCCGGCCAGGTCCATCTTTACCCGATGCACCAGCGGCTTGAAACTGAGCCCCTCGGCCGCCAGCCGACGCTGCAGCGTGCGCGGATGCAGCCCGAGCAGCTCGGCGATGTGCCCCAGCGAATGCTGGCGCATGCCCAGCGTCTGCATGATCAGGCTGCGCACCTGCAGCTCCAGGCTGTCCTGCAGCCCGTCCAGTCGCTCGCGCAGGTAGCCGGCGTCCTCGCCGCCGAGGGCGCACACCGGGCGCCGCAGGATCGCCGCGTCATACACCAGGCCATCGAACTCCTGATCGAAGCGCACCTCGCAGCCCAGGTGCTGGCGGTAGCGCGCCGGCGGCGCCACCGGACTGTGGCTGAACTCCACGCGCAGCGGGCGCAGGTCGGCGCCGCCCATGGCACGCACCAGCCGCGCGCAGGCGGCAATGGCCATCTCGCGGTATTGCTGGGCACCCTCCACGGCAAAGAAGTGCTCGATACGCCTTACCTGCACGCGCCCGTCCAACGGCAGCAGGCGCCAGTGCTCGGCCTTGTTGTGCAGGGCCAGGTAACGCTGGGCGGCGAGAAAGGCTGCCTGCAGATCCGGCTCGCCCGCCAGCAGGCGGCCGAGCAGGCCGAGCATTTCCACGCCCTGGTGGCGCGCCACGCGCAGGCCCAGGTCCGGGCAGTGCAGGCGCACGGCGGCCTCGTGCAGCAGGCGGGTCAGCTGCTCGATGCCAATCAGGCAGTCGCCATCGTCCAGCTCGGCGCGGCTGAGGCCGACGTCGGCGAGCAGCGCATCCAGATCACCGCCCAGGCTCGCCACCTCGGCCGGCAGGCCGGTGAGCGCCGCGCTGCGCACTTCGTAGCGAATGGTCATGTTCAGCCTCCGCCGTTTCCCGTCGACAATGCCGCGACTGTCGTGTCATGACAAGTCAGGCGTCGCCTCGCCGCCTACTCTCGACACACAACAAGAACAATCCGAGGTGATTCATGGCTCAGTACGACCTGATCCTGCAGGGCGGCCGCTATTTCGACGGCAGTTGCACGCCCTCCGCCATCCGCAGCCTGGCCATCAAGGACGGGCGCATTGCCCTGGTCAGCGCCGAGCCGCTCGACCCGGCCCTGGCCGGGCAAGTGATCGAGGTGCAGGGCAAGTGGATCACCCCGGGCTTTCTCGACACCCACACCCACTACGACGCCGAGCTGATCGTCGCGCCCAGCCTCAGCGAGTCGGTGCGCCATGGCGTGACCACGGTACTGGTCGGCAGCTGCTCGCTGAGCATGGTGTGCAGCGCGGCCGAGGATGCTTCCGACATCTTCACCCGGGTGGAAACGGTGCCGCGCGAGAAGGTGTTGCCGATCCTGCGTCAGCACAAGAGCTGGAGCAGCCCCGCGCAATGGCGCGCATTCATCGACCGCCATCCGCTGGGCCCCAACCTGATCAGCTTCCTCGGCCACAGCGACCTGCGCGTGGCGGTAATGGGCCTGCACCGCGCCACCGACCGCCAGGTAAGGCCGAGCGAAGACGAGCTGCAGCGCATGGAAGCGCTGCTGGAGGAGGCGCTGGACTGCGGTTTCCTCGGCCTGTCCACCATGTGCCTGAAGTGGGACAAGATCGACGGCGACCGCGAATGGTCGAAGAGCCTGCCCAGCACCTACGCGCGCTGGCGCGAGGTGCGCCGCCTCAACCGCCTGCTGCGTCGGCGCGGGCGCGTACACCAAGGCGCGCCGAACGCGGCCAATCCGCTGCAGATCACCCAGTACATCGGCGAAGCCATCGGCCTGCTGCGCAAGCCGCTGAAGACCACCCTGATCTCCCTGCTCGACCTCAAGGGCAACCGCAGTCTGGCCTTGCTGGCGCGCTTCTCCGCCTGGCTGACCAACCGCCTGGGCGGCGACTTCCGCTGGCAGTTGCTGCCCACGCCCTTTGCCATCTACGCCGACGGCATGGACATCGTGCTGTTCGAGGAATTCGGCGCCGGCGAAATGGCCCTCGACGTCAAGGACCAGCTCGAGCGCAACCAGCTGCTGCAGGACGAGCAGTACCGCCGTACCTTCCGCCGCTTCTACGCCGACAAGCTGTCGCCACGGGTGTGGCAACGCGACTTCGGCGACGCGGTGATCCTCGGCTGCCCGGACGCCTCGCTGGTCGGCCGCAACTTCGCCGAGGTGGCCCGCGAGCGCGGCCTGCACGTGGTCGACCTGTTCCTCGACATGGTGGTGCAGTACGGCCGCCAGCTGCGCTGGTTCACCGTGATCGGCAACCACCGCCAGGACAAGCTGCGCGAGATGGTGCGTAGCCCGAACACCCTGATCACCTTCTCCGATGCCGGCGCGCATATCCGCAACATGGCCTTCTACAACCTGCCGCTGCGCTTCCTCAAGCTGGTGCAGGACAGCCACGACGAGGGCCGCCCGGTGATGAGCCTGGAGCAGGCCGTGCATCGCCTGACCGGCGAGCAGGCCGACTGGCTGGGCATCGAGGCTGGCTATATCCGCGTCGGAGACCGCGCCGACCTGGTGGTGCTCGACCCTGCCGGCCTGCACCAGAACCTGGAACAGGAACACTGGGACGAAATGCAGGGCTTCGGCATCCCGCGCATGGTCTGCCGCAACCCCGGCTGCGTCAGCCATGTGCTGATCAACGGCAAGCTGGCGGTGGATGACGAGCAGATCACGCCGGAGCTGGGACGGCAGAGCGGCTTCGGCCAGTTTCTCGCGGCCCGCTGAGACGGCTGGGCGGGGCTGTCGGAGGGCTGCTACGCTGCTGGCAACCCCGCCGCCCAGAAGGACCGCCCATGCGCCGCCTGCCCGCCCTGTTCGCCGCCCTGTTCCTGCTTGCCGGCTGTGCCGGCCCCGGCTATTTCGAGGCCATACCGCCCAGCAGCGCGGATCAGGCGGTGCTCTATCTGTACCGCCCGCAAGCCGACAACCCCGGACGCCAGCCGCTGCGCCTGTCCTACCCGGATGTACTGGTCGACGAGCAAAGCGTCGGCACCCTGCCCTTCAACAGCTACCGCCGCATCGAGCTGCCAGCGGGGCGCCACGCCATCCGCATCACCGGCCTGACCCGCCAGGCCAAGTGGGAACCGCGCGACATCAAGCAGAATTTCAGCCTGGCACCGGGCGAGATCAAGTACATGAAGCTCGATGTGCGCTTCAATCTCAGCGAGATGACCCTCGGCAGCCTCGGACCCAGCTACCTGATCCATTTGCGCCCGATGCGCGCCGATGACGCGGTCTACGAGATTCGCGAAACGCAGCCACTGAATCCCTGAAGCAAGGAGCTACCGCATGAACCTGACCCGCGCTTTCACCCTGTCCCTGGCCGCCAGCCTGCTGGTCGGCTGCCAGAGCCATGACGACGAACTGGCCAGCGACTATGACCGCACCGCCGCTTATGTCGAGGGCGTACCGGGCGGCGCGGTGCTGGAAACCGAGACGCTGCTGGCCACTGTCAGCGCCATCGACAGCGCCAAACGCACCTTTACCCTGCGCGACGACCTGGGCAACCAGCGCACGCTGGTCGCCCCCGCACAGATGCACAACTTCGACCAGTTGAAAGTGGGCGACCGGGTCAAGGCCGTAGCCTCCCAGGAACGCATCGTCTACCTGCGCCAGCCAGGCGAGGTGGCCAACGATGGCGCCGCCGGTGTGCTGGCCACCGCGCCGCAGGGAGACAAGCCGGGCCTGCTGGCCGCCGACACCGTGGAGATCACCGCGCTGGTCAAGGGCATGGACACCACCCTGCGCACCGCCACTCTGCTGCTGCCCAACGGCAGCGAACGGGTCATCAAGGTCCGCCCGGACGTGGACATGAAGACCGAATATCTCGGCCGCCAGGTGGTGCTGCGCGTCACCACCGCCGTGGCCGTCAGCGTGCAGCCGCAGTAAGCCGTGCCACCGGAGACGATCAACCTGCTGCAGGCCGTGCCCGACAGGGCGGCGGCGGAACAGTTCGTGCCGCTGCTGCAGCGTGACGGCCTGTTGCTGGAGCAGATCGTCTCGCACGGCCAGGCCAGCCCGGAGGGTTTCTGGTATGACCAGCCACAGCCCGAATGGGTGGCCCTGCTGCGCGGCAGCGCGCGGCTCGAATTCGACGATGGCGAGCGGCCGCTGCTGGCCGGCGACGCTCTGCTGATTCCCGCGCACTGCCGGCACCGGGTCGCCGAATGCTCGCTGGACGCCATCTGGCTGGCCCTGCACTTCGAGGCCTGACGGCCAGCCCTACGCCTCGCTGACGGCCGGTGGTAGCATGCGCGCCCCATGCGTATCTCCGACATTCACCAGCGCCTCGCCGACCTCGGCGCCCTGCCCGCCCACCGCGGCCGGGTGGTGCGCGCCTGGCTGCAGGGCAAGCCGCTGGATGCCGGCACCCGCCGCCAGCACACCGAGCACTTCCTGCCACTGTCCGTGCGCCATGGCCTGCCGCAACTGGCCGAAGAACTCGAAGGTCTGGCCCGGGTGCGCTCCAGCCACCCCGCTGGCGATGGCTCGGCGCGCCTGCTGGTGGACCTGGCCGACGGCCAGATGGTCGAGAGCGTGCTGCTGCCGCGCGACGGCGTCTGCGTCTCCACCCAGGTTGGCTGCGCGGTCGGCTGCCGCTTCTGCATGACCGGCAAGAGCGGCCTGCTGCGCCAGGTTTCGAGCGCCGAGATCGTCGCCCAGGTGGTGCTGGCGCGGCGCCAACGGCCGGTGAAGAAAGTGGTGTTCATGGGCATGGGCGAGCCGGCGCACAACCTCGACAACGTGCTGGAAGCCATCGACGTGCTGGGCACCGACGGCGGCATCGGCCACAAGAACCTGGTGTTCTCCACCGTGGGTGACCCGCGGGTGTTCGAGCGCCTGCCACAGCAACGGGTCAAGCCAGCCCTGGCGCTGTCGCTGCATACCACCAAGGCCGAACTGCGCGAGCACCTGCTGCCCAAGGCGCCGAAGATCGCCCCGGCCGAGCTGATGGAGCTGGGCGAGACCTACGCCCGTGAAGTCGGCTACCCAATCCAGTACCAGTGGACCCTGCTCAAGGGTATCAACGACGGCCAGGACGAGCTGGACGAGATACTTCGCCTGTTCAAGGGCAAGTACGCGGTGCTCAACCTGATCCCCTTCAACAGCCTGGAAGGCGACGACTACCAGCGCCCGGACGGCGAGCGCATCGTGCAGATCGTGCGCTACCTGCACAGCCGCGGCGTGCTGACCAAGGTGCGCAACAGCGCCGGCCAGGATGTCGAGGGCGGCTGCGGCCAGCTGCGCGCGCGCGCCGTGGACATCGTCAACACCAGCCGGCTGCAGCGCTGATGCTGCGCCTGCTCGCGCTCGCCGCCGCCGTCGGGCTGCTCTCGCCCTGGCTGGTGACGCTGCTGGCGGACCACTCGCAACACCTGGCCTGGCTGCTGGACCTGGCCAGCCACTGGCAATGGCTGCACCTGGCCCTGCTGCTGGGCTGCCTGGTGCTGCTGGCACGGCGCCGGCCGCGCTGGCTGCTGCTGGCGCCGCTGCTCGCGCTGCCCTGGTTCAGCGTGGCGCCGATGCTGCCTGCGCAAACCGGCGAGGTGCGCCTGGAACTGCGCCTGGTCAGTGCCAATCTGCAGCAGAGCGACGATGCCGCCGCCCTGCGTGCCTGGCTCGACGCCCAGCCCGCCGACCTGGTGCTGCTGCAGGAAGTCACTCCGAGCCTGGCCCGGCAACTGGCCGGCTGGCAGGACTACCCACACCGCGTGCTCGCCCCGGAGGCTTCGCCGTTCGGCTTGGCCCTGCTGTCACGCCTGCCGCTGGAGGGTGGCCGGGTGCTGCGCGACAGCGACGACATTCCGCGCATCGAGGCGACCCTGCGCCATGCCAGCCAGGCCATCAGCCTGAGCCTGGTGCACCCGATGCCGCCGCTGTCGCCCTACTGGCACCACAAGCGCAACCTCGGCCTGCAGGTCGCCCTGCAGCGCAACGCCGCGCGTGGGCTGCCCGGCCTGCTGGCCGGCGACCTTAACGCCAGCCCCTGGTCGCAGGCCACCCGCGAGCTGCATGCACTGGGCTGGTACCGCGCCAATGATCTGCAGGCCACCTGGCCGGCGCTGGGCCTGGGCTGGCTGGGCATCGCCATCGACCAGGTACTGGTCCATGGCCCCTGGCGCGTGGTCGAGCAAGGTCTGGGGCCGGACCTCGGCGCCGATCACCTGCCGCGCCGCCTGCACCTGCAACTGCTGGAACCACACTGACATGCACAGCCTGGAACAACTGCGCCGCGGCGAGCTGGCCGGCATCCGTCGTCTGGACCTGGCCGCCGACCTCAGCGAGTTTCCCGAGGAGATCTTCGACCTGGCCGACAGCCTGGAGGTACTCAACCTCAGCGGCAACCGTCTGCGCGCCCTGCCCCACAACCTGTCGCGGCTGCACAAGCTAAAAGTGCTGTTCTGCTCGGACAACCCCTTCGAGAACCTGCCGGAAGTGCTCGGCGACTGCGCCCAGCTGGAAATGGTCGGCTTCAAGTCCAACCGCCTGCGCGAGGTGCCAGCCGCCGCGCTGCCAGAGAAGCTGCGCTGGCTGATCCTCACCGATAACCAGATCGAAGCACTGCCGGACGCCCTGGGCGAACGCCCGCGCCTGCAGAAGCTGATGCTGGCCGGCAACCGCCTCAGCCAGCTGCCGCCAAGCCTGGCCGCCCTGCACCAGCTGGAGCTGCTGCGCATCGCCGCCAACCGCCTGGAGACCCTGCCCGACTGGCTGCTGCAGTTGCCGCGCCTGGCCTGGCTGGCCTTCGCCGGCAACCCGGGCAGCGACCGTGCCGAAGCCGCCGCGCTGGCCGGCCACCCGCAGGCGCCGATTGCGCGCGAGCAGCTGGTACTGGGCGAGCTGCTCGGCCAGGGCGCCAGCGGCCTGATCCACCGCGCGCGCTGGGGCGAGCACGAGGTAGCGGTGAAGCTGTTCAAGGGGCAGATAACCAGCGACGGCCTGCCGCATAGCGAGATGGCTGCCTGCCTGTCCGCCGGTCGCCACCCGCAGCTGCTGCCGGTGATCGGCCCGCTACAGGCGCAGCCCGGCGAGCCGGACGGCCTGTTGCTGGAGCTGCTGGAGCCGCGCTTCCGTGTGCTGGCCGGGCCGCCCTCGCTGGCCAGCTGCACCCGCGACTGCTACGCGCCCGAGCAGCGCTTCAGCGCCGAGCAGGTACAAGCCCTGGCCGGCGGCGTGGCCGCCGCGCTGGCGCACCTGCATGGCCGCGGCATCCTGCACGGCGACCTGTACGCCCACAACCTGCTGGTCGACGGCCACGACTGCCGCCTCAGCGACTTCGGCGCGGCGTCCTTCTTCACCCCCGGCGGCCCCCAGGGCGCGGCGCTGCAGCGCCTGGAGAGCCGCGCCTTCGGCATCCTCCTGGAAGAACTGCTGCAACGCTGCGACGCGCCGCCGACAGGCCTGCTGCAGCTGGCCGCCGACTGCCAGCAAGCAGCCACGCACGAGCGCCCGGACTTCGCCGAGATAGCCGCGCGTCTGCAATGAAAAAGCCCCGGACCGGCCGGGGCTTCATCAACGCAGGGGCTGAACTCAGGTACCGCTCTTGACCTTGCTCCAGATGCGCGTGCGCACCCGGTCGACTTTCAGCGGCATGGCCTCCAGCGCGTACAGCTTGGTCATCACCTCCTGCGGCGGATAGACCTTGTTGTCGGCCTTCAGCGCCGGATCGACCAGGGCGTCGGCCTTCGCGTTGCCGTTGGCGTAATGCACGTGGTTGCTGATGCCGGCCATCACTTCGGGCTGCAGCAGATGGTTCATGAAGGCATAGCCGGCCGCCTCGTTCGGCGCGTCGACCGGCATGGTCACCATGTCGAACCACATCGGCGCGCCTTCCTTGGGAATCACGTACTCGATCTTCACCCCGTTGCCCGCCTCGGCGGCGCGGCTGGCGGCCTGCATGATGTCGCCGGAGAAGCCGACGGCCAGGCAGATATCGCCGTTGGCCAGCTCGCCGACGTACTTGGACGAGTGGAAGTAGCGCACGTTCTTGCGCATCTCCAGCAGCAGCGCCTCGGCCTGCTTGTAGTCGTCGAGGTTCTGGCTGTGGTGCGGCAGGCCCAGCTGGTGCAGGGCGATCGGCAGCATCTCCGGACCGTTGTCGAGGATGGCCACGCCGCACTGGGCCAGCTTGGCCATGTTCTCCGGCTTGAAGATCAGGTCCCAGGAGTCCACCGCCACGCCTTCGCCAAGCACCGCCTTGACCTTGTCGACGTTGTAGCCGATGCCGGTGGTGCCCCACAGGTAGGGGAAGCCGTACTGGTTGCCCGGGTCGTTGGTCTCCAGCGCCTTCATCAGCACCGGGTTGAGGTTGCTCCAGCCGGGCAGCTGGCTGCGGTCGAGCTTCTTCAAGGCGCCGCCCTGGATCTGCCGGGCCATGAAGTGGTTGGAGGGGAATACCACGTCGTAGCCGGAACGGCCGGCCATCAGCTTGGCGTCGAGCGTCTCGTTGCTGTCATAGACGTCGTATTGCACGCGCTGGCCGCTGGCCTTCTCGTAGTTCTTCAGGGTGTCCGGGGCGATGTAGTCGGTCCAGTTGTAGACACGCACGCTCTCGGCGGCCTGGCTGGCCGACGCGATCAGCATCAGCGGGAGGAGTTTCTTCAGCATGCTTTACCTCGTTGATTGTTCTTGTAGGCAGATACGAAGGAGTCTTGGCTCAATAGATCAGTACGAAGGTCTTCCTGACGGTTTCTTGTATGTCCCAGATGCCGGTGGTGTTGGCCGGCATCATCAGCGCATCGCCAGCGCGGATCTCGATCGGCTCGCCGCCGTCCGGGGTGAAGGTGCAGCGCCCGGCAATGAAGTGACAGAACTCCTGCTGCACGATCTGCCGGCGCCAGCGCCCGGGGCTGCACTCCCACACGCCGGCCTCGACGCCATCGGCGCGCTCGACGCTGTGGGTGCGGGTCAGCGCATGCGGTTCGCCCAGTGGCACGGCCACCGGGTTGACCTCGTCCAGGGCCAGCTCGGCGGTGTTCTTGAAGTGGTCGATGCTCATCGGATTCTCCGCAGTCATTTCATGAAACCTTCCATAAAGCCGGCCACGCCCTGGGCCAGGCGGCGGCGCCAGGGCGCGCTGTGCGGATCGGCCAGCACCCGGTCCTCGTGCACGAAGCTCTGGATGATGGCGTTGTAGCCGAGCCAGCGGCACGGCTCCGGCTCCCAGCCCGGCAGGCGCTCCAGGCGCGAATCGCGGTACACCCAGGGCTGTTGGGTCAGTTCGTTGTCCTGGCCGAGGATCAGCGCCGCCAGGGTGCGCCCGCCCAGGTTGCTGGCGCCGACACCCTCGCCGCCGTAACCGCCGGACAGGGCGATGCGGTTGCGCGTGTCGCGCAGCATGTGCGGCTGGAAGCGCCGCGCCATGCCCAGGTTGCCGCCCCAGGCGTGGGTCAGGCGCACGTCGCGCAGCTGCGGGAACAGCTCGCCAAACAGGTAGCGGCGCAGTTCGCGCTCGTCCTCGGTAAGGTTGAAGTCGGTGCGTAGGCGCCCGCCAAAGCGATAGCCGCCGCGTGCGCCGAACACCAGGCGGTCGTCGGCGCTGCGCTGGCCGTAGGTGACCTGGCGGCTGGCCTCGCTGAAGGCCTGGCCGCGTTCCAGGCCGATCTTGGCCCAGACCTCGGCCGGCAGCGGCTCGGTGGCGACGATCAGGCTCTGCACCGGCAACTGATGGCGGCCCAGCGGCGGCAACTCGGCGGCATAGCCCTCGACGGCCGGCACCACCCAGTCGGCGCTGACGCTGCCGCCCTCGGTGCGAACCCGCCCCGGCTGCCAGTCGATCACCCGGCTCTGCTCGTAGAGTTCGACACCCATGGCCTCGACGCAGCGCGCCAGGCCGCGCACCAGGCGGGCCGGCTGGATCGTGGCGCAGTGCGGGCTGAAGAGCGCGCCATAGGGGTTGGCCACGCGCAGCTGCTCGGCCAGCTCGGCCGGTTCGAGCCAGCGGTAGTCGTTCTCGCCCAGGCCGAGGCCGCGCAGGTGCTGCCAATACGCCTGCAGGCCACTCAGCTGTTCGGGGTAGCGCGCCGCGCAGTACAACACGCCGCCCTTGCGCAGGTCACAGGCGATGCCTTCGCGCTCGGTGACGCGAGCCACCTCGTCAGGAATGCCATGCAGCAGGTCGAAGCTCGCGCGCCGTGCCTCGGCCGGCAGCCCAGCGAGCAGGCGGTCCTCGCCGAGGATATTGCCCATCAGCCAGCCGCCGTTGCGCCCGGAGGCGCCAAAACCGGCAGTCTCGGCCTCGAGTACGACGATGCGCAGCTGCGGCGCCTGGCGCTTGAGGTAATAGGCGGTCCACAGCCCGGTATAGCCGGCGCCGATGATGGCCACGTCGGCGTGCCGCTCGGCCTGCAGGCGCGGCCGCGGCGCCAGGGGCTCGTCGAGCTGGTCCATCCACAGGCTGATGTTGCGCCAGGGGTTCATCGGTGTCTCCGTCATCGTGTGCTGAGCGGAGACTAGTGAGGATGATCAGGCGCTGTCTTGCGTGCGGGCCCGCGCGGAAATTTGTTTGAGGTAGGCCTTGGGCGTCATGCCCAGGCGCTCGCGGAAGCACTTGTAGAACGCCGACAGCGAGTTGAAACCGGCGGCGAAGGCCAGTTCGTCGATCCGCCCCGCGTCGCTGGTGGCCTGCAGCCCGTCCAGCAGGTGCTGCAGGCGGGCCTGGTTGACGTAGCGGTAGAAGCTCTGCCCCAGCACCTGGTTGAGCAGGTGGGAAATCTGGTTGCGGCTGTAGCCGGTGGCCGCGGCCACCTGTTGCAGGTCCAGGTCCGGGTCGAGGAATGGCCGCTGGCGCTGGAAGTACTCCTGCAGGTCCTCGGCCAGTTGCCCGAGCTGGCGGGCCGACAGGCCCAGGCGGCTGATCGCCGGCCGTGCCGCGGATTCGCCCTCGCCGGGCCGCGCTTCGCGCACCAGCGTGGCGTATTCGTGGATGCGCCAGATCAGGCCGTCACGCACGGTGATCGCCTCGCCGGTGCGGAACGACACCAGCCCGCCGCTGCCATGGATGCAGGTGCGGTACTGGATGAAGGCGGTGTGGCCGTCAATGCGGATGCGGTCGACGTGCTCCAGCAGCTCGCCAGGGCGCCGCGGCAGGTTGTCCTCGACGTAGCGGCGCAGTTCGCCCAGGCGCATGCAGCGTTGCTGGAAGAAGTCGTGGTACTCGATATCCGGGTGGTAGAGCGCCAGCACCGCCTCCAGGTCGCGGTGCTTCCCGCTCAGGTGGTAGCGCATGATGGTGGCGCGGGTGCGTTCGGTTTGCGCGGCGTCGTCGGGAAAATCGCTGTCGTGCATGGCGGTTCGGCGGATTCGATGTCCGCGCAGCTTGCCCTATTCCTCAGCCGGCGAACAGGCGAATGCCGCGCGGCTGGGCCAAGGCCGCCGAGGGGCTCATGCCGACGATGCTGCGGAAGGTGTGGCTGAAATGCGCCGAATCGGTAAAGCCGGCGTTCACCGCGGCATCGGTGAGGTTCATCCCGCGCGCCACGCCGACACAGGTGACGAACAGGCGGTGCCACTGCCGGTAGCGGCGGATGGGGATGCCGATCTTCTGGCGGAACAGCTGGGTCAGGCGCGGTACCGAGAGACCGACCTGGTCGGCGAGGAACTCGATGGACTGGTTGCACGACACGTCGGCCTTGATCAGCTCCACGGCGCGCACGATGCGCGCATCGCAGACGAAACCGGGCGGCGGCCGGCCATGCGGGTTGATCAGGCGCTCCAGCCAGTCCCAGATCGCCTCGGGCTCGGCGCTGCTGCGGTGCAGCGCATCGAAACGGCTGATCCACAGGGCCTGCTCGTCCAGCCCGTGGAGCAATCCGGCCTCGCGTACGGCCATGCGCGGCGCCAGCAGGGCGAAGTCCTCGCCAAATACGTCCAGGTAGCAGAGCGCGACACGTGAACCGCGGCTGTCCACCAGCAGCTCCAAGCCGGGCGGCAGCAGCACGCTGCGGCAGCGCAGCGCCGCACCCTGGCTATGGATCAGCAGCTCGTCATCCAGGCCGACCAGCAGCATGGCCGCTGCCTGCGACAGCTGCAGGGGCTCCGCGAAGGCACTGAGGTAGAAGGTGCGCTTGTCCCACAGATAAAGCAGGACCGGGGCATCGCTCGGTTGCATGGACGTTCTTCGCCCTTGTCATTGTTGTGGCCCGATGGGTACCACAGGCGAAGGACGCATGAAAGACCGGCAACGCGTTTTATTGCGACGATGAGCCGCGCTCGGCAAAGCGCTGCCATCAGGTTCAGGTATCCAGATGCCCGTCCAGCAGGGCCTGGAGGCGGCGCTGCATCAGGGCGGGACTGTCGCCCAGGTAGGCCACCGAGGCGATCTTGACCAGGCCGCCGCCCTGCCCCGCCACGGCCAGCGGACAGCTGACCTTCATCTGCAGGCGACGCACCACCTCGGTCGGTAGCGGCGCATGGCCGAACAGCACCAGCACCGCCGGTTGCCGCGCATCGCAGATCAGCGGCAACTCGTCGAGCGGCTGCCCGACGGCCAGCACCTCCACCCGCGCGGCGCCGCCGGCCAGCACCAGCCCCGCGCACAACAGTTCGAGCTCGGCGCAGTTGCCGCTGCCATCGGCGAGCATGACCACCGGGCCGTTGCCACGGTTCATCTGCAGGCGCAGCAGCGCCCGCGAACGCAGGAAGGCATCGAGCATCAGCCACTGGCTACGCGCGCCATACTCGGTGCGCGGCAACAGTGCGCGCCACAGCGGCAGGAGTACATCCTCGAACAACACGGCGAGCGGATAGAGCGTGGACAGCTGCCCGTACAGGCGCTCCAGCTCGGCACTGTCGAAGTTGGCCAGCGCCTCGCGCAACAGATCACGCCACTGCGCCAGGTGATCATCGGCCACTACCGGCACCACTTCGTCGGTCTCGTGCTGGGTCAGCAACTCACCGATGCGGCCCACCGCGATACCGCGGCTGGTCCACAGCATGATGCGCTGGATGGCCTGCACGTCCTGTGGCGAATAGAGGCGGTGCCCGCCCTCGGTGCGCACCGGGCGAATCAGGCCGTGGCGGCGTTCCCAGGCACGCAGCGTCACCGGGTTGACACCGGTCTGGCGTACCACCTCGCGCATGGGTAGCAGGTCACCGCGGGGCGAAGAGTCAAGTAACTCGGTCATGATGCTCGGGCAGCAGTGCAAACGAACCGGGATTGTAAACCAGACGGCGCCACAGTACCCGGCCTTGGCAGTGGCATGTGTGAAGACTAACCTAGGCGGGCCCGAAAAAACGAACGAGAGAACCGTGCAATGATCAGTGCCAAGCTCCTGCAGCTGGTAGTAGAAGCATCCAGTGACGGCATCGTGGTGGCCGAGCAGGAAGGCGATGACAACATCCTCATCTACGCCAACCCCGCCTTCCAGCGCCTGAGCGGCTATTCCGACGAGGAGATCCTGTACCAGGACTGCCGCTTCCTGCAGGCCGGCGACCGCGACCAGCCCGGGCTGCATGCCATTCGCCAGGCCATTCACGAGGGGCGCGCCTGCCGCCAGATCCTGCGCAACTACCGCAAGGACGGCAGTCTGTTCTGGAACGAGCTGTCGATCACCCCCGTGTTCAACGAGGCAGATCAGCTAACTTACTTCATCGGCATCCAGCGCGATGTGACCACCGAAGTGGAAGCCGTTGAGCGTGTGCGCCAGCTGGAGGCGGAAGTCGCCGAGCTCAAGCGCCAGCTGGCCGAACGCTGAGTCGCGGCCCCTGCCGGCGCCACCACGCGCCGGCCATCAGGACTCGCGCCGGAAGAACAGGGTCACCTGGCCCAGCTCCACGCCGAACTTGCTCATGAAGGAGCGGTTGATCAGCGTGTCCTCATCCATCAGGTACATCCAGTCGTCAAACTCCACCTCGTAGGTGGTGTCATCGACCGGGAGCAGCAAGCGGTACTGCCAGCGCAAGGCATTGCCGGCCAGTTCGCCCCTCGCCTCGCCGATCACGTCCCCTGCCGTGCCGCGCCAGCGGCCCGGGCCATCGGGGGTCAGCGTCCACACGCGGCGCTGGCGTTCACCATCGCTATAGACGAAGCGCTCGTCGAGAATCAGCTTGTCGCCTTCACGGCGACTGTCGATCTGCACATGGAAGCGCTTGATCACCTTGCCCGAGCGATCCTGGAACATGCCCCAGGCTTGCACCGGCCGGGAGAAATAGCTTTCCAGGTTGAGCACCGGCTGCTCCGCGGCATAGTCATCCACGGACACGCTGCCGCAGCTGACCAGCAGAAAGCAGCAGGCCAGCAGCCATATCTTCTTCATGTTAGAAACACCTCAGGCGTCGGATGCATTGAGCCCCAGCAGGGCTTCACGAAGCTCGGGGCTGCGTGTGCCCGCCCCCAGCCAGATGGAAAAGAACGCGCGGGCGAAGGCGGGATCGGCGATCTCCCTCTGCAGGCGGCCATCGACGTAGAACCGACAGCCCTTGCCGGGCAGATAAACGCCGGTGATGCGCTGGCCCGACTGCACATCGACGAAGGACTGGCGCATCTCTTCAGCCCAGCGCGCCAGGGTGCGCTCATCCACTGTGCTGCCCTGCCGGCGGATCTCGTCGACACTGGTATCGACCAGGGCATCACGGGTGATATTGCGCTTGTAGGTGAGCTCCAGCGCGAACGGCTGTTCAAAGACCTGTTCGGTCTGTTCACCGAACAGCCGTGCGGAGTAGACGGAGAAGCCGAACCAGGTGAACTCACCCGCGCCCAGCAGGCGCGCCTGGGGCACATCGGTCCGCCAGTCGGCCGCGGCGGGCCCGCCAGCGCAGAGCAACAGCAGACAGATCAGGCCTCGCTTCCAGGCATGCATTCGACTCTCTCCCAGGCCGAGGCGAACCTCGGCCGCTTGGAATAAAAAATCCGGCAACCGAAACAGGGGGGAAGTTGCCGGAGTGCGCAGGCGAACAGTGCTCAATCAGGCAGCAAATTCCTCTTCGCTGAATGCCATCAGGGTAGTCTTTCCGGCCAGTACCTCGGCCAGCAGGCTGTCGGTTTCAGTCAGCACCCGTGCCATGTAGAAGTCGGCCGACTTCAGCTTGGCGCCGTAGAACACGGTTTCGCTGCTACCGCCCTGCAGGGCCGCCTGGGCGGTCTGGGCCATGCGCGACCACAGCCAGGCCAGGGTGGTCAGGGCAAACAGGCGCAGGTAGGGAACCGAAGCGGCACCAGCCTGCTCGGGGTCCTTCATGCCTTCGCTGGCGATCCACAGCGTCGCCTGCTGCAGCTGCTTGAGCGCCTTGCCGACGGCGGCAGCGTGCGGTGCCTCGGGGTTGGCCTTGAGCCAGCCTTCGACCAGGGCGAAGAAGCCACGCACGGCACGACCGCCGCCCAGCGCCAGCTTGCGCCCGACCAGGTCCAGCGCCTGGATGCCGTTGGTGCCTTCATAGATGCGGGTGATGCGGCAGTCCCGCACCAGTTGCTCGATGCCCCAGTCCTCGGTGAAGCCGGAACCACCCAGCACCTGCAGGCCCTCGTTGGCACAGGCGAAGCCCTCGTCGGTGAGGAAGGCCTTGACCACCGGAGTCAGCAGCTGCACCAGGTCGTCGGCCTGCTGGCGCACTTCGGCGTCCTCGTGATCGTGGGCGACATCCAGGTGCAGGCCGGTGAAGTAGGCCAGCGCACGGCAGCCCTCGATCATCACTTTCTGGCGCAGCAGCATGCGGCGCACGTCCGGGTGTACCAGAATCGGGTCGGCCGGCTTGTCGGCGGCCTTCGGGCCCGACAGCGAACGGCTCTGCAGGCGCTCCTTGGCAAAGCCCAGGCTGATCTGATACGCGCTCTCGGCGATCCCCAGGCCCTGCATGCCGACCATCAGGCGCGCCGAGTTCATCATGGTGAACATGCACTTGAGGCCCTTGTTCGGCTCGCCGATCAGCCAGCCTTTGGCACCCTCGAAGTTCATCACGCAGGTGGCCGAGCCCTTGATGCCCATCTTGTGCTCCAGGCCGCCGCAGAACGCCGGGTTGCGCGAGCCGTCCTCGAGGAACTTGGGCACCAGGAACAGGGAAATACCCTTCACGCTGTCCGGCGCATCCGGCAGCTTGGCCAGTACCAGATGGATGATGTTGTCGACCAGGTCCTGCTCGCCGCCGGTGATCCAGATCTTGGTGCCGCTGATGGCATAGCTGCCGTCGGCCTGCGGTATGGCGCGGGTGCGGATCAGACCGAGGTCGGTACCGCACTGCGGCTCGGTCAGGCACATGGTGCCGGTCCACTCGCCACTGATCAGTTGGGGCAGGTACTGCTCCTGCTGCTCGCGGGTGCCGTGCTGGGTCAGCGCATTGATCGCACCATGGGTCAGCCCCGGGTACATGCCCAGCGACAGGTTGGCCGAGCAGACCATCTCCTCGACCATCATGTTCAGTACGTGCGGCAGGCCCTGGCCGCCGAACTCCGGGGTACAGGCCAGCGCGGTCCAGCCACCCTCGGCGAACTGCTTGTAGGCGGCCTTGAAGCCGTCCGGCGTCTTCACCGTCTTGCTCACCGGGTCGTACTGGCAGCCCTGCTTGTCGCCGGAGCCATTGACCGGAGCCAGCACGTTCTCGGCGAGCTTGGCCGCCTCCTCGAGAATGGCGCCACCCAGATCGGCACCGAACTCGCGCTGCGTCGGCAACGCCTGCAGGGCGCCGTAGGCATCGAGAACCTCGTCGAAAACGAACCGCATGTCACGCAAGGGGGCATGGTACTCAGGCATTTATCGCTCCAAATCTATACATCAGTTATCCGTGTATAGCTTTTTGTATAGTTTTTACGGGCCGATGGCAAGCACTGATCGTGACGACATCCGTTTCCTTTCGTTTCAGCCATCGCGGAGCAGGATCATCAGTTCTTACAAGCCGAGCCCGGCTTGCCGGTGGTTTGATGGCCGCCACCTCCGCTGCTGTGTGCGGAGCTACAACAACAAAAAACGAACACACAGGTACACCTCATGAAAAAGCTGCTCGTCCCGGCACTGGCCGCCCTCGGTCTGTGCGCGTCCCTCCCTGCCCTGGCCAACACCCAGGCGCAGACCAAGAACCCCATCGTCCTCGTCCCCGGCATCTTCGCCTTCGACTCCATCGCCAGCATCGATTACTGGTACCAGATCCCCAGCGCCCTGCAGAGCCAGGGGGCCAAGGTCCATGTACCGAAGATCAACGCCTTCGACAGCTCGGCCAAGCGTGGCGAGTCGCTGATCGCGCAGCTGGAGCAGATCCGCGCCGCGTCCGGCGGCACGGTGAAGAAATTCAACCTGATCGGGCATAGCCAGGGTGGCCTCACCGCCCGCTATGTGATGAACACCCGTCCCGACCTGGTGGCGTCAGTGACCACCCTCAACTCGCCGCACAAGGGCTCGCCGCTGGCCGACCTGGTGACCGGCATCGCCCCGCCCGGCAGCCTGCAGGGCGTCGCCTTCGACGTGTTCGCCAACGCCGTGGGCAACCTGGTCAACCTGCTGTCGAACAACAAGAAGAGCGCCTCGGACGTGCGCGCCATGCTGGCCGAGTTCAACAAAACGGGCGCTGCGGCCAACAACCAGCGCTTCCCCACCGGCGTGCCGAGCACGTCCTGCGGCGAGGGCCCGGAAACCGCCACCATCAACGGCAACAGCGTGCGCATGTACTCCATGAGCGGGACCGCGCCGCTGACCAACGTGCTGGACATCTCCGACCCGCTGTTCGGCGTCACCTACCTGGCCTTCGGCTTCAGTGAGGCCAATGACGGCGTCACCGGCCGCTGCTCCAGCCATTTCGGCAAGGTGCTCAAGGACAACTACTTCATGAACCACCTGGACATCACCAACCAGGTTCTCGGACTGGTGTCGCTGTTCGAAACCAACCCGAAGACCCTGTATCAGAACCAGGCCAACCGCCTGAAGAACCTCGGTCTGTAATACCGGCGGACATGGCGCCGAGGGCGCCATGTCCGCCGCGAGGAGACTTCGATGTCCAGCCGCATCATTCTGTCTGCCCTGGCCCTCGGCGCCGTCGTCGTGGGCGGCACCCTGCTGCTCTACCGCCCCGCGCCCCTGCCCGCCACGGCAGCTCCCGTCAGCGCGGCAGCGGTCCCCGATGACAGCCGCAGCCGCGAGGCCCGTAACCTCAACCACAACCTGCGTGAGACGCCGGCCACCCGCCTGGCCGACCCCGGCCCGCTGCCGCCCTCGCTGGCAGGCGCGCACCACGGCGTACAACTGCGCATGGACGCCCAGGGCAATCTGCTGCTGCAGGCGGACCTGCTGCACCTGTTCGACTTTTACCTGGCCGGTCGCGAAGAAGAAGGTCTGGACAAGGTACTGATTCGCATCCATCGCGACCTCGCCACCCAGCTCCGCGAGCCCGCGCTGGACAAGGCACGCGACCTGCTGCGCCGCTATGTGGACTACCGCATTGCCCTGCAGGACCTGCCCGAAGCCGACGCCAGCCTGGATCCCGGCGCCCTGCGCCAGCGCCTCGATGCGCTCAACATGCTGCGTCAGCAGTTCTTCAGTGCCGATGAATATGCCCTGTTCTTCGCCCGCGAGAACGCCGAGGACGAGTACATGGTGCAGCGCCTGGCGCTGACCCGGCAGGCCGGCCTGAGCGAGGAGCAACGTACCCAGGCGCTGGCCGAACTGGAGCTGCAACTGCCGGAGGAGGTGCGCATGGCCCGCGCCGAGAGCATGCGCCATGGCGAGCTGTACGCCGCCACCCAGACGCTGCAGGAACAAGGCGCCAGCGCCGAGGAGATTCGCCAGCTGCGCGAGCAGGCGCTGGGCAGTGCCGCGGCCGATGCGCTGGCCGATCTGGATCGCCAGCAGGCTGCCTGGCAGCAGCGCCTGAGCGACTATGCCGCCGAGCGCAATCGCCTGCGCCAGTCCGGGCTCAACGACAGCCAGTTGCAGGCCGCCATCGCAGAGCTGCAGGCCAGCCGATTCGACGAGCGGGAACGCTTGCGCGTACAGGCGCTGGACCCAGAACTCTGAACCTCGCGGCGCTGAGCTAAGCTGAGCCCAGGAGGTGCCCAATGGACAGGCAGAACGACGATAACGACAAGCCACTAAGCTTTCGCGAGATGCTGCAAAGCGTACTGGCCGCCGCGTTTGGCGTGCAGAGCGGGAAGAACCGCGCGCGTGACTTCAGCCGCGGCAAGCCCAGCCACTTCATTGCCCTGGGGCTGATGTTCACCGCGCTGTTCGTGGTGGTGCTGTTCGCCCTGGTGCAGCTGGTGCTCTATCTGGCAGGCGTCTAGCGCAGCAGTTCGTCGATGGAGCAGGCGTACTGCCGCAGCGCCGGATTGCGCGTGGCGCTGAAGCGGCGGAAATCCAGGCCCTTGTCAGGCCGTTCCAGCCTGGACATCAGGTGCTTCGCCTCGCGCGCATCCACCAGTCGCAACAGGCGAGCCATCTGCGCCTTGCCACCGCGCTCGGCGAAGTCCATTCCGGCAGCATGGTCATGCAACATCACCATGGCACAGCCGCCCAGAATGAAGTGTCCGGTGGCCAGCACGCCGATTCTGCCCTCCGCCCGTGCCTGCAGAACCCGCTGCGAATTGTTCAGCGCCGTGTAGCGCAAATGCCGCCCCTGCTCCTCGGCCGCCTGCATTACGCCAAAAGCCATTTCATCGTTGGCGGACCAGACCAGGTTGACCTGCGGATAACGGGGCAACAACAGTTTGGCCTGCTCATACGCGCGCTGCTGACGCCACTCGCCATAAAGCAACTGGCGCAGGCGAACCTGCGGATGCTCCCTGAGTGCCCGCTGCAGCCCCTCCTCGCGCAGTGTCGCGGAGGGGGTGTTCTTCACTCCGGAGAAGGCCACCAGCTCGGCGTCATCTCCCGCCGTGCGCAACAGCGCCTTGGCCATCAGGTAACCGGCTTCCTCGTCGTTGGTGACCAGGCTGCCGATCCAGTTGGGGTACTTGTCCCGGGGACCGCCGGCCAACTGTTGCTGTTCGTCGGTCAGGCTGCTGTGCACCGCGAACAGGCGAATGCCGCTGTCGGCGAACATGCGCAGGATTTCCGGCCCCAGGTACTGCTCATTGACGAAAATCAGATAGTCCGGTTTGTGCGGACTGGCGAGCACCTGGCGCGCGTTGCGCAGGATGACCTCGTTATCACGCTCGCCGTAGAGCACCTCGAGCTGCATATCCAGATCGCCGGCGGCGTCCTGCATGAAATGGCTGTAGTCCAGCCAGAACCGCTCGTGGGAGAAGCCGGGATTGAGGAAAACCACGGACGCGGCCTGAGCGGTAGCGCAGACAAGACTCAGGCAGCAGAGGAAAAGGACACGCAACGCCAAGAGGATGAACCCGGATTCAGCAGAAAGTGGCGCATTATACCGGGCAGGCAATGGCAATATGCCAGCGCTCGTCGGCCATTTGCGCAACGGGGCCGGCAAGACGGAACCTGCCGGCCCCGCTCGCTCGTCCGCTACTGCTGGCTCACCCAGAACACCGCCGTGCTGACCGCGATGAATACCAGCATGAATATGGCCCAGGCATCGACAAGGCTGTCTTTGTCCTGCGCTGTGGAATGGTCGCTCATGGTTGTCCCCTTTGTTGTGGTTATGGGTTCCACCTGAGTTAAGACCAGGCCCCGCACAGTCTCAAGGCCGGTCGCTTATCGACTTTGGCTATGTACTTATATGAAAACTTCACTTTTTCGCATATTTGCGAGCTGGTATCTTTCGCCGGCCCTGATAGAGAGCGCGTCTACCGTGCGCGCAAGAAAGCCATCGCTGCCTGATGAAGCAGTAGCCTGAACCACAGGACCCCTATGTACGTATACGACGAGTACGATCAGCGGATCGTCGAGGACCGCGTCAAGCAGTTCCGCGACCAGACCCGCCGCTACCTGGCCGGCGAACTCTCCGGCGAGGAGTTCCGCCCCCTGCGCCTGCAGAACGGCCTCTACATCCAGCGCTACGCGCCGATGCTGCGCGTCGCCGTGCCGTACGGCCTGCTGTCGTCCAAGCAGGTGCGCATGATGTCCAAGATCGCTCGCGACTACGACAAGGGCTACGCCCACATCAGCACCCGGCAGAACGTGCAGTTCAACTGGCCGGAACTGGAAGATGTGCCGGAGATCCTCGCCGAGCTGGCCACCGTGCAGATGCACGCGATCCAGACCAGCGGCAACTGCATCCGCAACACCACCACCGACCAGTTCGCCGGCGTGGCCAAGGACGAGATCGTCGATCCGCGCCCCTGGTGCGAGATCATCCGCCAGTGGTCGACCTTCCACCCCGAATTCACCCACCTGCCGCGCAAGTTCAAGATCGCCGTCAACGGCGCCGTGAGCGATCGTGCCGCCATCGAGGTGCACGATATCGGCCTGGAAGCGGTGCAGAACGAAGCCGGTGAGCTGGGCTTCCGCGTCTCGGTCGGCGGCGGCCTGGGCCGTACCCCTATCGTCGGCAGCTTCATCAAGGAATTCCTGCCCTGGCAGCACCTGCTCGGCTATCTCGACGCCATCCTGCGCGTGTACAACCGCTACGGCCGTCGTGATAACAAGTACAAGGCGCGTATCAAGATCCTGGTCAAGGCACTGACGCCGGAAGTCTTCGCCGAGAAAGTCGAGGCCGAGTTCGCCCACCTCAAGGATGGTCCGACCACCCTGACCGAAGCCGAAGTGGCGCGCGTTTCCGCCCACTTCGTCGACCCGGCGTATCGCCAGCTGGCCGACCAGGATGCCGAACTGGCAGCCCTCGACGCCCAGCATCCGGGCTTCGCCCGCTGGCGCCAGCGCAACACCTTCGCCCACAAGCAGCCGGGCTACGTCGCCGTGACCCTGTCGCTGAAACCGACCGGCGTCGCGCCGGGCGATGTCACCGACAAGCAGCTGGACGCCATCGCCGACCTGGCCGATCGCTACAGCTTCGGCGAGGTGCGCAACAGCCACAACCAGAACATCATCCTTGCCGACGTCGAGCAGCAGCAGCTGTTCACCCTGTGGGGCGAGCTGCGCGAGCTGGGCTTCGCCACACCGAACGTGGGCCTGCTGACCGACATCATCTGCTGCCCGGGCGGCGACTTCTGCTCCCTGGCCAACGCCAAGTCGATCCCGGTCGCCGAGGCCATCCAGCGTCGTTTCGACGACCTCGACTACCTGTTCGACATCGGCGACCTCGACCTCAACATCTCCGGCTGCATGAACGCCTGCGGCCACCACCACGTCGGCCACATCGGCATTCTCGGCGTGGACAAGAAGGGCCAGGAGTTCTACCAGGTGTCCCTCGGCGGCAGCGCCGGCCGTGAGGCCAGCCTGGCACAGATCCTCGGCCCGTCCTTCGCCCAGGATGAAATGGCCGACGTGATCGACAAGCTGATCAAGGTCTATGTCGAACATCGCACCGAAGAAGAGTCCTTCCTCGATACCTTCCGCCGTGTCGGAATCGACCCGTTCAAGGAGCGCGTCTATGCAGCGAATCATTAAGAACGGCCAGATCCTGGACGAAACCTGGCACCTGCTGCCGGCCGATGCCAGCCTCGACAGCGTCAGCAACAGCGACGACCTGATCGTGCCGCTGGCCCTGTGGCGCGAGCATGCCCACGCCCTCAAGGCCCGTGACGGTGGCCTGGGCGTATGGCTGGAAGCCGGCGAGGAAATCGAGGAGATCGTCGCCGACCTGGACCACTTCCAGGTCATCGCCCTCAACTTCCCCGCCTTTACCGACGGCCGCCACTGCTCCAGCGCCTATCTGCTGCGCAACCGCTACGGCTACAAGGGTGAGCTGCGTGCCATCGGCGACGTGCTGCGCGACCAGCTGTTCTCCTACCAGCGCGTGGGCTTCGACGCCTTCGCCCTGCGCGCGGACAAGGACCCGGTCGATGCGCTGAAAGCCTTCGAGGAGTTCTCCGAGGTGTACCAGGCCTCCACCGACCAGCCGCTGCCGCTGTTCCGCCGCCGCGCCTGACCCGGCCCCAGGAAAAAGCCCCGCACTGCGGGGCTTTTTCATTTCAGGCCGTCGCCCGGATGCAATCCGGGAGCGGCGTCGCCAGCTACTGTGGCGCTCGCACCGAATCCCAGGCCACCTGGGCCAGCAGCTCGCGACACTCGGCCAGCGACGTCTGGGTCCGCCCGGCCAGCCAGTGGCGCGCGAAGTCATGGGTCGGACCGATGACCACCGAGGTGAAACAGTCCACCGGCATGGCCTTGAACAGCCCCTGCGCGCGATACACGGCGAGCGCATCGAGGATGCGCCGGAAATTCACCCGGTTGACCTCGCGCAGCTCCGCGCCCATCTCGCTGGCCTCTACCCGGCCACGGCTGTGCAGGATGAAGCGCGCCCAGTCCGGGTTTGCCACCACCCAGTCGACATAGCTGGTGACCAGCAACTTGACGCAGGCCTCGGCGCTGTCGGCCTGGGCGAAGCCCTCGGCGAGCAGCGCCGCGTACTCGGCCGTACCGGCCAGGTAGAGGGCGCCGATGATGCGTTCCTTGTTGCCGAAATGGTGATAGAGGCTGCCGATGCTGGCGCCAGAGCGGTCGCGAATCATCTCGATGGTGGTGGCATCCACGCCGAAATCGGTGAAACAGGCCAGGGCGGCCTGGAGTATCTCGTCCTTGCGGGAACGGCGGGCCATCTGGCCTCCTCAACAAACTAGAATATTTTTCTAGAATTAAATTCTGGTATTCGTATACTGCCTGGGCGCGCGCTTCTCTTCAAATGCCAGCCATTGTGCAGGAGCACCCCATGAGTCAGATGATGCAGATGTACCAGCAGGTCGGCCCGGCCCAGTTCAGCACCCTGATCGGCCAGGTCGCGCCCTACTTCGCCAGCATTGCCCCGCAGTTCGTCGAGCTGCGCCCGGGCTATGCGGAAGTGACCTTCCCCAAACGCCGCGAAGTGCTCAACCACATCGGCACCGTACATGCCATCGCCCTGTGCAACGCTGCCGAGCTGGCGGCCGGCACCATGACCGACGCCTCCATCCCGGCAGGCTGCCGCTGGATTCCGCGCGGCATGACCGTGGAATACCTGGCCAAGGCCCAGGGTGACGTACGCGCGGTGGCTGACGGTAGCGCCATCGACTGGAACCAGGAAGGCGACATCAAGGTACCGGTGGTGGCCTACGTCGACGATAAGCCGGTGTTTCGTGCCGACATCACCATGTACGTCAGCCGGAGCTCATCATGACCAGCCCACTCCATCGCCAGCTGGACAACGGCAACGGACACCGCCTCTCCAGCCACTGGTTCCACCCCGCCGGCGAGGCGCGCGGCGTTGTCCTGATCGTGCCGGCCATGGGCGTGGAGCAGCGTTTCTACGCCGCCTTCGCGCAGTGGCTGGCCGAGCGCGGTTTTGTCACGGTGACCTTCGACTATGTCGGCATGGGCCTGTCTCGCCAGGGCTCGCTGCGTGATCTGCAGGTGGACGTGATCGGCTGGGGCCGACACGACTGCAGCGCCATGCTCGATGCCGCCGCGGCGGCAGCGGGTTCCCTTCCGGTGTTCTGGATCGGCCACAGCCTCGGCGGGCAGATTCTGCCCTTCGTGCGCGGCAGCGAGCGCATCCAGCGCGCCTTCACCATCGCCACCGGCAGCGGCTACTGGCGGGAAAACACCCGCAGCCTGCGCAACCGCGCCTGGCTGCTGTGGTACCTCATCGCCCCGCTGGTCACGCCGCTTGCCGGCTACTTCCCCGGCCAGCGCCTGGGCATGGTCGGCGACCTGCCGCGCGGGGTGATCGAACAGTGGCGGCGCTGGTGCCTGCATCCGGAGTACGCGGTGGGCGCCGAAGGCGAAGCGGTTCGCGAGGCCTATTCGGCAGTGCGCACGCCGATCACGGCGATCTCCTTCACCGATGACGAGATGATGTCCGGGCGCAATACCGAATCACTGCACGGCTTCTATCGCGCCGCGCCACAAACGGCCAAGCGCATCGCGCCAACGCAGATCGGGGTGGAGCGAATCGGCCACTTCGGCTTCTTCCGTCGCCAGTTCGCCGAATCGCTGTGGGCACCCTACCTGCTGCCGGACCTGAGCTGACCGGCCCGCTCAGGCTCAGTCGAGCCTAACCAGCACCCGACCGACCAGCTTGCCGGCGAGGATCTGCTCGATGGCCTGGGGCAACTGCTCCAGGCCGACTTCCTCAGCCAGGCTCTCCAGGTTGGTCAGCTTCCACTGCAGGGACAGCTTGTCCCACATGGACGCCTTGACCACCAGCGGCAGCTCCACCGAGTCCACCCCCAGCAGGTTGACCCCGCGCAGGATGAAGGGCGCGACATTGCCCTTGAAGCCCATGCCGGCGGTCAGGCCGCAGCAGGCCACGCTGGCGCCGTAACGCAGCGACTTGACCACGTTGAACAGGATCTCGCCGCCGACGGTATCCACCGCACCGGCCCAGCGCTCCTTGAGCATGGCTTTGTCGCTGCCTTCCTGCAGTTCCTCGCGCGGCACGATCTGCTGGGCGCCGAGCTGGCGCAGGAACTCGCCCTGCCCGGCCTTGCCGGTGGACGCCGCGACGTTATAGCCAAGCCGCGCCAGCAGTGCGACCGCAACCGAACCAACGCCACCGGTGGCGCCGGTGACCAGCACCGGGCCGGCGGCCGGGGTCAACCCGGCCTGTTCCAGCTTGTCCACGCACAGCGCCGCGGTCAGGCCGGCAGTGCCGAGCAGCATGGCCTCGCGCAGGCTCAGGCCCTTGGGCCGCTTGATCACCCAGGCCGCCGGTACGCGAATGTACTGGCCGAAACCGCCGGCGGTGTTCATGCCCAGGTCGTAACCGGTGACGATCACCTCGTCGCCCGCCGCGAACTCGCTGGCCGAGGACTCGGCCACCACACCGGCGGCGTCGATGCCCGGCGTATGCGGGTAGGCCTTGGTCACCCCGCGGTTGCCACTGGCGGACAGCGCATCCTTGTAGTTGAGCGAGGAGTACTGCACGCGAATCAGCACCTCGCCGGCCGGCAGGTCGGCGACGCTACGCTCGACGACCTTGGGCACGAAGACACCGTTTTCCTCACTGACCAGCAGAGCCTTGAAGGCAGTCATGTCTTACTCCTACCAGAAACGTTGTTGATTGAGGCGGCTCCACCAGTTCAGCAGCAGACGATCCAGCGTGACGCTGGCCGCCAGGCCGAAACGCTCCGGCAGGCTCTTCTTCTCGGCGAAATGCAGGTGGAACAGCTCGGCCTCGCGAGCACGCTCGGCCAGGTATTCGTCGCTGGTCTTGAGTTCGTCGACCAGATGCTTGTTCAGCGCGGAGACGCCCAGCCAGACTTCGCCGGTGGCGATCTCGTCGATATTCAGCTGCGGCCGGTAGCGGGCCACAAAGTTCTTGAACAGCTCGTGGGTGGTGTCCAGGTCTTCCTGGAACTTCTCCCGGCCCTTCTCGGTGTTCTCACCCAGCACGGTAAGGGTGCGCTTGTACTCGCCAGCAGTGAGCATCTCCACGTCGATGTCATGCTTCTTCAGCAGGCGATGAATGTTCGGCAGCTGGGCCACCACGCCGATGGAGCCGAGGATGGCGAAGGGCGCGCTGAGGATCTTGTCGCCGATGCAGGCCATCATGTAGCCGCCGCTGGCGGCGACCTTGTCCACGCACACGGTCAGCGGCACGCCGGCCTGGCGGATGCGCGCCAGCTGCGAGGCGGCCAGGCCATAGCCATGCACCATGCCGCCGCCACTCTCCAGGCGCAGCACCACTTCATCCTGCGGGCTGGCCAGCGACAGCAACGCAGTCACCTCATGGCGCAGGTTGTCGGTCGCCGAGGCCTTGATGTCGCCGTCGAAATCGAGCACGAACACCCGCGGCTTGCTCTGGCCATCCTTCTTCGCCTGCTTGGCCTGTTTGGCTTCGGCCTTGCGCTGCGCCTTGAGCTGCGTCTTGTCGAGCAGCTCATGCTCCAGGCGCTCGCGCAGCGCCTTGTAGAAATCGTTGAGCTTGCTCACCTGCAGCTGACCGCTGCCCTTGCCGCGCCCCTTGCCACGCAGGGCGGCAATGGTCAGCAGCACCACGATGATGGCGACCAGCACGGTCAGCGTGCGCAACAGGAAGTCCGCATACCCCAACAGAAACTCCACAGATTACCCCTCGTCTATATCCCTTCACGAGGCCCAGGCAAGGCCACGACTCCGCTCAAGCATACCGGCGCCAGAGCGTGCCGGCCAACCACGACAGACCATGTGTCGGCATCCCTGGGCGATTCAAACAAGCGTATGTTTTTTCGTTGACAGGCGCCCGGCTCTGCCCATAACCTCGCGAGACTTCAACCCGGCAGGATCGACTGCGGACGTGGGCAGCATCTACCTGATTCGACATGGCCAGGCCTCCTTCGGCGCCGACGACTACGACGTGCTGTCGCCGCTCGGTGTGCGCCAGGCCGAAGTGCTGGGCGATCACCTGGCGCAGCTCGGCATCGCTCTGGATCGCTGCCTGAGCGGCAGCCTGCGGCGTCAGCAGCATACCGCCACCTCGGCCCTGCAACGCTGCGCGGCTGCCGGCATGAGCGCGCCGGAACTGGAAATCGATCCGGCCTTCAACGAATTCGACGCCGAGGCGGTGATCCGCGGCTTGTTGCCGGCCATGCTGCCGGACGAGCCAGGCGCACTGGAAATCCTGCGCAACCCGAAGGATAACCGTGCCGCCTTCCAGCACCTGTTCGCCCGCATCATCCGCCGCTGGGTCAGCGGCCAGTATGACCAGCCCGGCCACGAGACCTGGCAGGCTTTCGTCGATACCGTCGGCGGCGGTCTGCAACGCCTGCTGGCAAGCGCCGAGCGCGGCCAGAACATCGCCGTGTTCACCTCCGGCGGCACCATCACCGCCCTGCTCCACCTGTTGACCGGCGTACCGGCCGAGCGAGCCTTCGAGCTCAACTGGCAGATCGTCAATACTTCGCTCTCGCGCCTGACCTTCCGTGGCGACGAGGCAACCCTGGCTTCCTTCAACAGCCGTGTGCATCTGGAGCTGTTGAAGACCCCGGAACTCATCACCTATCGCTGAGTACCGGCCCACAGCGGCCCGCAAGGCCGCCAGCAACCCTTGATAACAAAGGATAGAAAACATGAGCTCCGTTGCCGACACCATCAACAGCATGAAGTCCAAGTTCAACGCCAGCGCCGCTGCCGGCCTGGACCTGGTGTTCCAGTTCAACATCGAAGACGGTGAAAACTACGCGCTGATCGTCAAGGACGGCACCTGCGACGTACAACAGGGCGACAACGCCAACGCCAACGTCACCCTGATCATGGACAGCGCCACCCTGGCCGGTATCGCTTCCGGCGAAACCGACGGCATGCAGGCCTTCATGGGCGGCAAGCTGCGCGCCGAAGGCGACATGATGCTGGCCATGAAACTGGCCGAGCTGTTCCCGGTATAAGCCCTCGGGTTTACCGCGAAGCACGAAAAAACCGGAGTCTGCGGACTCCGGTTTTTTTTCGCCCGGCACAAGCAATCAGAGCCCTTGATCAGGCGCCAACAGCCACATCTATAAAGCTGTGCTTCACTCGATAGCGCTATTAGATTAGCCAATGATTAGTGGCCCCCATCATCAGCAGAAGGGATAAGCATGACGCTGACAGACCAGTCCACCGGCATCCGCGAAGGCGAAGAACTCGATGCCGCGCAGATCGACCCGTACCTGAAGGCGCACATCCCCGGCCTCACCGGCACGCCGCGCATCAGCCAGTTCCCCGGCGGGGCCTCCAACCTGACCTACCTGCTGGAATACCCCGAGCAGGAGTTCGTCCTGCGCCGCCCGCCGTTCGGCCACAAGGCCAAGTCGGCCCACGACATGGGCCGCGAGTACCGCATCCTCAACCAGCTCAACGCCGGCTTCCCCTACTGCCCGAAGGCCTACGTGCACTGCACCGACGAGTCGGTGATCGGCGCCGAGTTCTACGTGATGCAGCGGGTCAAGGGCATCATCCTGCGCAGCGACATGCCGACCGAGCTGAACGTCAGCGCCGAGCAGACCAACGCCCTGTGCAAGAGCTTCATCGACAAGCTGGTCGACCTGCACAACGTCGACTATCAGGCCTGCGGCCTGGCCGACCTGGGCAAGCCGGAAGGCTACGTGAAGCGCCAGATCGAAGGCTGGAGCGACCGCTACGAGAAGGCCCTGACCCCCGACGCCCCGGTCTGGGAGCAGGTCAAGGCCTGGCTGCGCGAGAAGATGCCGGCCGACCACCACAAGCCGGGCATCGTGCACAACGACTACCGCTTCGACAACGTGATCCTCGACCCGGCCAATCCGATGCAGATCATCGGCGTGCTGGACTGGGAGCTGACCACCATCGGCGACCCGCTGATGGACCTGGGCAACACCCTCGCCTACTGGATCGAGGCGAACGATCCGCCGCCCGTACAGCTGATGCGCCGCCAGCCGAGCAACGCGCCGGGCATGCTGACCCGCCAGCAGTTCGTCGACTACTACGCAGAACGCGCCGGCATCCAGATCGACAACTTCGACTTCTACTACGTGTACGGCCTGTTCCGCCTGGCCGGCATCGTGCAGCAGATCTACTACCGCTTCTTCCATGGCCAGACCAAGGACAAGCGCTTCGCCCAGTTCATCATGATGAACAAGCTGCTGGAACAGATGGCCCTGCAGGTCATCAGCAAATCCACCCTCTAACCCGGCTCAGACAAGGGAACCACAATGTCCAAGACCCACCTGTTCGACCTCGACGGCAAGATCGCTTTCGTCTCCGGCGCCAGCCGCGGCATCGGTGAAGCCATCGCCAAGCTGCTGGCCCAGCAGGGCGCCCACGTGATCGTCTCGAGCCGCAAGATCGACGACTGCCAGAAGGTCGCCGACGCCATCGTCGCCGACGGCGGCAAGGCCACTGCAATCGCCTGCCACATCGGCGAGATGGAGCAGATCCAGAGCGTCTTCGCCTTTATCCGCGAGCAGTTCGGCCGCCTCGATATCCTGGTCAACAACGCCGCCACCAACCCGCAGTTCTGCAACGTGCTGGACACCGACCTGGGCGCCTTCCAGAAGACCGTCGACGTCAACATCCGCGGCTACTACTTCATGTCCATCGAAGGCGGCAAGCTGATGAAGGCCAACGGTGGCGGCTCGATCATCAACGTCGCCTCGATCAACGGCGTCTCGCCGGGCGAGTTCCAGGGCATCTACTCGGTGACCAAGGCCGCGGTGATCAGCATGACCAAGGTTTTCGCCAAGGAGTGCGCGCAGTTCGGCATCCGCTGCAACGCCCTGCTGCCGGGCCTGACCGACACCAAGTTCGCCTCGGCCCTGACCAAGAACGATGCCATCCTCAACATGGCGCTGCAGCGCATCCCGCTCAAGCGCGTGGCCGCCCCCAGCGAGATGGCCGGTGCCGTGCTGTACCTGGCCAGCGAAGCCTCCAGCTACACCACCGGCGTGGCGTTGAACGTGGACGGCGGCTTCCTCTCCTGAGGCCGTGATCGTCACATCGGGCCGGGCTCTTCGCCCGGCCTTTTGTTTTGCGCCTCGAACGCCCGCTGCGCATCGCGCAGGGTGGTGAAGTGCAGCACCTGCGGCATCTCCGCGATGCCGCGCGCCTCGCGCCAGCGCTGCCATTCGGCACGCCGCCCGGCCATCACCGGGGTCACCCCGCGCGCCAGCAGCTCCTCCACCAGGTCACGCAGGGTGAGCAGGCCGCTGGCATCAATGCTGGTCACCGGCAGCATGTCGAGCACGAACCAGCGCAACTCGGGGCCGGCCTGGTCCAGCACGCGCCGCACTTCGCGGCGGAAGAACTGGGCATTGAAGAACACCAGCGGCGCGTTGAAGCGGAACAGCAGCATGCCTGGCTGGCGCGCCCCTGTGGCATGCCGCTGCAGCGCGTGGAAACCGCGCATGCCCTCTACCCGCCCCAGCTCCTCCACCAGCGGTCGCGACATCGAGTGAACAAAGCGCAGCAGCGCCAGCACCACCACCAGCAGAATGGCCTGGATCGCTCCGACCGCCACCACGCCCACCGTCGCCAGCAGGCACAGCGCCAGCTCGACCCGCGAGATGCGGTACAGCTGGGCGAGGAACTGCAGATTGACCAGCGACAGCGCACCGAACAGCAGCACCACGCCGAGCGCCGCCACCGGCACATAGGCCAGCGGCGCGGTGAAGAACAGTAGCACCAGCGCAATGGCCAGCGCCGCGATCACGCTGGTCATCTGGGTACGACCGCCACTGCTGTCGGCCACCGCCGTGCGCGAATCGGCACCGCTGATGGCAAAACCCTGGGAAAAGGAGGACGCCATGTTGGCCAGGCCGAGGGCGATGAACTCGCGATCGGTATCGATGCTGTAGCGGTTCTTCTCGGCGAAGCTCTGCGCCGTCAGCATCATGCTGGAGAAGCTCACCAGGGCCAGACCGGCGGCGTCGGCCAGCAGCGTCGGCAGCATCGCAAGAGGAAACTGCGGGATATGCAACTCGGGCAGGCCGGCGGGAATCAGCCCGATGGTGGCCACGCCGCGCGCGCCCAGGCCGAGTAGCGAGGTCGCCACAGCGGCCACGACCATGGCAATCAGTGCCGCCGGCAGCTTGGCCAGATAGCGCCTGGACAACAGCATCGCCAGCACGGTAGCGGCGCTCAGCGCCAGGGTCGGCCAGTGCCAGTCGCCGTAACGGGCGAAGAACTCGACTAGGCGCGGCACTATGCCGCCGGCTTCCTGGGTAAAGCCGGCGATCTTGCCGAGCTGACCGAGCAGGATGCTCAGCGCCACACCGTTGAGGAAACCGACCAGGATCGGCCGCGACAGGAACTCCGCCAATGCGCCAAGGCGCAGCAGCCCGGCGCCGATGCAGAACACACCGGTAAGCAGGGTCAGGGTCAGTGACAGCGCCAGGTAGAGACCATCATCCCCCGCTGCCAGCGGCACCACGGCGGCGGCCAGCAGGGCGCAGGTGGCTGCGTCCGGTCCCACCACCAGTTGCCGCGAGGTACCGAACAGGGCGTAGACCAGCATCGGCAGAATGCAGGCGTACAGTCCGGTGACCGGGTGGAAGCCGGCCAGCTCGGCATAGGCTACCGCCACCGGCAAGGCAACGGCGGCAACCGACAGACCGGCACGCAGATCGTCTTTCCAGTAGGCCGACCGGTAGTCCAGCAAGCTGGCCAGTCCCGGCGCGATGGCCGCCACGCGGCGCCAGCGATCCTGTTCGAACATGCGGCGCCCCCATCGACTTTCCCCCGCCGGGAAGCCTAGTCGGCAGACGCGCGCCTCACCAGTCCTTGAGCGCCTGCTGCGCGACCTGATTCATCGGCTGCGCCATCAGCCCGGTCGGGCCCAGGCTGACGCTGAAAACCGCGCCATCGGCAATCGGCAGGTAGGTGACGCGTGCGGCCTGCGGCTCGAACAGGAACAGATCGCGCTGGCCCAGGCGCAGCCAGCGCCACAGATCGATGCCATAGGGACTCTCGGCCAGCGCCACCCGAGCAAAGCGAGCGCTCTGCTGCTGCTCGATGGCGAGGAAACGCCCGGACAGCTTCTCCAGGCGGTAGCCGGGCTGCAGGCCGATCAGCGCCGCCAGGCCCTTCCAGCCCAGCAGGCGGGCATCCAGCTGCCACAGATCGCCCTCCAGGGTCACCTCGCGCTCCTCGCCGCCCTCCAGCAGGTTGACCCGATAGCGCTGCGGACCATCGGCGCTGAAGCTCAGCGTCACCAGCGGCTTGTCCTGTACCTGCGGGTCGTAGCTGCGCAGGTCGTAGGCAATCACCCCGATCAGCAGCGCGAGCGCCAGGAAGGCCAGGCCGGCGGTACCGCGCAGCCAGGCGAGAAACCAGTTGGGAGCGAACAGGATGCGGGCGGCGATGAACAGCGCCAGCAGGGCCAGCAAGCCGGTGAACCAGGCCAGGCCGTCATACTGCATGCAAGCGATTCCTTATACGATTTTTTGCCGGCATTATGCGGAGCTACTGCGCGGCGAGCCAGCAACAGCCCCGCACAATTGAATCCACTTCGAGTTTTTTATGCCCTTTCCCTTCGAGCTGGGTGTCGAACCGACCACCCTGCTGATTCTCGCCCTGGTCGCCTTCACCGCCGGATTCATCGACGCCATCGCTGGTGGCGGCGGTCTGCTGACCATCCCGGCCCTGCTCACTGCCGGCCTGCCACCGCATCTGGTGCTGGGCACCAACAAGCTGTGCGCGACCTTCGGCTCGGCCACCGCCAGCTACACCTTCTACCGGCGCCAGCTGTTCCATCCGCGACAATGGCGCAATGCACTGATCGCCACGGCCATCGGTGCCGCCATCGGCGCGATCATCGCGCATTGGCTGCCAGCCGCCTGGCTCAACCAGATGCTGCCGGCCGTGGTATTCGGCTGCGGCCTGTACCTGCTGTTCGGCAAGACGCCGGAGACCCACGGCCAGCAGGACGCGCCGGTGGCGCAGGGGCGCCAGTGGCCGCAGGGCCTGGGCCTGGGCTTCTATGACGGCGTGGCCGGCCCCGGCACCGGCGCTTTCTGGACGGTCAGCACCCTGCTGCTCTACCCCATGGACCTGGTACGTGCCAGCGGCGTGGCGCGCAGCATGAACTTCGTCAGCAACGCCATGGCGCTGACAGTCTTCATCATCGCCGGCCAGGTGGCCTGGCTGCTCGGCATCGCCATGGGCCTGGCGCTGATGGCCGGGGCTTTCTTCGGGGCGCGCACGGCGATCCGCGGCGGTTCGAAATTCATCCGCCCGGTGTTCATCCTGGTGGTGCTGGCACTGACGGCACGCCTGGCCTGGCAGCACTGGTTCTGAAAGGGGGCTTCGCCATGCGACTGGGCAACAGCACTCCGATACTGCGCATCTTCGACGAGGCCAAGGCCCGCGAATTCTATGTGGGCTACCTGGGTTTCCGGATCGACTGGGAACACCGCTTCGCCCCCGGCATGCCGCTGTACCTGCAGGTCTCGCGCGACGGTTGCGTGCTGCACCTGTCCGAGCACCATGGCGACGCCTGTCCGGGCGCGGCCCTGCGCATCGCGACGGAGGACCTCGACGATCTGCATCGGGAACTGCAACAGAAGCGCTATGGCTATGCGCATGCGACCATCGAGGCGATGCCCTGGGGCAGTCGCGACATGAGCCTGCGTGATCCCTTCGGCAACCGCCTGACCTTCACCGACAGCGTCGGCGGCTGACGCTCAACGCGGCAACTGCGGCTCCGGATGGCCCAGGCGGCGCGCCACATAGAGGTCGATCAGGTAGCGGGCGATGGAGCGCTGCATCGGCAGCGGCGGCAGCTGGTCGATGGCGAACCAGCGCGCATCCTCGATCTCCTCGGGCTGCGGCACGATCTCGCCGCCGACATACTCGGCGTGGAAGCCGAGCATCAGCGAATGCGGGAACGGCCAGCCCTGGCTGCCCAGGTACTGCAGGTTGCCGACCTGGATGCCGACCTCCTCATGCACCTCGCGCACCACGCACTCCTCGGCCGACTCGCCAGGCTCGACGAAACCGGCCAGGGTGCTGTAGACGCCCGGCACGAAGCGCGGCGAGCGCGCCAGCAGCAACTCGTCGCCCCGGGTGACCAGCACAATCATGCTTGGCGAGATGCGCGCATAGCTGTCCAGACCGCACTCGGGGCAGCGCAGGCAACGCTCGCCCGGCACCTGGCGGTTACGGCTCCCACAGCGCCCGCAGAAGCGATGATTGAGGTCCCAGTGCGCCACCTGCTCGGCAAACGACAGCATGCGGAACGTCGGGTAGTCGGCCTGCAGCATGAACTGGCGCAAGCCCTGCCAGAAGCAGCCGGGCATCTCGGCGGA
This sequence comes from Aquipseudomonas alcaligenes NBRC 14159, assembly GCF_000467105.1. Classification (GTDB taxonomy): domain Bacteria; phylum Pseudomonadota; class Gammaproteobacteria; order Pseudomonadales; family Pseudomonadaceae; genus Aquipseudomonas; species Aquipseudomonas alcaligenes. Next base: position 129,244 of record NZ_BATI01000006.1, read on the forward strand.
GTGCTCGACCTGCAACAGCCACACCGGCTGATCGTCGAAATGCCCCAGGCCATGCTCGGCGATCAGCGGCAATTCCTGGCGCTTGAGCCAGTCGCGGGGGAAAAGAACGCCGTTGGTGTCGGCGAGAAAGCCCTGCGGGCTGCGTACCAGTGCCCAGCCACCAGCCTGGGCATTGTCCAGCGGCGGCGTGGTCTGCCAGCCGGAAGCCATCAGGCAGCTACCGACAGGCCCAGTGCGCGCACGCTTTCCTCGGCCAGATCAAGCACGCTCGGCGTGGTCTCGGGACGCAGCACCGCGCCACCTTCTAGGTAGTACTCCAGGCTGCTGAGCGCGTCGGCCAGGGTTTCCAGCATCTGCTCGGAGGGCATCTGCCGGGCGTCGAGCATCTGCGTCTGGATGTAGTCGGCGCACAGGCCGATCAGCTTGGCCGCGCGCTCCTGGCCAAGGAACCAGAGACCGCCACGCACGGCCTGCAGGCTGATCGGCACATTGGCCAGGTGGATGCGATCGCCACCGGCTTCGATGTAGGAAGTGATGGCGCGCTTGGCCAGAGCCAGCCCCCCCTGAGCCTCGTCGACCACCACGATGCGCGCCTCGACCAGCTGGTGCGCGGCGAAGGCCTCGCCTTCGTCGCCGGGCTGCGCCTGCTGTGGCCTGGCGTTGCGCTGTTCGCCACGCTCCGGACTGGCGACCATGCTCTCGACATACAGCACCGCCTCGGCCAGCTTGTGCAGGTCGGGGTTGGCGGGAAGGCTCTCCTCACTCCAGCTGCCCACCACCGGCAGCTGCACCTGCAGCGCGTTGGCGGCGGAACTCAGCCCGACCATGTTGAGGGTCTTGGACAGCTTGCCGAGCAGCGCATGCAGGTTGCCGAAGCTGTCCGGCTGGGCGGTGCCACGCTCGATCAGGTCGAGCAGATCCTTGACGCTGGCCAACTCCTCGCGGATGGCGGTAGACAGCGAGCGCATCACGCCCTGGCCGGGGCCGGACAGACGCTGGTATTCCTCGTCGAGCAGATGGTCGGTGAACGGTAGCGGCGTGAGGCCGAACACCTCGCGCACGGCGCTCGACTGCGGGCCGCGGCAATCGGCCAGGGCCACCAGGTAGAGCAGTTCCTTGAGCAGGCTGCGCGGCGCCTCGTAGCTGCCGTTGGCCACCAGGGCCTGCTTGATCTCGCGATCCAGGCGGGAGAACAGCTGCTTGCGCGCCTTGCGCGGCAGCAGTTGGCCCTCCAGCTGCGACTCCACCGCCGCCGCGCCGATCCAGCACAGGCGCCCGGCCGGCTTGTCGGAGAACAGGCCGTCCAGGCGCACGAGCGCCCGCAGCATCAGCTTGAGCCCGGCCTGCAGGTTGTCCTCGCGGATGAAGCCCAGCAGGCCGACCTGGAACATGTGGCGCAGGCGTCGGGCATCCTCGGCGCTCAGTGGCGTGCCGGACACAGCAGTCTGGCGTGGCTGATCGAGGCGGACGCTGAAGAAGAAGCTTTCCGGCAGCGGCGGCTGGGCACCGGCCTGGCGCAATTCGTTGATGGCCGGCAGCAGCAGCTCCGGCATTTCCTGGCGATGGGCGTCGACGTTTTCCAGGTAGCGGCGCAGCACGTACAGCGCGCTGCTCAGCGCCGCCAGCTGACCATCGCGCTCCTCGCCGGCACCGGCGGGAATGTCGGTGGCCTGTTGCAGCACTTCCTGGGCCAGCAGCTCGGCGCCGGCCAGTTCAATCAGGTTCAGGGTGCCACGCACCTGTTGCAGGTTTTCCACGGCCTGCTGCAACAGGCTGCCATTGTTCCGTTCGGCAATGAACTGCTCGAGACTCTGTTCAGTCTCTTCGATGGTGGTGAACAGTTCGTCACGCACCAAGCTCAGGGATGTCGCTCCAGTGACCATGGGTCTGCTGAACCTCTTTAGGCTGGGTCAGTCGGCGAATTCCGGCTTCTGCTTGCTCATGTGCGCGGCCATGGCCACGCGCAGGTCGGCAGACTGCAGCATGGCACCGTTCCAGTTGGCGACGTACTCGAGGCCGTCATCCACGCGGTGGTCGCGCATGTAGCGAATCATGTGTTTGGTGCCGCGAATGGCGATCGGCGACTTGGTGGCGATCTCGCCGGCGATCTCGAACACGCCGGCCAGCAGTTCTTCCTGGCTGGCATAGGTGCGGTTGACCAGGTTGATGCGTTGCGCCTCGGTACCGTCGATGGTGCGGCCGGTAAAGGCCAGCTCACGCATCATGCCGTCGCCGATGATGCGCGGCAGGCGCTGCAGGGTGCCGACATCGGCCGCCATGCCCATGTCGATTTCCTTGATGGAGAACTGCGCATCGACGGTGGAGTAGCGCATGTCGCAGGCCGAGATCAGGTCGATCGCGCCGCCCAGGCAGTAGCCCTGGATCGCCGCGAGTACCGGCTTGCGGCAGTTGTCGACGGCATTGAAGGAGGCCTGCAGCTGGAGGATCTTGCGGCGCAGAGCCTCGGCGTTGCGGCCCACGTCCTTGCCCAGCTGGCTGCCCGCCTGGGCCAGCAGCATCAGGTCGATACCCGAGGAAAAATGCTTGCCGGCGCCGGAAAGGACCACCACGCGCACCTCATCGGTGTCGTCGATCCAGCGGAAGACGTCGACTATCTCGGTCCAGAAATCCGCGTTCATCGCGTTCACTTTTTCCGGGCGATTGATCTGCACATGGGCGATCTTGTCGACCAGCTCGACGCGGAAAGCTTTGTATTCGGACACGCAGATCATCCTCGAAGGCAGGGCGCACCAGGGTGCGCGCGGATATGTTGTTTTGGAATCAATCAGCCCACTATAACAAGCACGAAACAAAAGTCGATGCCGGTCACTGTGATGCAGAGCACGCTGGCAAAGCTAAGAAGAATTCTGACTATATTCGTTAAACTCTTGATCTTTCTGGAACTAGGCCAGCAATAGTGGCCATGGAATTGGGGATATTCGGCAATGCAGCGCTCACTGACCCACGCCCTGGTCGACAACTTCCTGGGTAACTCCCCCTACTGGTACAAGCTGACGATCATCTTCTTCCTGATCGCCAACCCCATGGTGCTGTGGAGCCTGGGCCCGGCGGTAGCCGGCTGGCTGCTGGTCGGCGAGTTCATCTTCACCCTGGCCATGGCGCTGAAGTGCTACCCGCTGCAGCCGGGCGGCCTGCTGGTGCTGCAGGCGATTCTGCTGCAACTGACCACGCCGCAAGCTTTGTACAAGGAACTGGCGCATAACTTCCCGGTGATCCTGCTGCTGATGTTCATGGTCGCCGGCATCTATTTCATGAAGGGCCTGCTGCTGTTCCTGTTCTCCCGGCTCTTGCTGGGCGTGCGCTCCAAGCCACTGCTGGCCCTGCTGTTCTGCCTGTTCTCGGCCTTCCTCTCGGCCTTCCTCGATGCCCTGACGGTGACGGCGGTGATCATCAGCGTCGGTGTCGGTTTCTTCTCCGTTTACCACCGGGTCGCCTCCGGCAAGAACCCGCGTGAAGAGGTCGGGGTGAACAGCGACCAGGAGGTGGTGGAGCTGCACCGCGAGGACCTGGAGCAGTTCCGCTCCTTCCTGCGCAGCCTGCTGATGCACGGCGCCGTCGGTACTGCCCTGGGTGGCGTGTGCACCCTGGTGGGCGAGCCGCAGAATCTGCTGATCGGACACGAGGTGGGCTGGAACTTCGGCCAGTTCTTCCTCGAGGTGGCGCCGGTGTCGCTACCGGTACTGGCCGCCGGCCTGAGCACCTGCGTGCTGCTGGAGAAGCTGCGCTGGTTCGGCTACGGCGCCCTCCTGCCGGCTGCCGTGCGTCAGGTGCTGGCCGAGCACGCCCGTGAGGACGATGCCCATCGCACCCAGGCCCAGCGTGCGGCGCTGCTGGTGCAGGGCCTGGCCGCACTGGTGCTGATCCTCGGCCTGGCCTTCCACGTCGCCGAAGTGGGGCTGATCGGCCTGCTGGTCATCGTGCTGATCACCGCGTTTTCCGGCATCACCGACGAACACCAGATTGGCCGCGCCTTCCAGGATGCCCTGCCGTTCACCGCGCTGCTGGTGGTGTTCTTCGCCGTAGTCGCGGTGATCCACGATCAGCAGCTGTTCAGCCCGATCATCCAGTGGGTCCTGGCGCTGCCAGCGGAGCAGCAGCCCGGCATGCTGTTCATCGCCAACGGCCTGCTCTCCACCATCAGCGACAACGTGTTCGTCGCCACCATCTACATCACCGAGGTCAAGCAGGCCTTCCTCGCCGGCCAGATGAGCCGTGAGCATTTCGACGTGCTGGCGGTGGCCATCAACACCGGCACCAACCTGCCCAGCGTGGCTACGCCCAACGGCCAGGCGGCCTTCCTGTTCCTGCTCACCTCGGCCATCGCGCCGCTGATTCGGCTTTCCTACGGGCGCATGGTGTGGATGGCGCTGCCCTACACGGTGGTCATGGGCGGCCTGGGCTGGTGGGCGGTCAGTTACTGGCTTTAACGGACTGCAACCGGTTGCGCCACTGCCGCCAGGTGTAGAACGGGATGCCCACCATCATCACCAGGAAGCCCCAGAACACCGCCTGCTCACCCGTGCCGTAGAGCGCCCAGACCGAGTAGATGAAGGCGCAGCTGCCCACCAGCAGCTGCCGCCCGCGCTCCCGTGCACTGAAACCATCGGGCTTGGTCGCCAGCAGGTGCAGCAGCGCCGCGGCGCACAGCACATAGGGCACCACCCCGGCCATGGTGCCGAGTAGGATGATCACGTTGAACACCTCGACCAGCTCGCCCTGGCCGTTCACCAGCACCAGCAGGGTCACCAGCAGCCCCGAGATCAGCATGCCGTGGGCCGGCACGCCGCGCCGGCTGGTCCTCGCCAGTATCGCCGGGAACAGACCGTCGCGCGCCGGCGCCATGGGGATCTGCCCCTGCAGCAGGACCCAGCCATTGAGCGCGCCCAGGCAGGCGATCACCGCTCCACCCGCGATGAAGTAGTAGCCCCAGTCGCCGAACATGACCCGCGCCGCATCGGCGAAAGGCGCGCTGGAGTGGGCCAGCACATCAGGCGGCAGGATGCCCTGTACCGCCGTGTTGGAGAGGATGTACACCGCCGCTGCCACCAGTGTGCCGAACAAAGTGGCGCGCGGGATGGTGCGGCGCGGGTCGCGTACGTGCTCGGCCGGCACCGTGGCCGACTCCAGGCCGATGAAAGACCACAGGGTCAGCGCCGCCGTGGTGGCGATGGCCTGCACATAACCGCCGCCTGGCAGCGCGGCCGGCTCGGGAATGCGCAGGTAGCTCGGGTTGAAATAGAACCAGCCGAGCAAACCGACCAGCAACAGCGGCACCAGCTTGAGCAGGGTGAGGATGTTCTGCGCCACCGCGAAGGAGCGGATGCCGCGCAGGTTGATCAGGGTGCACAGCCAGATCGCGCCGATCGCCGTACTGACCATCAGCAGCGGGTCGCGCAGTACCGGCAGGAATACCTGCAGGTAGCCGACCAGGGTCACCGAGATCGCCGCATTGCCGATCCAGGCGGCCATCCAGTAAATCCAGGCGCACAGGTAACCGGCAAAACTGCCGAAGGCATCGCGGGTATAGGCGTAGGGGCCGCCGGCGGCCGGGTCGAAACGCGCCAGGCGCGAGAAGGTCAGCGCCAGCAATATGGCCCCGGCACTCGACACCAGCCAGCCGATCAGGCTCAGGCCGCCATAGGGTGTCAGGCTGGCCGGCAGCAGGAACACTCCCGAGCCGACCATGTTGCCGATCACCAGGGCGCTGCAGGTCCAGAACCCCATCTCGCCCTTGCCGCTCTTGTCCTGAGCCATGTTCCCCCCGGATTGCACAGGCCCGGCCACCTAGCCGGCGTTATTCCTTGATGCAATCCACGGTATAGCACGCCCCGTCGCGCTGAAGGCCGTGCACATCGGCATCGAAGCCGGGGAACTGGCTGTCGAAGGTACGCGCGAACTGCAGGTAGTCGATGATCGAGCGGGTCTCGGCGGTGAAGCGCTCGCCCGGCATGATCAGCGGGATACCCGGCGGGTAGGGCACCAGCATCACCGCCGCCAGGCGCCCTTCCAGCTGCTCGATGGGCACCGCCTCGACCTCGCCGCGCACCAGTTTGTCGTAAGCGTCGGCCGGCTTGATCGCCACCTGCGGCAGCACCGTGTACATGCGCTTGAGCGCCTTGGCCGTGGCATTTTCGCGGTAGCAGCCGTGCAGCTCGTCGCACAGATCGCGCAGACCCATGCCGGCGTAGCGTGCCCCGCCCTCGCGGGCGATCGACGGCAGCGCGTCGAGCAGCGGCACGTTGGCGTCGTACAGGCGCTTGAACTCCAGCAGTTCGGTGAGCAGGGTGCTCCACTTGCCCTTGGTGATGCCCATGGAGAACAGCACCAGGAAGGAGTACAGACCGGTCTTCTCCACCACCAGGCCACGCTCCCAGAGGAACTTGCTGACCACCGCCGCGGGAATGCCGGCCTCGGTCAGCCTGCCGTCGGCGGACAGACCCGGCATCACCAGGGTGACCTTGATCGGGTCGAGCAGCACATAGTCCTCGGCGATTTCGCCGAAGCCGTGCCAGTCGGCGTTGGGCTGCAGCAGCCAGTCGCCGGTGTGCACGCCCTCGCCGCCGGCCTGCTCCGGCTGCCAGATGCTGAACCACCAGTCATCGGCCGCCAGGTTCTGCCGCAGGTTGGCCAGGGCGCGACGGAAGCTCAGCGCCTCGTCGAAGGTCTCCTGGATCAGCGAGCGCCCGGCCGGGCCTTCCATCATCGCCGAGGCCACGTCCAGCGAGGCGATGATGCCGTACTGCGGCGAAGTGGAGATGTGCATCATGAAGGCTTCGTTGAAGCGGTCACGGTCCAGCTGGCGCGCGCCACCGTCCTGCACGTGGATCATCGAGGCCTGGCTGAAGGCCGCCAGCAGCTTGTGCGTGGAGTGGGTGGAAAACACCAGCGGCGAATGCGCCTCGCAGCGGGTGCCCATGCCGTAGCGCCCGGCGTAGAACTCGTGGAAGGCGGCGTAGGCATACCAGGCCTCGTCGAAGTGCAGCACTTCCACCGAGTCGCCCAGGGCCTGCTTGACCATCTCGGCGTTGTAGCAGAGGCCGTCGTAGGTGGAGTTGGTCACCACCGCAAGTTTGACCTTGGGCGCACGGCCCCTGGCCAGCGGGCTGGCGTCGATCTTGGCCTGGATCGACTCCTTGCTGAATTCGGAAAGCGGAATCGGCCCGATGATGCCCAGCTCGTTGCGCTCCGGGCACAGGTACAGCGGGATGGCGCCGGTCATGATGATCGAGTGGAGGATCGACTTGTGGCAGTTGCGGTCCACCAACACCAGGTCATCGCGGCCGACCATGGAGTGCCAGACGATCTTGTTCGCCGTCGAAGTGCCGTTGATCACGAAGAAGGTGTGGTCAGCGCCGAAGTTGCGCGCGGCGCGCGCCTCGGCCTCGGCCAGCGGGCCTGTATGGTCGAGCAGCGAGCCCAGCTCGGGCACCGACACCGAGAGGTCGGAACGCAGCGTGTTCTCGCCGAAGAACTGGTGGAAGGCCTGCCCCACCGGGCTCTTGCGGTAGGCCACGCCGCCGCCATGGCCGGGCGTGTGCCAGGAGTAGTTGGACTGCGCGGTGTGCTGCACCAGCGCCTTGAAGAACGGTGGCAGCAGGCCGTCGAGGTAGTTGTGCGCCGCGCGCGCCACCTGGCGGGCGAGGAAGGACACGGTGTCTTCGTACAGGTAAAGGATACCGCGCAGGTGGTTGAGATCGGCCATGGCGTCGGCCGGGGCGTTCTCGATGGTGACCTGCTCGCCGAGGGCGAAGATCGGCAGCTGCGGCGCACGCACGCGGGCGATGCGGATCAGCTCGACCATGTCCTGCAGTAGGCGCTGGTTCTCCCCCGCTCCCTCGGCGGCTACCAGGATGCAGGCCAAGCCGTGGTGGGTGGAGGCGACGATGCGCCCCTCGGCGGAGCTGGCGGTGGAGAGGATGGTGAAGCCATCCTTGCCCAGTTCCTCGGCGATGGCGCGGACGCGCTCGCCGGCGACGGTGTCGGCCTTGATGTCGCGGTGAACGATGAGGATGGGGAAGTTCAGGTCTTTATACATTGTGCCTTCCTGAGGGGTTGGTGCTCTGGGGCACCTATCCCCTCAGGTTAGAAGTTCGCCGATGGCGGCGGAACCCCCTGTGCGGAAGTCTGTAAGAAAAGGTCGCATTGGCCGTACGACCGCGCCCCTCAGCTCGCCGGCTCTTCCGCCGGCGCCTCCATCTTGGCCCACAGCGACGGGCCGCCAGCGGATTTCTCGATGATGGCCAGGCGCGCGGCATGCGCAGCCAGTTCTTCCTCGCTGGCGCGCAGCACGCGGATCGGCGCGCGGTTCGGGTCGAGGCGGCGAATCGGACTGGGCAGCACGCGGCCTGAGCCGTCGCCGCCGTCACCGGCCAGCGACAGATGGGTCTGGCCACCGGTCATGGTCAGGTAGACGTCGGCGAGGATCTCGGCGTCGAGCAATGCGCCGTGCAGGTCGCGACCGGAGTTGTCGACGCCGTAGCGCTTGCACAGGGCGTCCAGGTTGTTGCGCTGGCCCGGATGGCGCTCGCGCGCCATCAGTAGGGTGTCGAGGATCGAGCAGTAGTCGCTGACGTCGCTGCGCTCGCTCTGCCCGAGCAGGGCGAACTCGTTGTTGATGAAGCCGACGTCGAACGCCGCGTTGTGGATGATCAGCTGGGCGCCTTCGATAAAGGCAAAGAACTCGTCGGCCACGTCCTTGAAACGCGGCTTGTCGGCGACGAACTCGTTGGTGATGCCGTGGACGGCGATCGCGCCCTCGTCGATCTCGCGATCGGGGTTGAGGTAGACGTGGAAGTGGCGCCCGGTCAGCCGGCGGCCTTCCAGTTCGACACAGCCGATCTCGATGATGCGGTGACCATCGGTCACCGGCATGCCGGTGGTTTCGGTATCCAGTACGACGCTACGCACGCTTCATTCCCCTTGCTTCTTCGACGCCACGGTTGGCCAGCTGGTCGGCCTTCTCGTTGCCTGGGTGGCCGGTATGGCCGCGCACCCACTGCCATTCGACCTGATGACGGTTGACCTGCTCGTCCAGCGCCTGCCACAGGTCGGCGTTCTTCACCGGCTCCTTGCTGGCGGTCTTCCAGCCGCGCTTCTTCCAGTTCGGCAGCCATTCCTGGATGCCCTTCATTACATACTGCGAGTCGGTGGTCAGGCGCACCTGGCAGGAACGGGTCAGCGCCATCAGCGCGCAGATCGCCGCCATCAGCTCCATGCGGTTGTTGGTGGTGTTGGGCTCGCCGCCCCACAACTCCTTCTCCGCGCCCTTGTAGACCATCAGCGCGCCCCAGCCACCGGGGCCGGGATTGCCCTTGCAGGCGCCGTCGGTATAGATCTCGACCTTGTCTTCGCTCATCGAATGCTCTAGTTCTCGGAATCGCGCCGGCTGACCTTGGCCACCGGCAACGGCAACAGCTTGCCCATGCTGGCGCGTGGCACCGGTCGCAGCGGACGCAGCCCGACCACCAGCTTGCGCGCCACCAGCAGGTAGAACCCCGCTCCGGGTGCATGCAGGCTCGCGCCCCAGCGCTCCAGCCCGGCCAGCCGCGCCTGCCAGGCCGGCGCAGAAAGCGGCGGACGATAGCACCCGAAGCGGCGTTTCTCCAGCGCGAAGCCAAGCAGGCTGAGCCAGTCCGCCAGGCGGTTGGGCGAGATGCAGCGCGCCTGGCGGAGGCCGTCACGGGCGAAGTAATGGCGCAGGCCCCAGGTGCTCCAGGGGTTGACTCCGCTGATCAGTAGATAGCCGCCCGGGCGTACGCTGCGCGCCGCCTCGCGCAGCAGGCCGTGGGGCGACAGGCAGAAATCCAGGCCGTGCTGCAGCACCACCACATCGGCAGCATGCTCGCCCAGCGGCCAGGCCTGCTCCTCGCAGGCGATGTGCACACCGGCCAGCGGCGCCCCCAGGCGCACGTTGCAGCGGATCTGCGGCGCCTTCGGTGGTTCGGCCTGGACCGGCCCGTAGTGCACCAGATAGCCACCGAAGTAGCGTGCCAGCTCCTCATCCAGTGCCTGACGCTCGGCCGTCAGCAGCAGCTCGCCGAGCGGCGAAGCCAGCCACTCGCGGGCAGCACAGGTCAGCTCCAGCCACTCGGCATCGGCCTGGGCGAAAGGTTGTTCGCTCATTGCCACCTCCATCAACACGGGACGCGTTAGCGCTTAAGATGCGTCATTAATCTCCTATTGGCGACCCGCAAAATGTTTCAGATCGACGCCCTTCCCGCCTTCAGCGACAACTACATCTGGCTGCTGCAGGACCACTCCACGCGCCGCTGCGCCGTGGTCGATCCGGGCGATGCCGCGCCGGTACTAGCCTGGCTGCAGGCGCACGGCGACTGGCAGCTCAGCGACATCCTCATCACCCACCACCACCCGGACCACGTCGGCGGCGTGGCCACGCTGAAAGCGGCGACCGGCGCCCGCGTCTGCGGCCCCGCGCGGGAGAACATCCCGGCCCGCGCCCTGGCCCTGGACGACGGCGCGGACATCGAGGTGTTGGGGCGCCGCTTCCTTATATATGCGCTGCCCGGCCACACCCTCGGCCATATCGCCTACTACCAGGCCGAGGAGGGCTGGCTGTTCTGTGGCGACACCCTGTTCGCCGCCGGTTGTGGGCGCCTGTTCGAGGGCACGCCGGAGCAGATGCACCACTCGTTGCTGCGCCTGGCGGCGCTGCCGGATGCCACGGCCGTTTACTGCACCCACGAATACACCCTGAGCAATCTGCACTTCGCCCGCGCCGTGGAGCCACACAATCCGGCGGTCGCCGCACGCTTCGCGGAAGTCAGCGCCTGGCGTGCCGCCGGGCATATCAGCCTGCCCTCGACCATCGGTCTGGAGAAGGCCAGCAACCCCTTCCTGCGCTGCCACGAAACATCCGTTAAACAAATGGTCGACGAATGGAGCGGCACTGCCACACACACCGCCGGGCAGGTGTTCGCCGGCCTCAGGCGGTGGAAAGACCAGTTCCGCGCTGGTTAAAAACCGACCGGTCGCATTGGTGAAAACTTGACCACCCCAGGGGGCATTCCTAGAATCCCCCCACTTTTTAGCGCCGGCAGACACTAGCGACCGATGTTTTTATTACCTTTCGGAACTCTCGATACGGCGTCTCTGGCGCGCGGCGGCAAGGCTCTGGCCCTGCTGTGCTGCATCGGACTGGCCGGCTGCCAGAGCATGGGGCCGGGCGATGACGACGGTCGCGATACCGACCGCGCCGTGAGCCTGCAGCAGGAGCCCGAGTGGCTCAACGAGAACACCGAGCCAGAGCCACCCAAGGACATCTGGGAACGCATGCGCGACGGCTTCAAGCTGCAGGACGAGATCGGCGTCAACCCGCGCATCGAGAACCAGCGCCTGTGGTTCGTCAGCAATCCGTCCTTCCTGGAAAACGCCAGCGAGCGCGGCAGCCTGTACATCCACTACGTGGTCGAGCGTCTGGAAGAGCGTGACATGCCGATGGAACTGGCCCTGTTGCCGGTGATCGAGAGCGCCTACAACCCCTATGCCTATTCACGTAGCCATGCGGTCGGTATCTGGCAGTTCATCCCCTCCACCGGTCGCCACTTCAACCTGCGTCAGACCAGCTGGTACGACGGTCGCCGCGACATCACCGCCTCCACCAACGCCGCGCTGAACTACCTGAGCCGCCTGCACGACATGTTCAACGGCGACTGGCTGCTCGCCCTGGCCGCCTACAACGCCGGCGAAGGCACGGTCAGCCGCGCCATCGAGCGCAACCAGAAGCTCGGCCTGCCGACCGACTACTGGAACCTGCCGCTGCCGCAGGAAACCCAAAACTACGTGCCCAAGCTGCTGGCCCTGTCGCAGATCGTGCTGTCGCCCGAGGCCTACGGCGTGCGCCTCAACCCGATCGCCAACGAGCCCTACTTCGAGCAGGTGGCCAGCAAGCCGGGCCTCGATCTGGCGCGCGTGGCCGCCATGGTCGACATGGAAGAGGACGAGCTGGAGAGCCTCAACCCGGCCTTCAAGAAAGGCATCACCATCGATGGCCCGCAACACCTGCTGGTGCCCATCGAGAAGGCCGAGCAGTTCAACGCCAACCTGGCGATGATGAAACCGCAGGAGCTGGTACGCTGGCAGGAGTATCGGGTGCGCTCTGGCGACAACCTGCACAGCATCGCCAACCGCTACCACCTGACGGTCAACACTCTGAAGGACGTCAACAAGCTGCGCAGCAACCACCTGCGCGTCGGCCAGGTGCTGAACATCCCGGCACAGGGTGGCCGCGAGCCGGCGCAGGGCCTGCATCAGGTGGCCAAGGCGCCGGCCAGCCATCCGCAGCGTTACAAGGTCAAGAGCGGTGACAACCTGTGGCAGATCGCCAACGCTCACGGCGTATCGCTCAAGGACCTGCAGCGCTGGAACGGCCTGAATGCCCGCAGCAAGCTGAGCCTGGGCCAGGTGCTGGAAATTCGTGGCGGCAGTGGCGGCACCGGCAACGCGGTGGCGACCAGCAAAAAGAGCGACACACGGCAGAACGTCACCTACTATCGGGTCAAGAGCGGCGACTCCATGTACCTGATCGCCCAGCGCTTCAAGGTCGACGTCAAGCACCTGCAGCGCTGGAACCCGCGCAGCGACAGCCGCGCGCTGAAGCCGGGGCAGACCCTGACCCTGTATCTCGACTGACAGACGTCTTGCTCCATGAAAAAGGCCGCCTCAGGGCGGCCTTTTCGTCAGCGCTTGCCCAGCGCCTCCAGGCAGCGCCCGGTCAGCTGGGTGAAACGCTGGAAGGCGACGAACTGCTCATGCTTGAGCGCCCGCCCGGATAATCGGCTATCGGCATAGAGCACGCCGATTTCGCGGGTTCCCGCCAGCAGCGGGGCGATGAAGAACATGCCCTGGCCGAGCAACTGGCGCATCGGCAGGGTCACCAGCTCGGCCAAGTTGTAGCTGGCCGGCACCCCCATCCAGATCGCCTCGCGATTGCGCAGCGCATAACTGAAGATGTGCGGCTGCTCGGCCTGCTTGGCCGGCAACTGGAATTCCGCCAGCCATCTTTCGGTCCCCTCGCCCACTGCCCGCTTGGCGCGGAAACAGGTCTGCCCATCGGCCAGCACCGCGAGCATCACCCGCTCCAGGCCGGCGCCCTGGTGCAGGCCCCGGAGCAGCGTATCGAGGACCAGACCGACATCGCCGCGCTGGTTGACCATCATGCCCAGGTCCTGCAGTGCCTGTTGCAGCACCAGCAGGTCCGGCTGCAGCAGGCGCGCCTTGCGCTCCTGCTGTTGCAGCTTGATCTGCTCCGGGTCGGTATTGGGGATCAGCCGGCACAGCTGGCTGGCACCGAAGGTGGCGGCCACCTCGACCGTTTCCTCGGCGCTTTCCAGCACCTGCTTGAGGGCGTCTTCGGCGCTGACGCCGGTGAAGTCGGCCAGCTGCTGCACCAGCTTGTCCATCTCCGGCGAGTCCCAGCCCTCGAGGGCCGCCTCGCTGATCTTCACGCCCAGCGTCACCGCACGCACGGCCGGGTCATGCTGGTTGCCGCTGCCATGGGCGAAACTGGCCAGCTCGCCAAGGTTCCAGCTCTTCACCAGGCCCTGGGTCAGTTGGCGGAAACTGGTTCCCAGTACCTCGCGCACCGCCTCGTCCACATCGACATTGGGCTGCGCCAGGGCGTCGGCCAGCTCATCGGCCTGCTCGCCGCCACAGGCCCAGAAGGCCAGTTCGCCGACCTTGTGCAGCAGGGCGGCGATGAACACTTCCTCCTGGTGCTTGGTCAGCACGTAGCCGGCGATGTTGCGGGCCTGCACGGCGGCATGGAAGGAACGCGCCAGCAACATCTGCAGCTGCTCGCGCGGCACCCGTGTGAGCAGGCTGTCGATCAGGCTGACCGACATGCCGATCAGCCGCACATTGTCGAAGCCGATCAGCACGATGGCCCGCGAGATGGTGCGGATGCTTTCCTGGGAAGGGTTGTAGTAGACGCTGTTGCCGACCCGCAGCACCTTGGCGGTGAGCGACGCGTCGCGCAGCAACAGGTCCGCCAGCTGCTGCACCGAGGCCTTTTCGGCCTGGGACAGGCGATGCAGGTCCTGCACCACGGACGCTAATGCAGGCAATTCAGCCTGATTCAATCGATCAATCCATGACTGCAAACCGATACTGCGTTCCGCCAAGGCAGGGACCTCATTTCAATTTGTTTCAGTGTAATCAAATTGATGACACCTGCCTGCAAAAAGGCACTCTTTTTCCTGCGGATACAAGCTGTTACTGTACCGGCAAACGAACAGACACCGGGCGCACGACCGCTGCCTTGCAGCGCTGACGCCCGAGCACCATGGACCGGACCCCGCACCCGATGCGCCTCCTGCTATCGCTGATCCTCGGCCTGGTCATGAGCTCTCCCGCCTTCGCGACGCTTAGCGAAAGCCACGGCTACGCCCAGTTCGGCCTGCTCAAATACCCGGCCAACTTCACCCACTTCGACTGGGTCAACCCCGGCGCGCCCAAGGGCGGCACCCTGCGGGTGATGGCCTACGGTACGTTCGACACCCTCAACCCCTACAGCTTCAAGGGCAGCAGCCCGTCGGCCGCACCCAACTTCCTGCAGTACGGGGTCAGCGAATTCAACGAGCCGCTGATGGTGGGTACCGGCGCCTACGATCCTTCCGGGGACGAGCCGGCGTCGAGCTACGGCCTGATCGCCAAAAGCGTGGAGTACAACGAGGACCGCAGCTGGGTGGTGTTCAACCTGCGCGAAGAGGCGCGCTTCCACGACGGCAAGCCGATTACCGCCTATGACGTGGCCTTCTCCTACCGCACCCTGGTCCGCGACGGCCACCCGCAGTACCGCACCAACCTGCAGGAAGTCAAAAGGGTCGACATCCTCAACCGCCATCGCATCCGCTTCGTCTTCAAACGCGCCGGCAATCCGCTGCTGATCCTGCGCCTGGGCGAGTTGCCGGTGCTGGCCCAGCACTACTGGAAGAATCGCGACTTTCGCGCCACCAGCTTCGAGGTGCCGCTGGGCAGCGGTCCCTACCGCATCAGCCAGGTGGAGCCGGGCCGGCGCCTGGTGTTCGAGCGGGTCAAGGACTGGTGGGGCGAGAAACTGCCGGTCAATCGCGGCAAGTACAACTTCGACCGGGTCGAAGTGGAGTTCTATCGCGACAGCAACGTCGCCTTCGAAGCCTTCAAGGCCGGCGAGTTCGACTTCTACATCGAACACCAGGCGAAGAACTGGGCCAACGGCTACCGCTTCCCGGCCATCGCCCGCGGCGAAGTGATCCGCGCCGAGATCCCGCACCAGATCCCCACCCAGACCCAGGCGCTGTTCATGAACACGCGCCGCGACACCTTCGCCGAGCGCAAGGTGCGCGAGGCGCTGGGGCTGATGTTCGACTTCGAGTGGACCAACCGCACCCTGTTCAACAGCGCCTACACGCGCAGCAGCAGCTACTACCCCAACAGCGAATTCGCCGCCAGCGGCAAGCCGGAAGGCCAGGAATGGCTGCTGCTGTCGCCCTACCGCAAGCAGCTGCGCGCCAAGCTGTTCACCGAGCCCTTCGCCCTGCCCGCCACCGATGGCCGCGGCATCCCGCGCGAGACGCTGCGCAAGGCCCTGGGCCTGCTCGCCGAGGCCGGCTGGAAACCTTCCGGTCAGCATCTGGTCAATGCCCGCGGCGAGCGCTTGCGTTTCGAGATCCTGCTGGTCAACCCGAATCTGGAACGCATCCTCCAGCCCTATACCGAAAACCTGTCCAGCATCGGCATCCAGGCCACGCTGCGCACCGTGGACCGTGCCCAGTACAAGCAGCGCCTCGACCATTTCGATTACGACATGATCCTCATGACCCTGCCGCAGAGCCTCAGCCCGGGCCTGGAACAGCAGCTGTACTTCCACTCCAGCCAGGCCGGGGTGAAAGGCAGCAAAAACTACGCGGGCGTGCGCCACCCGGTGGTCGACAGCCTGCTGGAAAAGCTGCTCGCCGCGCAGACCCGCGAACAGCAGGTCGCCGCCGCCCGCGCGCTGGATCGGGTGCTGCTGTGGCAGCACTACAGCATTCCCAACTGGTACGTCAGCCATCACCGCCTGGCCTACCGCAACCGTTTCGCCTTCGTCACCACCCCGCCCTACACCCTGGGCTTGCGGGCCTGGTGGCTGAAGCCCACGGAGACCGCTCGATGACCCCGAACCTGCGCACCCTGGGCGCCGCCCTGCTGCTACTGGCTGGCGCGGCCCAGGCCGAACCGCGGCACGCCATCACCCTGTACGACGAGCCGCCCAAGTACCCGGCGAACTTCCAGCACTTCGACTACGTCAACCCGGACGCGCCCAAGGGCGGCACCCTGCGCCAGCAGAGCGTCGGCGGCTTCGACAGCTTCAACCCCTTCATCCCCAAGGGCAACGCGGTGGGCGTGGGGCTGATCTACGACAGCCTGACCTATCACTCGCCGGACGAGCCGTTCACCGAGTACGGCCTGCTGGCCGAGCGGATCGACAAGGCGCCGGACAACAGCTACGTGCGTTTCATCCTCAATCCCAAGGCACGCTTCCACGACGGTACGCCGGTGACCGCCGAGGACGTGATCTTCACCTTCAACATCCTGCTGGAAAAAGGCGATCCCATGTACCGCCACTACTACGCCGACGTGGCGCAGGTGGTGGCCGAGGACAAGCTCAGGGTGCGTTTCGACTTCAAGCACCAGGACAACCGCGAACTGCCGCTGATCCTCGGGCAGATCCAGGTACTGCCCAAGCACTGGTGGGCCACCCGCGACTTCAGCAAGGGCGATCTGGAACCACCACTGGGCAGCGGCCCCTACCGGATCGGCAAGGTTGCCCCGGGCAGCGCGGTGACCTTCGAACGGGTCAAGGACTGGTGGGCCAAGGATCTGCCTGTGAGCCGCGGCCTGTACAACTTCGACCGCATCCAGGTCGACTTCTACCGCGACAGCCAGGTGGCCCTGGAAGCCTTCAAGGCCGGCCAGTTCGACGTCAACCTGGAATACTCGGCCAAGGACTGGAACACCGGTTATGACAGCCCGGCCCTGCGCGCCGGCAAGTTCGTCCAGCTGGCCATTCCCAACCACAACCCGGCCGGCATGCAGGGCTACGTGTTCAACCTGCGCCGCCCGATCTTCCAGGACCGTCGGGTGCGCGAGGCCATCGCCCAGCTATTCGACTTCGAATGGGCCAACAAGCAGCTGTTCTACGGCGCCTATAAGCGCACTCACAGCTACTTCGAGAACTCCGAGATGGCCGCCAGCGGCCTGCCTTCGGAGGCCGAGCTGAAACTGCTGGAGCCTTTGCGCGACAAGCTGCCGCCGGAAGTCTTCAGCCAGGAGTTCAAGCCACCGGTCAGCGATGGCAGCGGCATCATTCGCGAACAGAGCCGGCGCGCCTACCAGTTGCTGACCGAGGCCGGCTACCGCATCGACAACGACAAGATGATCGGCCCGGACGGCAAGCAGCTGGCCTTCGAGTTCCTCAACTTCCAGCCCAACCTGGAGCGGGTGGTGTTGCCGTTCAAGCGCAACCTGGCCGAGCTGGGCATCGACCTGCAGATCCGCCGGGTCGACGTCTCGCAGTACATCAATCGCCTGCGTTCGCGCGATTTCGACATGACCTCGGCGATCTGGCCGCAATCCAGCTCGCCAGGCAACGAACAGCGCGAATTCTGGCACTCCAGCAGTGCCGACAACCCCGGCAGCCGCAACCTGATGGGGCTGCGCGATCCGGCCATCGACCAACTGGTGGAGGGCCTGATCCGCTCAGGCTCGCGTGAAGAGCTGATCACCCACGCGCGCGCCCTCGACCGCGCCCTGCTCTGGGGCCACTACGTGGTACCCAACTACTACGTGGATACCTGGCGCGTGGCCTACTGGAAGCGCTTCGGTCGCCCGCCAGTGACGCCCCTGTATGACTACGGCCTGATGACCTGGTGGGAAGAAACGCCGTTGAATCCGCCAAAGAACGCGCCCGCCCCCGAAGCCAAGCAGGAAGCCCAGTAATGCTGGCCTATATCGTTCGCCGCCTGCTGCTGATCGTCCCCACCCTGCTGGGCATCCTGCTGATCAACTTCATCATCGTCCAGGCCGCGCCCGGCGGCCCGGTGGAGCAGATGATCGCCAAACTGGAAGGCTTCGATGCCGCCTCCGGTGGTGCCACCGCGCGGGTCTCCGGCGGTGGCGGCGAAGTCTCGGTGGCCGGCTCCAATTACCGCGGCGCCCAGGGCCTGGACCCGGAACTGGTGGCCGAGATCGAGAAGATGTACGGCTTCGACAAGTCGGCACCGGAACGCTTCTGGCTGATGATCAAGAGCTACGCCCAGCTCGATTTCGGCCAGAGCTTCTTCCGCGACGCCAGCGTGGTCGACCTGATCCTGGAGAAGATGCCGGTGTCCATCTCCCTGGGCCTGTGGAGCACGCTGATCACCTACCTGATCTCCATCCCCCTGGGGATCGCCAAGGCCACCCGCCATGGCAGCGCCTTCGATGTCTGGACCAGCTCGGCGATCATCGTCGGCTACGCCATCCCGGCCTTCCTCTTCGCCATTCTGCTGATCGTGCTGTTCGCCGGCGGCAGCTACTGGGACTGGTTCCCCTTGCGCGGGCTGACCTCGAGCAACTTCGACGAACTCAGCCTGGGCGGCAAGATCCTCGACTACTTCTGGCACCTGGCCCTGCCGGTCACGGCGCTGGTGATCGGCAACTTCGCCACCCTGACCCTGCTGACCAAGAACAGCTTCCTCGACGAGATCGGCAAGCAGTACGTGGTCACCGCCCGAGCCAAGGGCCTGACCGACAACCGCGTGCTCTACGGCCACGTGTTCCGTAACGCCATGCTGATCGTGGTGGCGGGTTTCCCTTCCGCCTTCCTTGGCATCTTCTTCGCCGGTTCCATGCTGATCGAGGTGATCTTCTCGCTCGACGGCCTTGGCCTGCTGGGCTTCGAGTCGATCGTCAACCGCGACTACCCGGTGGTGTTCGGCACCCTGTTCATCTTTTCCCTGTTCGGCCTGGTGGCCAAGCTGCTGAGCGACCTGATGTATACCCTGATCGATCCGCGTATCGACTTCGACAGCCGGGAGAACTGATCAATGAAGCTCTCCCCGCTCAATCAACGCCGCTTCGCCCTGTTCAAGGCCCACCGCCGCGGCTGGTGGTCGCTGTGGCTGTTTCTCGCCCTGTTCGTGCTGAGCCTGGGCGCCGAACTGATCGCCAACGACAAGCCGCTGGTGGTGCGCTACGACGGCGAATTCTACTTCCCGGTGGCCAAGCGCTACCCGGAAACCGCTTTCGGCGGCGAGTTCCCGCTGCAGGCCAACTACAAGAGCCCCTATATCCAGGAACTGATCGCGGCGAAGGACGGCTGGATGCTCTGGCCGCCGATCCCCTTCAGCTACTCCAGCATCAACTACGAGCTGCAGGTACCGGCTCCCGCACCACCCTCGGCGCAGAACTGGCTGGGCACTGACGACCAGGGCCGTGACGTGCTGGCGCGGGTGATCTACGGCTTCCGCATCTCGGTACTGTTCGCCCTGGCCCTGACCCTGTTCAGCTCGCTGATCGGCGTGCTGGCCGGCGCCCTGCAGGGTTACTACGGCGGCTGGGTCGACCTGGCCGGGCAGCGCTTCCTGGAAGTCTGGTCCGGCCTGCCGGTGCTCTATCTGCTGATCATCCTGGCCAGTTTCGTCCAGCCGAACTTCTGGTGGCTGCT
Source organism: Aquipseudomonas alcaligenes NBRC 14159 (assembly GCF_000467105.1). Classification (GTDB taxonomy): domain Bacteria; phylum Pseudomonadota; class Gammaproteobacteria; order Pseudomonadales; family Pseudomonadaceae; genus Aquipseudomonas; species Aquipseudomonas alcaligenes. The sequence goes on from NZ_BATI01000006.1 coordinate 148,949, forward strand.
CGGCATCATGCTGCTGTTCTCCTGGATGAGCCTGGTCGACGTGGTGCGCGCGGAGTTCCTCCGCGGCCGCAACCTGGAGTACGTGCGCGCGGCCCGTGCCCTGGGCATGGGCAACGGCGGCATCATGTTCCACCACATCCTGCCCAACGCCATGGTCTCGACCATGACCTTCATGCCCTTCATCCTGACGGGGGCGATAGGCACCCTGACCTCGCTGGATTTCCTCGGCTTCGGCCTGCCGGCCGGCGAGCCCTCGCTGGGCGAGCTGGTGGCCCAGGGCAAGGCCAACCTGCAGGCCCCCTGGCTCGGTATCAGCGCCTTCGCCGTGCTGGCGTTGATGCTCAGCCTGCTGGTGTTCATCGGCGAAGCCGCCCGCGATGCCTTCGACCCGAGGAAATGACATGAGCGAACACAACCCCCTGCTCGAAGTGCGCGACCTGGCCGTCGAGTTCGTCATGGGTAGCCAGGCCCAGCGGGTCATCGAGGGCGTCAGCTTCGACATCCACCGCGGCGAGACCGTCGCCCTGGTCGGCGAGAGCGGCTCGGGCAAGTCGGTCACCGCCCACTCCATCCTGCGCCTGCTGCCCTACCCGCTCGCCCGTCATCCGGCTGGCAGCATCCACTATGGCGACCAGAACCTGCTGCAACTGTCGCAGGACAAGCTGCGTGGCATCCGTGGCAACCGCATCGCCATGGTGTTCCAGGAGCCGATGACCTCGCTCAACCCGTTGCACAGCATCGGCAAGCAGATCGGCGAGGTGCTGGCCTGGCACAAGGGCCTGAGCGGCGAGGCGGCCACGGCGAGGATCATCGAGTTGCTGGAGCTGGTCGGCATTCCCGACCCGGCCAAGCGCCTCAGGTCGTATCCGCATGAGCTGTCCGGCGGCCAGCGCCAGCGCGTGATGATCGCCATGGCCCTGGCCAACGAACCCGAACTGTTGATCGCCGACGAGCCGACCACGGCGCTGGACGTCACCGTGCAGCTGAAGATCCTCGACCTGCTCAAGGAACTGCAGGCGCGCCTGGGCATGGCCATGCTGCTGATCACCCACGATCTCAACCTGGTTAGACGAATCGCCCATCGCGTATGTGTCATGCAGCGCGGTCGCATCGTCGAACAGGCGTCGTGTGAAGAATTGTTCCGCGCTCCGCAGCATCCCTATACCCAGGAACTGCTCGGCGCCGAGCCCAGCGGCGCACCGGCGGCCAACCCCGCCGGCGCACCGCTGCTGGAAGTGGACGACCTGCGCGTGTGGTTCCCGATCAAGAAGGGAGTGCTGCGGCGTACGGTCGATCACGTGAAGGCGGTGGACGGTATCGATTTCAGCCTGCCCCAGGGCCAGACCCTGGGCATCGTCGGCGAAAGCGGTTCCGGCAAGTCCACCCTCGGCATGGCGATCCTGCGGCTGCTGGCCAGCCGCGGCGCCATCCGCTTCCAGGGCCAGGCGCTGGACGGGTTGTCGCAAGAAGCCGTAAGGCCGTTGCGGCGGCAGATGCAGGTGGTGTTTCAGGACCCCTTCGGCAGTCTCAGCCCACGCATGTGCGTGAGCCAGATCGTCGGCGAAGGCCTGCGCATCCACGGCATGGGCAGCGAGGAGGAGCAGGAACAGGCCGTCATCGACGCGCTCAAGGAGGTAGGGCTGGACCCGGAAACCCGGTTCCGCTATCCCCATGAGTTTTCCGGCGGGCAACGGCAGCGGATTGCCATTGCCCGGGCACTGGTGCTGAAACCGGCGCTGATCCTGCTCGACGAGCCCACTTCGGCGCTCGACCGCACGGTACAGCGCCAAGTGGTGGAACTCCTGCGCTCGTTGCAGGCCAAGTACAACCTGACGTACCTGTTCATCAGCCACGATCTGGCGGTGGTCAGGGCCCTGAGCCACCAGCTGATGGTGGTCAAGCAGGGCAAGGTGGTTGAACAGGGGCCGGCCGAGCAGGTGTTCGCCGCGCCGCAGCACCCTTATACCCGGCAGTTGCTGGAAGCCGCATTCATGGCTCCGGCAACCACCGACTAACTGAAAGAGGAATGACGCACATGGGTTTTCTCGCCGGTAAGCGCGTACTGATCGTTGGCGTGGCCAGCAAACTGTCGATCGCCTCGGGCATCGCCGCCGCCATGCACCGCGAGGGCGCCGAGCTCGCCTTCACCTACCAGAACGACAAGCTCAAGGGTCGCGTCGAGGAATTCGCAGCCGGCTGGGGCTCCAGCCCCGAGCTGTGCTTCCCCTGCGACGTGGCCAACGACGAGGAGATCGCCAAGGTCTTCGAAGCGCTGAGCCAGAAGTGGGACGGCCTGGACTGCATCGTCCACTCCGTCGGTTTCGCCCCGGGCGACCAGCTGGACGGCGACTTCACCGAAGTCACCACCCGCGAAGGCTTCAAGATCGCCCACGACATCAGCGCCTACAGCCTGGTCGCCCTGGCCAAGGCCGGTCGCCCGCTGATGCAGGGTCGCCACGGCAGCATCCTCACCCTCTCCTACCTGGGCGCCGAGCGCACCATGCCCAACTACAACGTGATGGGCATGGCCAAGGCCAGCCTGGAGGCCGGCGTGCGCTACCTGGCCGGCAGCCTCGGCCCGGAAGGCACCCGTGTCAACGCCATCTCCGCCGGCCCGATTCGTACCCTGGCCGCCTCCGGCATCAAGAGCTTCCGCAAGATGCTCGCCGCCAACGAGAAGCAGACCCCGCTGCGCCGCAACGTGACCATCGAGGAAGTCGGCAACGCCGGCGCCTTCCTCTGTTCCGACCTGGCCTCGGGCATCAGCGGCGAGATCCTCTACGTCGACGGCGGCTTCAACACCACCGCCATGGGCGCCATCGAGGACTGATCCTCCTGCGTCTGAACAAGCCCGGCTTATTGCCGGGCTTTTTATTGGATGCAAACAAAAAGGCCGCTGATCACTCAGCGGCCTTTGGCGTCAGAGCAGACTCGGCACTCAGAAGCGCTCGATGTCGGCGCTCTCTTTGAGCTGCTCGCGGTACGCGGCAAAGTCCTGCTGACCGGCACGCGAAGCGAGGAAGCGGCGATAGCTGGTCTTCTCCTCGGCGCTCAGCTCGGCCTTGGCCTGGCCGACACCGTCCAGGCGCAGCACCACGTAATCACCGTTGTTCAGCGTCAAGCCGGCGAAGCTGGATTTGCCATCTTCCGGCTTGGCCATGCGGAACAGCGCCTGCAGCACCTCGGGCTCGACACCCTCCTGGCTACGGGTAGCGGCTTCCACGACCTTCCAGTCCTTGCCACTGGCACCGCCATCACGCAGCTGTGCCAGCAGGGCCTCGCCCTCGGCCTTGGCCGCTTCACTGGCCTTCTTGCGCGACAGGGTGTCACGAATACCGGCAGACACTTCCTCCAGCGGCAGCAGGGTCGGCTTCTTGTGCTCCTTTACCCGCAGCACCAGCGTGGTGTCCGGATCCAGCTCGATGGCACCGCTATTGGCGCCGTCTTCCAGCACTTCAGGACTGAACGCCGCCTGCACGACCTGGCGGTTGGCAGCCACACCCTCGCCACCCTCACGACCGAAGGCGCCGCTGGTCTGTACCTGCAGCCCCAGCTCCTGGGCCGGCTGAGCCAGATCGGAAGCTTCGAAGCTGGCCTCTTCCAGCTCCTTGGCCGCCTCGACGAAGCGCTGTTCGACCTGCTGCGCCTTGACCTCACGCTCCAGCTTGGCCTTGAGGCTGTCGAAGCTGGGAACCTCGGGCGCCTGCACGTCCAGCAGCTTGATCAGATGCCAGCCGAAGGAGCTGCGCACGGGGGCGGAGACTTCATCCTTCTTCAGCGCATACAGCGACTTCTCGAACTCGGGGTCATACACGCCCGGGCCGGCAAAGCCCAGATCACCACCGTTACTGGCCGAACCCGGGTCCTGCGAGACTTCCTCGGCCAGCTTGGCGAAATCTTCGCCCTGCTTCAGACGCTCGGCGACTTCCGCGAGCTTGGCCTTGGCCTGCTCATCGCTGAGCTTGTCGTTCACTTCCAGCAGGATATGCGCGGCGCGGCGCTGCTCGGCCAGGTTGGCGATTTCCTTCTGATACAGCGCCTGCAGCTCCTCGTCGCTGGCCTCGGCCTGGGCAAAGAAGCTCTCCTTGCGCAGCTCGACGTACTCGACCACCACCTGCTCCGGACTCATGTACTGGTCCTTGTGCTCGTCGTAGTAGGCCTTCAGCTCGTCATCGCTGATGTCGATCGACTTGGTATCGATGTGGATGGTCTGGCTGGCGAAGTCACGAGTCTGCTTGTCCAGACGCACGAAGTTTTCCAGCTCCGCATCAGTGACGAAGTTGCTGGCAGCCAGGCTGGCCTGCAGCTGGCTGACCAGAACGTCCTGCTTGAGGCGCTCGCGGAACTCCATGCGGCCCATGCCCTGCTGCTGCAGGATCTGATCGAAACGTGCCGCATTGAACTTGCCGTCGACCTGGAAGGCCGGGGTCTGCAGGATCAGCTGGTCCAGCGAGGCGTCGGAGAAGCCCATGCCGGCTTCCTTGGCGCCCTGCAGCAGCAACGTGCGGTCGACCAGCGAATCGAGAGAGGCCTGGCGCAACAGCTTGTCGTCCAGCAGAGAGGCGTCGAAATCCTTGCCGAACTGCTGAATCAGCTGACGGCGCTGCATATCCACGGCAGCGTTGAGGCTGCTCTGCGTAATCTTCTCACCGTTGACGTCAGCCGCATTCTGGCTGTTGCTGGTGGACTGGATGATGGCATCGAAGCCGGTAAGGGCCATCAGCACGACGATCACGCCAATAATGGTTTTGGCGATCCAGCCCTGGGAGTTGTCCCTGATGTTCTGCAGCATGCTTCCCCCGAAACGCCTGCACTGAACAAACAGCCATGCAGCGTGGGTATTGAGGTCCGGATAAAAGAAAGGCGCATCCGAGGATGCGCCTTCTCATAACTGTTGGAGCGCTTTCGCTGCTCCTGCCGAATCGGGTGACCCCGGCTCGGCGAGGGCCAAGCCCGAGAGACGCTTAGTTGACGGCGTCTTTCAGAGCCTTGCCAGCTTTGAAGCCAGGGATCTTGGCAGCAGCGATCTTGATCGGCTTGCCAGTCTGCGGGTTGCGGCCGGTACGAGCGGCGCGCTCTTTGACAGCGAAAGTACCGAAGCCAACCAGCACCACGGAGTCACCAGCCTTCAGAGCGCCAGTGACGGATTCGATCACTGCGTCCAGCGCGCGGCCGGCAACAGCTTTCGGGATATCAGCGGATGCGGCGATGGCATCAATCAGTTCCGACTTGTTCACTCTTAAGTCCCCTTATTTCTGTTGAGTTGTTTCTTAGTTGTTTGGTGTAAGCAAAGCGGGTGCTGAAGGGCCTGCCGACACATAGGAGCCGCTTTATAACAAGGGCTCGAAAATAGTGTCAAGGAAGCCTTCGGCCTAATGCGTGCTGATTCGCTCCTTGGAGTCAGTCTCGCGTGAATCGTCCTTTGCAACCATCTCGGGAGCCGCATCGGGCAAGGGCTCCGGGGCGTATTGCAGCGCAATTTGCAGGACCTCGTCAATCCATTTAACCGGCTTAATGGTCAAGTCCTGCTTAATATTCTCCGGAATTTCCTTGAGGTCGCGAACATTCTCTTCCGGGATGATCACGGTCTTGATTCCACCGCGGTGAGCCGCCAGCAGCTTCTCCTTGAGCCCGCCGATGGCCAGCACCTGACCGCGCAAGGTGATCTCGCCGGTCATGGCCACATCGGCACGTACCGGGATCTGCGTCAGGGCCGATACCAGAGCCGTGCACAGGCCGATGCCCGCGCTCGGACCATCCTTCGGCGTGGCGCCCTCCGGCATGTGGATGTGCACGTCGCGCTTCTCGTGGAAGTCCGGCGCAATGCCAAGGCTCTTGGCGCGGCTGCGCACCACGGTGAGCGCGGCCGTCATGGACTCAGCCATCACGTCGCCGAGCGAGCCGGTCTTGATCAGCTGGCCCTTGCCCGGCACCACGGCAGTCTCGATGGTCAGCAGCTCGCCGCCAACCTGGGTCCAGGCCAGGCCGGTGACCTGACCGATCTGGTCCTGCTGCTCGGCCAGGCCAAAGCGATAGCGGCGCACGCCCAGGTAATGCTCCAGCGACTCGGCAGTGACCAGCACCTTGATGCGCTTGTCCTTGGCATGCTCCTTGACCACCTTGCGGCAGACCTTCGACACCTGCCGTTCCAGGCTGCGCACGCCGGCCTCGCGGGTGTAATAGCGGATGATGTCGCGGATCGCCGCCTCGTCGAACTCCAGCTCGCCCTTTTTCAGACCGTTGGCCTGCACCTGCTTGGGCGTGAGGTATTTAATGGCGATGTTGACCTTCTCGTCCTCGGTGTAACCGGGCAGACGGATGACCTCCATGCGGTCCAGCAGCGGACCGGGAATGTTCATCGAGTTGGCGGTGCAGATGAACATCACGTCCGAGAGGTCGTAATCGACTTCCAGGTAGTGGTCGTTGAAGTTGTGGTTCTGCTCCGGGTCCAGCACCTCGAGCAGCGCCGAGGCGGGATCGCCACGCATGTCGCTGCCCATCTTGTCGATCTCGTCGAGCAGGAACAGCGGGTTGCGCACGCCGACCTTGGTCAGCTTCTGGATCAGCCGACCGGGCATCGAGCCAATATAGGTGCGGCGGTGACCGCGGATCTCGGCCTCGTCACGCACGCCACCCAAGGCCATGCGCACAAACTTGCGATTGGTCGCGCGGGCGATGGACTCGGCCAGCGAGGTCTTGCCCACGCCGGGCGGACCGACCAGGCAGAGCACCGGGCCCTTGAGCTTCTTCACCCGCTTCTGCACGGCGAGGTACTCGAGGATGCGCTCCTTCACCTCTTCCAGGCCGAAGTGGTCGGCCTCGAGGATATCCTCGGCCTTGGCCAGGTCCAGGCGCACCTTGCTTTCGGCCTTCCACGGCACGTTGGTCAGCCAGTCGATATAGGAGCGCACCACGGTGGCCTCGGCCGACATCGGCGACATCTGCTTGAGCTTGTTCAGCTCGGCATTGGCCTTGGCGTGGGCTTCCTTGGTCAGGCCGGCGTTCTCGATGCGCTTCTTCAGCTCGTCGATCTCGTTGTGGCCCTCGTCGATGTCGCCCAGCTCCTTCTGAATGGCCTTCATCTGCTCATTCAGGTAGTACTCGCGCTGGCTGCGCTCCATCTGCTTCTTGACCCGACCACGGATGCGCTTCTCGACCTGCAGCAGGTCAATCTCGGCGTCCAGCAGGGCCAGCACATGCTCGACGCGCTCGGCCAAGCTGGTGATCTCGAGGATTTCCTGCTTCTGCTCGATCTTCAGCACCATGTGCGCGGCCATGGTGTCGACCAGGCGCGCCGGCTCGTCGATGCTGTTCAGCGAGGACAGCACCTCGGCCGGCACCTTCTTGCCCAGCTGCACGTACTGCTCGAACTGGCTGAGCAGGCTGCGGGTGAAGACCTCGGACTCGCGCTCGGCGACTTCGCTCTCGTCGAGCAGCTGCACCTCGGCGCGGCAGTGACCGTCGACCTCGATGAACTTCTCGATGGCACCGCGCTGCTCGCCCTCGACCAGCACCTTCACCGTGCCATCGGGCAGTTTCAGCAGCTGCAGCACCGTGGCCACGGTACCCATGCGGTACAGCGCATCCTCGCCCGGATCATCGTCTGCCGGGTTGCGCTGCGCCAACAGAAGAATCTGCTTGTCGCCAGCCATGGCGGCTTCCAGAGCCTCGATGGACTTCTCGCGACCGACGAACAGCGGGATGACCATGTGTGGATAGACCACGACATCACGCAGCGGCAGGAGAGGCAATTCGATGGTTGTCTTCATGATTTCAGCTCTACGGCGGCCATTCGGCCGTAAACGGACGGGGTACCCTTGGCCCTAAGATGGGGCCACCCCCGGGAAAAAACAAGCGAGAAAGGCGCAAAAGCAAAGGGCCCCGCAGGGCCCTTTGTTTCAGCGTTAGACGTCAGACGTCTGGCGCAGCTTTGGCTTGCGGCTCGCTGTTCTCGTAGATCAGCAGCGGCTTGGAAGAGCCCTCGATCACGCTCTCGTCGATCACAACCTTGCTGACATCGGACTGCGAGGGGATCTCGTACATGGTATCGAGCAGCACGCCCTCGAGGATCGAACGCAGGCCACGGGCGCCGGTCTTGCGCTCCAGAGCCTTGTGCGCGACGGCCTTGAGTGCATCGGCACGGAATTCCAGGTCCACCCCTTCCATCTCGAACAGCTTGGCGTACTGCTTGGTCAAGGCGTTCTTCGGTTCGGTGAGGATCTGCATCAGCGCCGCCTCGTCCAATTCGTCGAGGGTGGCAATGACCGGCAGACGACCGACGAACTCCGGAATAAGACCAAATTTCACCAGATCGTCCGGCTCTACCTCACGCAGTGCCTCGCCGACCTTCTTGCCCAGGTCCGGGCTGCGCACCTCGGCATTGAAGCCGATGCCGCCTTTGGTGGAGCGAGCCTGAATGACTTTCTCCAGGCCGGCGAAAGCGCCACCGCAGATGAACAGGATATTGCGCGTGTCGACCTGCAGGAACTCCTGTTGCGGGTGCTTGCGCCCACCCTGCGGCGGAACCGAGGCGACAGTACCCTCGATCAGCTTGAGCAGCGCCTGCTGCACGCCCTCGCCCGACACGTCGCGGGTGATGGACGGGTTGTCCGACTTGCGCGAGATCTTGTCGATCTCGTCGATGTAGACGATACCCATCTGGGCCTTCTCGACATCGTAGTCGCACTTCTGCAGCAGCTTCTGAATGATGTTCTCGACGTCCTCCCCCACGTAACCGGCCTCGGTCAGAGTGGTGGCGTCGGCGATGGTGAACGGCACATTGAGCAGGCGGGCCAGGGTCTCGGCCAGCAGGGTCTTGCCGGAACCGGTCGGACCGATCAGCAGGATGTTGCTCTTGCCCAGCTCGACGTCATCTTTCTTGTCGCGCTGGTTCAGACGCTTGTAGTGGTTGTACACGGCGACGGAGAGCACCTTCTTGGCACGCTCCTGACCGATCACATACTGATCCAGAATGCCGCTGATTTCCTTGGGCGCAGGCAACTTGTGGGCGCTGCTTTCGGCCTGGGCTTCCTGCACCTCCTCGCGGATGATGTCATTGCACAGGTCGACGCACTCGTCGCAGATAAAGACCGAGGGACCGGCGATCAGCTTGCGCACTTCGTGCTGGCTTTTGCCGCAGAAGGAGCAGTAGAGCAGCTTGCCGTTGTCCTCGCCGTTGCGGGTGTCAGTCATTAGATCGATCCAATACGGTAGGCATGAAACACAAAATGAAGGCAATTGCGGGCATTTTCAACCCTGCGGGACGGCCGGGCGAGCCCGGCCGCTGCGCTGAAGCGGGGATCAGACAGGGCGTTTTTCCAGAACCTTGTCGATAAGGCGGTAGTTGACCGCCTCTTCAGCACTCATGAAGTTGTCACGGTCGGTGTCCTTGGCAATGACATCGATCGGCTGCTGGCAATGATCGGCCAGGATCTTGTTCAGGCGCTCGCGAATGGTGAGGATCTCGCGGGCGTGAATCTCGATATCCGAGGCCTGACCCTGGAAGCCGCCCAGCGGCTGGTGAATCATCATGCGCGAATGCGGCAGGCAGTAGCGCTTGCCGGCGGCACCGCCAGCCAGCAGCAACGCCCCCATGCTGCAGGCCTGGCCGATGCAGATGGTGGACACGTCGGGCTTGATGAACTGCATGGTGTCGTAGATCGACATGCCGGCAGTCACCGAACCGCCCGGGGAGTTGATGTACAGGTGGATGTCCTTGTCCGGGTTCTCGGCCTCGAGGAACAGCAGCTGAGCGACCACCAGGTTGGCCATGTAGTCCTCGACCGGGCCGACCAGGAAGATCACCCGCTCCTTCAACAGGCGCGAATAGATGTCGTAGGCACGCTCGCCACGAGCGGACTGCTCGATGACCATCGGCACGAGGCCGCCGGCGGCTTGGATGTCTGGCATGGTGTTCATGAAAGAGTTATGCGACATGTCTAGCGATCTCTCCCTAATAGTCATGTCTCTAAAGACGCATAAGCCAGCACGAAGGCTGGCTTATGGTTGTGCTCGAACGAGGCGAAGGATCAGGCTGCTTGCGGAGCTTCCGCCGGCTTGACCGCTTCTTCGTAGGAGACCGCTTTATCGGTCACTTTGGCCTTCTGCAGAACAGTATCTACAACTTGTTCTTCCAGTACAACCGAACGCACTTCGTTCAGCTGCTGGTCGTTCTTGTAGTACCAGGCCACGACCTGCTGCGGCTCCTGGTAGGCGGAGGCCATTTCCTCGATCAGCTCGCGAACGCGAGCTTCGTCGGCCTTCAGCTCACCCTGCTTGACCACTTCGGCAACGATCAGGCCCAGTACCACGCGGCGCTTGGCCTGCTCTTCGAACAGCTCGGCCGGCAGCTGGTCCGGCTTGATGTTACCGCCGAACTGCTGGACAGCCTGCACGCGCAGACGGTTCACTTCGTTACCGATCAGGGCCTTCGGCACTTCAACCGGGTTGGCGGCCAGCAGACCTTCCATGACCTGGTTCTTCACCTTGGACTTGATGGCCTGGCGCAGCTCGCGTTCCATGTTCTTGCGCACTTCGGTACGGAAGCCTTCCAGACCGCCTTCCTTGATGCCGAACAGGGCGAAGAAGTCGTCGTTCAGCTCCGGCAGCTGCGGGGCGGAAACGCTGTTGACGGTCACGGTGAACTCGGCGGTCTTACCGGCCAGGTCCAGGTTCTGGTAATCAGCCGGGAAAGTCGGGTTGATCACGCGCTCTTCGCCCGCCTTGACGCCAACCAGAGCCTCTTCGAAGCCCGGGATCATGCGACCGGAACCCAGCACCAGCGGGGTGCCCTTGGCGCTGCCGCCGGCGAACGCTTCGCCGTCGATCTTGCCGACGAAATCGATGTTCAGCTGGTCGCCATTTTCGGCGGCGCGCTCGACAGCCTCGAAGCGAGTGTTCTGCTTGCGCAGGATTTCCAGCATGTTGTCGAGGTCGGCGTCGGTGACGTCAGCCTGCAGGCGTTCGATGGCGATGCCGTCGAAGCCGGCCAGCTTGATTTCCGGGAACACTTCGAAGGTAGCAACGTACTCGAGGTCCTTGCCCTTCTCGAACACTTTCGGCTCGACAGCCGGAGCGCCGGCCGGGTTCAGCTTCTGCTCGACGATGGCTTCGTAGAAGGTGGCCTGGATCAGGTCGCCCAGAGCTTCCTGACGAGCAGCCTCTTCATAACGCTGACGGATGACATTCATCGGCACCTTGCCCGGGCGGAAGCCAGGCACCTTGGCGCGGCGGGCAGTCTGCTGCAGACGCTTGGTCACTTCGGTCTCGATGCGCTCGGCCGGCACGCCGATGGTCATGCGGCGCTCGAGAGCGGAGGTGCTTTCAACAGAAACTTGCATGGATATTCCTCGTTGCACAGACATAGGCCGGCGTTCCGACCCAGAATCGAAAGGCAGGCATTCTATTAGCTCGAATAGCAGAAGTCACCTGCGCAAAATGCGTGAGCGCAGCGAACTCTATAAGGAGGGATTACAAGGGAGATGGTGCGGACGGAGAGACTCGAACTCTCACACCTTGCGGCGCCAGAACCTAAATCTGGTGTGTCTACCAATTTCACCACGTCCGCGTGGTAATGCTTGAAACGAAAACGCCAGGCTTGGGGCCTGGCGTTTTCTCGAATATGGGGTGGACGATGGGAATCGAACCCACGACACCAGGAGCCACAATCCTGTGCTCTACCAACTGAGCTACGCCCACCATATTGCGTTGCTTGTGCCTGATTCGCCAAATGGCGCACCCGGCAGGACTCGAACCTGCGACCATCCGCTTAGAAGGCGGATGCTCTATCCAGCTGAGCTACGGGCGCTTAATCATCTGCGGAACAGACTTCTAAGCTACAGCTCCAACCGCTTCCGGTCGTTGCCATCTTACCCAGCGGCTGGCTGTGCTCGACAAGCGGGGCGAATCTTATAGAGGCGTTCTGCAAGCGTCAACACGAAAATGAAAAAAATCCTGCTGGGAAAAGGAGTTACGGGAGCAGACGATGCATGCGCCTTTGCCCGACGGGGCTGCCGTGCGAGAATGCGCGATCTTTTTTCCACCCCTCCTCATGGTTAAGCACGCGTCATGACTGCAAAACTGATCGACGGCAAGTCCATCGCCGCCAACCTCCGCCAGGATATCGCCAAACGTGTCGCCGAGCGCCGCCAGCAGGGCCTGCGCGCTCCTGGCCTGGCCGTGATCCTGGTCGGCAGCGACCCGGCCTCCCAGGTCTACGTCTCGCACAAGCGCAAGGACTGCGAGGAGGTTGGCTTCGTTTCCGTGGCCCATGACCTGCCCGCCACTACTACCCAAGGCGAGCTGCTCGGGCTGATCGACCAGCTCAACCGCGACAACGCCATCGACGGCATCCTGGTGCAACTGCCCCTGCCCGCCCACCTGGACGCCTCGCAACTGCTCGAGCGCATCAACCCGGACAAGGACGTCGACGGCTTCCACCCATTCAACGTCGGCCGCCTGTCCCAGCGCATGCCGCTGCTGCGCCCCTGCACGCCGAAAGGCATCATGACCTTGCTGGAAAGCACCGGCGTCGACCTGCATGGCCAGCACGCCGTGGTCGTCGGCGCCTCCAACATCGTCGGCCGTCCCATGGCCCTCGAGCTGCTGCTGGCCGGCTGCACCGTGACCGTCACCCACCGTTTCACCAAGGATCTGCCGGGCCACCTGGCCCAGGCCGACATCGTGGTGGTGGCCGCCGGCAAGCCGGGCCTGGTCAAGGGCGAGTGGATCAAACCAGGCGCCATCGTCATCGACGTCGGCATCAACCGCCAGGCCGACGGCAAGCTGGTCGGCGACGTGGAGTTCGACGTCGCCGTCGAGCGCGCCGGCTGGATCACCCCGGTGCCGGGCGGTGTCGGCCCGATGACCCGCGCCTGCCTGCTGGAGAACACCCTGTACGCCGCAGAACACCTGCACGCGTAAGTCGCTTCGGCAATAAAAAACGGCGCCCACAGGCGCCGTTTTCGTTTCCAGCACTGAACTTACTGGGCCTGCTGCCAGGACTTCACCAGCTCGTCGTAGCTGACGGTCTCGCCCTTCGGCTTCTCGTTGGCCAGCTTCGGCTTGGGCGCGCCCGGCTGGTCCAGCCAGTACTGCGGGTCCTTCTCCTCGTTGAGTTTCGGGCCGCACTCACCCTGCACGCCAGAGCGCTCGATGCGCGCCATCATGCTGTCCTGGGCCGCTGCCAGGCCGTCCAGAGCCTCCTGCGGGGTCTTGTCGCCACTGGCCGCCTCGGCGATGAACTGCCACCACAGCTGCGCCAGGCGTGGGTAGTCCGGCACGTTGGTGCCGGTAGGGGTCCACTGCACCCGCGCCGGGCTGCGGTAGAACTCCACCAGACCGCCGAGCTTGGGCGCCGCGTCGGTCATCGCCTGGGAGTTGATGTCCGACTCGCGGATCGGCGTCAGGCCGACCAGGGTCTTCTTCAGCGAAACGGTCTTGGAGGTGACGAACTGGGCGTACAGCCAGGCCGCCAGGCGCTGCTTCTCCGGGGTGGACTTGAGGAAGGTCCAGGAACCGGCGTCCTGGTAGCCGAGCTTCATGCCCTCCTCCCAGTACGGGCCCTTGGGCGACGGAGCCATGCGCCATTTCGGCGTGCCATCCTCGTTGACCACGGCCAGGCCCGGCTTGGTCATGTCAGCGGTGAAGGCGGTGTACCAGAAGATCTGCTGGGCGATGTTGCCCTGCGCCGGTACCGGGCCGGCCTCGGAAAAGGTCATGCCCTGGGCTTCCGGCGGCGCGTACTGGCGCATCCAGTCGACGTACTTGGTGGTGGCATAGACCGCCGCCGGGCCATTGGTGTCGCCGCCGCGGGCGACGCTGGAGCCCACCGGGCGGCAGCCTTCGACGCGGATGCCCCACTCGTCTACCGGCACACCGTTGGGCAGACCCTTGTCGCCGCCACCAGCCATGGAGAACCAGGCGTCGGTGAAGCGCCAACCCAGCGACGGGTCCTTCTTGCCGTAGTCCATGTGGCCGTAGACGCGCTTGCCGTCGATTTCCTTGACATGCTCGGTGAAGAACTGGGCGATGTCCTCGTAGGCCGACCAGTTGACCGGCACGCCGAGCTCGTAGCCGTAGATTTCCTTGAACTTGGCCTTCAGCTCCGGCTTCTCGAACCAGTCGGCGCGGAACCAGTAGAGGTTGGCGAACTGCTGGTCGGGCAGCTGGTAGAGCTTCTTGTCCGGGCCGGTGGTGAAGGAGATGCCGATGAAATCGTTGAGGTCCAGGGTCGGCGAAGTGAAGTCCTTGCCTTCGTTGGCCATCATGTCGCTGATCGCCACCGCCTTGCCGTAGCGGAAGTGGGTGCCGATCAGATCCGAGTCGTTGACCCAGCCGTCGTAGATGTTCTTGCCGGACTGCATCTGGGTCTGCAGCTTCTCGACCACGTCGCCTTCCTGCATCAGGTCGTGGGTGAGCTTGATCCCGGTGATCTCGCTGAAGGCCTTGGCCAGCACCTTGGCTTCATACTCGTGGGTGGCGATGGTCTCCGAGGCGACATTGATCTCCATGCCACGGAACGGCTCGGCCGCCTTGATGAACCACTTGAGCTCGGCGAGCTGCTGCTCCTTGGTCAGGGTGGACGGCGCGAACTCGCTGTCGATCCACTTCTTCGCCGCCTCTTCATAGGCATCCGCCCAGGCCGCACCGCTCAATCCGGACAACGTCAGCAGGGCTGCCAGCGCCATGCTATGTCGGGTCTTGTAATTGTTGTCGAACATAGACTCCTCCTTGCTTGAATAGAAAACCGACCGGAACGACAGGCCGCCGGTCAGCCCCAACGCATCACCACCAGTAACCACACAACGGACAGCGCCGAGGCTATCCAGGTGCTCCAGTCGGTCGCGCCCACTACCAGCAGATGCAGGTAGGCGCTGCCGAGCAAGCCGATGAACAACCGGTCGCCACGGGTAGTGGCGATCGGCAGAAAGCCCCTGCGCTCGATGCAGGGCGAGCGGATTTCCCATATCGTCATGCCCACCAGCAGCAGCGCGATGCCGCCGAAGAAGGCCGCCGTGACCGGGGTCCAGGCCATCCATTCCATAGTCGTTGCTCCTCAGACCCGGCCCAGGGCAAAGCCCTTGGCCACGTGGTTACGGACGAACCAGATCACCAGCATGCCCGGCAGGATGGTCAGCACCCCCGCTGCCGCCAGCACGCCCCAGTCGATGCCGGAGGCCGACACGGTACGGGTCATCACCGCCACGATGGGCTTGGCGTTCACTGAAGTCAGAGTGCGCGCCAGCAGCAGCTCGACCCAGGAGAACATGAAGCAGAAGAACGCCGTGACGCCGATGCCAGGGCCGATCAGCGGGATGAAGATCTTCACGAAGAACTTGGGGAAGCTGTAGCCGTCGATGTAGGCCGTCTCGTCGATCTCCTTCGGCACCCCGGACATGAAGCCCTCGAGAATCCACACCGCCAGCGGCACGTTGAACAGGCAGTGGGCCAGGGCCACGGCGATGTGCGTGTCGAACAGGCCGATCGACGAGTACAGCTGGAAGAACGGCAGGAGGAACACCGCCGGCGGCGCCATGCGGTTGGTCAGCAGCCAGAAGAACAGGTGCTTGTCGCCAAGGAAGCGGTAGCGCGAGAACGCATAGGCCGCCGGCAGCGCCACCAGCAGCGAAATAATGGTGTTCAGGCACACGTAGTACAGCGAGTTGAGGTAGCCGTTGTACCAGCTCGGATCGGTGAAGATCACCTGGTAGTTGGCCAGAGTGAAGTCCTGCGGCCACAGGGTCAGGCCGCCGAGGATCTCGGTATTGCTCTTGAACGACATGTTCAGCAGCCAGTAGATGGGCACCAGCAGGAAAAGGATGTAGAGCAGCAGCGCCAGGGCTTTGCGAATGGTCATGGCAGGCTCCTCAGCTCTTCTGGTCGTTGTGCGTCATGGCCGTGTAGAACGCCCAGGAAACCAGCAGGATGATCAGGAAGTACACCAGCGAGAACGCCGCCGCCGGCCCCAGGTCGAACTGCCCCACCGCCATCTTGGTCAGCGTCTGACTGAGGAAGGTGGTGGCGTTGCCCGGCCTGCCGCCGGTGAGCACGAAGGGCTCGGTGTAGATCATGAAGCTGTCCATGAAGCGCAGCATCACGGCGATCAGCAGCACGCTCTTCATCTTCGGCAGCTGGATGTGGCGGAACACCGCCCAGGCCGAGGCGCGGTCGATGCGCGCGGCCTGGTAGTACACGTCGGGGATGGCGCGCAGGCCCGAATAGCACAGCAGCGCCACCAGCGAGGTCCAGTGCCAGACGTCCATCACCAGCACCGTGACCCAGGCGTCCATGGTGTTGGCCGCGTAGTTGTAGCTGATGCCCAGCTTGCTCAGGGTCCAACCGAGCAGGCCGATGTCGGCGCGGCCGAAGATCTGCCAGATGGTGCCGATCACGTTCCACGGGATCAGCAGCGGAATGGCCATGATGATCAGGCAGGCCGAGGCCCAGCGACCCTTGGTCGGCATGCACAGGGCAATGGCGATGCCCAGCGGGATCTCGATCAGCAGCACGCAGGCGGAGAAGATGAACTGGCGCAGCAGCGAGTCGTGCAGGCGCTCGTCCTGCAGCACCTGCTGGTACCACTCGACGCCGACGAAGGTGCGCGTGCTGGCGTCGAAGATGTCCTGCACCGAGTAGTTGACCACCGTCATCATCGGCAGGATGGCGCTGAACGCCACCAGCAGGAACACCGGCAGCACCAGCCACCAGGCCTTGTTGTCGATCACCTTGTTCATGCCCGCACCTCCACCAGCACGTCATCGGCATAGACCATCAGCCACTGGGACGGGAAGCCGATATAGGCCACCTTGTGCGGCACCGGCAGGTCCTCCTGCAGGCGCGCCTTGAGCGTCACGCCGTCCAGTTCGAGGGTGAGGATCTTGTAAGTGCCCAGGTCCTCGACATGGCGCACCTCGCCGCGCAGGGCGTCGACGAAGGGCTCGTCGCTGACATGCACGAACTCCGGGCGAATGCCCAGCTTGAGCTTCTGCCCGCCCAGCTCGGTCAGGCGCTGGCACAACGCCGGCGCCAGCGGTACGCGGGTCTGGCCGAAGCACACGCCGCCGGCATAGGGCGTGACCTCGACCAGGTTCATCCCGGGGCTGCCGATAAAGAAGCCGACAAAGGTGTGTTTCGGCCGCTCGAACAACTCACGCGGGGTGCCGAACTGGACGATCTGGCCGCCGTACATCACCGCGATCTTGTCAGCGAAGGTCGAGGCCTCCAGCTGGTCGTGGGTGACGTAGACCATGGTGATGTTGAACTGCTCGTGGATCTGCTTGAGCTTGCGCCGCAGCTTCCACTTCAGGTGCGGATCGATCACCGTCAGCGGCTCGTCGAAGAGGATCGCCGACACGTCGTCGCGCACCAGGCCGCGGCCCATGGAGACCTTCTGCTTCTCGTCGGCGGTCAGGTTGCGCGCCTTCCTGTGCAGCAGCGGGTGCAGGTCCAGCACTTCGGCGATCTCGTGCACCTTGCTGGTCACGCGCGACTCGGCCAGACCCTGGTTGCGCAGCGGGAAGGCCAGGTTGTCGAACACCGTCATGGTGTCGTACACCACCGGAAACTGGAAAACCTGGGCGATGTTGCGCTCCTGCGGCGGCAGGTCGTTGACCTCGCGCATGTCGAACAGCACCTGGCCCTCGGACGGGCTAAGCAGCCCGGAGATGATGTTGAGCAGGGTCGACTTGCCGCAGCCGGACGGGCCGAGCAGCGCGTAGGCGCCGCCCTGCTCCCAGACATGGGTCATCTCGCGGATGGCATAGTCGTCCGGCCCACTCGGTTGCGCGCTGTAGCTGTGCGCCAGGTTCTGCAAGCGTATCTCGGCCATGCTGCGCTCCTCAGGACCGGCGGATCGGCGCCAGGACCAGCTGGTCCCGGGTATCGAATACGAACAGCTTGTGGGTCGGGATGTAGATGCGGATCGGCGCATCCACGTCGTACTCGTGCACGCCCTGCAGGTGCAGGACCAGGGCGAAGTGCTCGCTGCGCACGTGCAGGAAGGTCTCCGAGCCGCTGATCTCGGCCAGCTCGACGATCACCGCCAGCTCCAGGTCGTCGTCGTTGGACGGCACCAGACCGATATGCCCGGGGCGCACGCCGAAGCGGTAGTCGCCCTGCTCCAGACCACGCAACTCGGCGGTCAGCGGGAAGTGCACGAAGTCCTCGAAGCTCACCTCGCTGTCGCTGATGCGCCCGCGCATCAGGTTGATCGGCGGCTCGGAGAACAGCTCGGCGGCCAGCACCTGTTGCGGCCGGTGGTAGACCTCGGTGGTCCTGCCGCTCTGGATCACCCGGCCTTCATGCAGGATGGTGGTGGTGCCGCCCAGGGCCAGGGCCTCGTTGGGCTCGGTGGTGGCATAGATGGCGATGCTGCGGCGGGCGCGGAACAGCTCGCGCATCTCCTGGCGCAGCTCTTCGCGCAGCTTGTAGTCGAGGTTCACCAGCGGCTCGTCGAACAGCACCAGGTCGGCATCCTTGACCAGCGCGCGGGCTATGGCCGTGCGCTGCTGCTGGCCGCCGGACAGTTCCAGCGGGTAGCGCTTGAGGAACTTGTCGATGCGCAGCATCTGCGCGGTTTCCTGAACCTTGCGCTCGATCTCCGCCTTGGCCACGCCGGCCTGGCGCAGCGGCGAGGCGATGTTCTCGAACACCGTCAGGTTCGGGTAGTTGATGAACTGCTGGTAGACCATCGACACGTTGCGCTGGCGCACCGGCACGCCGGTGACATCGGCGCCGTGCATCAGGATGCGACCGCTGCTGGGCTTGTCCAGCCCCGCCATCAGCCGCATCAGCGAGGTCTTGCCGGCGAGCGTGCGACCCACCAGCACATTGAAGGAGCCTGGTTCGAAGCTCAGGCAGGCGTCGTCGATATAGACCTGCTGGTCGACCACGCGACAGACATGTTCCAGCGTTAACGACATGGCGTGTCCTTATGATTATTGCGCCCGTCGCCGCGAAGAGCCCTCGCGGCCGACACAGCCATAAGGCGACATTCGTGCCAGCGTCGCCGCACGCCAGGAGATACATCGTAAACAACTGATAAATAAGAATTTATTAATAGGCACGGGCGGGCAGTACGCCGACGCACTGAACAGCCTTGAACAGTAAAAGCTGAACAACTGAACAATTTGCCCTTTGACTTTGAACAGCAATGAACAACACTGGGCGGACGCTGTTTCCCCTGCCCACCCGCGGCCAGGGACCGGGAGGGCAAGGCACTCTCCCCGGCCCACCTATTGCAGTAACGGTGAGGCCAGCACGGAAGCTGTACCCATAAGAAAGACAAGAACCAGGCGACCCTCATGACTGCCACTGCCCCGGCGCCGAACCACGACGCCATCGTTCGCGATTCCTGGAGCCGCTGCCGCGACTTCGGCCTCACCCACCAGAGCCAGCCGGCCTTCGGACAGGCCGCGCCCGGCGAGGTTTCCGCCCTGCTGGAGAGCCAGCATTTCCTGGTGCAGACCACCCATCAGGAGGTGCTGCCTTACTACGAAAACATCCTGGCCAACTCCAACTGCCTGATCATGCTGGCCGACAACCAGGGCCAGCTGCTGCAGTCCTGGGGCGACCGCCGCTTCGTCGAGCCGAGCCAGGCCGCCGGCTTCACTCCCGGCGCCTGGTGGCAGGAGCGCTACAGCGGCACCAACGCCATCGGCACGGCGCTGGCCTGCGGCCAGGCGGTGCATATCCAGCGCGACGAGCACTTCCTCAAGGCCAACCGTTTCATGACCGGTTCTGCCTCGCCGATCTTCGATGCCAGCAGGCAGTTGATCGGCGTGCTCGACGTTTCCAGCGATAGCTACCTACCGCCGGCCCACACCCTGGGCATGGTCAAGATGATGAGCCAGTCGGTGGAGAACCGGCTGATCCTCAACCTGTTCAAGGACGACTACTTCCAGCTCAGCTTCAACACCAGCCTGGACAACCTGGACAGCCAGTGGGCCGGCCTGCTGGTGTTCGACGAGGCCGGGCAAATCGTCTCGGCCAACCGCCGCGCCGACAGCCTGCTCGGCGTCGGCCTGTCGCGGGTGAATATCGAGAGCCTGTTCGACGTGCCGCTGCAGCAGCTGCTCAACCAGCCGGAGAGCCTGCCCTTCGCCCTGCGCGCCGCCGGCCGCTACCGTTTCCACGGCCAGCTCAAGCGCCCGCGCAAGCCGCGCATCCAGCCACGCGACTTCCGCCCGCAAGCGGCCCCGGCGCCGCGCCAGGAAGGCTTCACCCTGGCCAATATCAACCTCGGTGATCCACGGGTAGACAAGGCCGTACGCCAGGCCGAGCGCCTGGTGGAGAAGGATATCCCGATCCTGATCCAGGGCGAGACCGGCGCCGGCAAGGAGGTATTCGTCAAGGCCCTGCACAACGCCAGCTCGCGCGCCGGCCAGCCGCTGATCGCGGTGAACTGCGCGGCGATTCCCGCCGAACTGGTGGAGTCGGAATTGTTCGGCTACGAGAAAGGCGCTTTCACCGGCGCCAGCCAGAAAGGCAGCATCGGCCTGATTCGCAAGGCGCATAAAGGCACCCTGTTCCTCGACGAGGTCGGCGACATGCCGCTGGCCGTGCAGGCCCGCCTGCTGCGCGTGCTGCAGGAGCGCAGCGTGCAGCCGCTGGGCGGCGGCGAGCCCTACCCGGTGGACATCCGCCTGGTCTCGGCGACCAACCGCCCGCTGCGCCAGGACGTGGACGCCGGGCTGTTCCGCGCCGACCTCTACTACCGCATCAGCGGCCTCAACCTGGAGCTGCCGCCACTGCGCGAGCGCAGCGACAAGGCCGCACTGTTCCAGCGCGTGTGGGAACACCACCGCGAACCCAGCCAGTGGGCCGGGCTCAGCCGCGAGGTGCAGGAGCTGTTCCAGCGCCACCCCTGGCCCGGCAACCTGCGCCAGTTGAGCAGCGTGATGCAGATCGCCCTGGCCATGGCCGAGGACCAGCCGATCCGCGCCGAACACCTGCCGGACGACTTCTTCGTCGACCTGCAGAACGCGAGCGACAACCTACTCGCCTGCGAGCCCGCCATCGAGGCCGGCGACCTGGCCAGCCAGTACCAGGCCTGCGGCGGCAACATCTCACACCTGGCGCGCAGCCTGGGCCTGAGCCGCAACACCCTGTACAAGCGCCTGCGCGAACAGGGGTTGAAGGTCTGAGTCAGACCGGTAGCGACTGCCGTGTGACGAAGGAATTCAGCTCGGCCGCCGGCAGCGGCCGGGCAAACAGATAGCCCTGCCCCTGATCGCATCCCAGCTCGACCAGCAACTGCCGGGTCGCTTCGTCCTCGATGCCTTCGGCGACCGTATGCAGGCCCAAGCTGCGGGCCATCTGCACGATGGCGGTAACGATCGCCTGGTTCTGCGGATTGTCGCCAAGCCCGCGCACGAAGGACTGGTCGATCTTCAGCTTGTCAACCTGGAAGCGCTGCAGGTAGGCCAGGTTGGAGTAGCCGGTACCAAAGTCGTCGATCGACAGCTTCACCCCCAGCTCCTTCAACTGGCGCAGCTGCTCGCAGTCCTGCAGCAGGATGGACTCGGTCAGCTCCAGTTCGAGCCCGGACGGTGACAGGCCGTAGCGCGTCAGCGCCGCCTGTACCACCTCGCCCAGGTTGCCTCGGCGAAACTGCACCGCAGACAGATTCACCGACATCACGAAACGCGGCAAACCGCCCGCCTGCCACAGCATGGCTTGGCGGCAGGCCTCGCCCAGCACCCATTCGCCGATCTCGACGATCAGGCCCGAGCGCTCGGCCGCACCGATGAAGCGATCCGGCCCCAGCAGGCCGAACTCGGGGTGGCGCCAGCGCAACAGTGCCTCGGCAGCCAGCAGCCTGCCGCTGCGCAGGTCGACGATCGGCTGGTAATGCAGCACGAATTCGTCGCGGCTAAGCGCCTGGCGCAGGTCCAGCTCCAGGGCCAGGCGCTCGCGGTTGTCGGCGTTCATCCGCTCATCGAAGAAACAGTAGGCATTGCGTCCAGCCGATTTGGCCTGGTACATGGCCATGTCGGCATGCCGGAGCAACGTATCGAAGTCCTCGCCATCCCCGGGGAACAGCGCGATGCCGATCGAGATGGACGTGACCAGCTGCATGCCCTTGAGGGTAAAGGGCTGCGCCAGACGGCGCTGCATCCTGCCCGCCAGCGAGGACACCATAGCCAGGTCATCGACATCGGCCAGCGCCACCAGGAACTCGTCGCCGCCCTGGCGACTCACCGTATCGATGTCGCTGAGCGTCTCGCGCAGGCGCCGCGCCACCTCCTGCAACAGCTCGTCGCCGGCGGCATGGCCGAGGGAATCGTTGATGGTCTTGAAGTTGTCCAGATCGAGAAACAGCAGCGCCACCTGGCGTCCGTCACGACGGGCATGGCCGATGGCCTGGTCCACGCGGTCGCGCAGCAGCAGGCGGTTGGGCAGGTTGGTCAGGGCGTCGTGCTGGGCCAGGTGGGTGAAGCTGGCCTCGGAATCCTTTACCCGCGCTATTTCCTGCTGCAGGCGCAGCAGCGTCTTGCGCAGATCGCTGGCCAGCAGCCAGACCGCGGCGGCGCACATCAGCAGGATGCTGCTGACATTGATCATGCGCCCGACGCCCATCGGCAGCGGTTCGAAGTGCTGCAGGCCGCTGAGTGCCGCGTAGGTCAACACCGCCACGGCCGCCAGCATGCTCAGCAGCAGGCCGAGAAACAGGCGCAGCGGCGCCACCATGCCCGCGACGATGAGGATGCCCGGGTACGCCAGCAGCGCGCCGCTGTACAGGCCCTGACTGAACCACAGGGAAATGGTCACCAGCGCCGTGAGAATGAATAGCACCAGGCGAATCGAGGCATCTACCAGGCCGCACTGGTTGAGCCGTCGACCGATCAGCACGGCCACCAGCGCCAGCCCGACCAGTGCGGTGTCCAGCCACAGATGGGCCAGCACCGTCTGTGTGCCGATCAACAGCAATACCAGGCACAACACGTTGGCGATCTGCATCAGGCGCCGGGCTTGCAGGCGGCGTTCGAGCAGGTTGCCCGTCAGGGGGTGCGCACGCGTCATAACGACTCCACTTCCATGATGCGACTGCTGCGGTGAGGGCGAACGCTAACGAATCTCTCTTGCCATGGGCAAGTAGAAATAAGTCGCATACTTGCCAGCGCCGCCCTAGCCGGCTAAAACGCCAGCCCCGACCACAGCACGACAATCATTGGCATGAACGGCGAACTGAAAATCGAAGACCTGGTACTCGGCAGCGGCAAGGCCGCCGTCAAGGGCGCGCTGATCACCACCCAGTACCGCGGCTGGCTGGAGGATGGTACTGAGTTCGACTCCTCCTACTCGCGCGGCAAGCCGTTCCAGTGCGTGATCGGCACGCGCCGGGTAATTCAGGGCTGGGACCAGGGCCTGATGGGCATGCAGGTCGGCGGCAAGCGCAAGCTCTGGGTGCCGGCGCACCTGGCTTATGGCGAGCGCCAGGTCGGCTCGATCCCGCCGAACTCCAATCTGGTGTTCGAGATCGAGCTGCTGGAAGTGCTGACCCGCGACGACTGATCCTCAGGCCGCAGCCAGACGCCGCCGACGTAGGCTCCAGCCCTGCTGCATGCCGGCCGCGGCCAGCAGGATGGCCGCCACGCCCAGCCACTGCAGCGGGCTGAGGCGATGACCGAAGGCCAGCCAGTCGACGAAGATCGCCGCGATCGGGTAGACGAACGACAGCGCCCCGGTCAGCGCCGTCGGCAGTTTCTGGATCGCGCTGTACAGCAGCATGTACATCACCCCGGTATGCAGGATGCCCAGGGCCGCCAGGCTGGCCCACGCCGGCGGCTGCTCGGGCAGCTGGTAACTGGCCAGCGGCGCCAGCATGAAGATGCCGGTGAGCAGCTGGATCAGCGCGATCAGGTGCGGCGGCGTGCCGGAGAGGCGTTTGACGATCAGCGCCGCCACCGCATAGAGCAGCGCCGCACCCAGGGCCAGGGCGATGCCCAGCAAGTAGTTCTCGCCCGAGGTGCCGCTATCGCCGTGGGCGCTGACGATGGCCAGCATGCCGAGGAAGGCCAGGCCCAGCCAGGCCAGCTTGGCCAGGGTGATGCGCTCGCCGAGGAACAGCGCAGCCAGGCCCACCAGCATGAACGGCTGCACGTTGTACACCGCCGTGCTGATGGCGATGGACGCCTTGGAGTAGGAGGCGAACAGCAGCAGCCAGTTACCAACGATGGCCACGCCGCTGACCAGCGCCAGGACCAGGACTCGCCGGCTCAGCAGCTCGCGGCCCAACAGGCCGAGCGCGGCGCACACTAGCAGCAACATGGCGCCGCCGATCACGCAGCGCCAGAACACCACGTCGATCACGGACTGGCCGGACACCAGGACGAACCAGCCGATGGTGCCGGAAATAAGCATCGCCGCGATCATTTCCAGCGAGCCGCGCTTGAGGGTCTTGTCCATGGTCGGAGTCTCCGGTCGGGGTGCGCTCATTATTCGGCTACCCGCACGCCCACCTCCAGGGCTAATCTAAGGCGAAACAGGAGCATCGCCTTTATTACGAAGGCGAACTCACTAAAAAACCTAACAGGCACGCCATGACCGACGAAATCGACCAGCTGCTACTCAACGCCCTGATGGAAGACTCGCGCCGCTCGCTCAAGGCGCTGGCGCAGATCAGCGGCCTGTCCTCGCCCAGCGTGGCCGAGCGCCTGCGTCGCCTAGAGGAGCGTGGTGTGATCAAGGGCTACACCGTGGAGGTGGACCCGCGCCATTTCGGCTACCAGCTGCAGGCCATCGTTCGCGTGCGCCCGCTGCCCGGCAAGCTGCAGGAGGTGGAGCGGCAGATCCAGTCGATCCCCGAGTTCACCGAGTGCGACAAGATCACCGGCGAGGACTGTTTCGTCGCCCGCCTGCACGTGCGCTCCATGGAGCAGCTCGATGAACTGCTGGACCGCATCAACGTCTATGCCGAGACCAACACCGCCATCGTCAAGAAAACCTCGGTGCCGCGCCGGCTGCCGCCGATGAGCTGAAGGAAGACTCATGCGACTCACCATCACCGCCCTGGCCCTGCTGCTGATTGGCCAGACGGCCCTGGCGCAGCCGAATAAGCTGCGCGCCACCGTCGATGCCGCCGTGCAGCCGGCCATCGAGCAGTACCGGATTCCCGGCCTGGCCGTGGCCATCGTGCACAAGGGCGAACGGCATTTCTTCAATTACGGCGTCGCCTCCCGCGAGAGCAGCCAGGCGGTGAACGAGCACAGCCTGTTCGAGCTGGGCTCGGTGAGCAAGCTGTTCACCGCCACCCTCGGCGCCTACGCCCAGGCCGAGGGCAAGTTGAGCCTGGACGACCCGGCCAGCCAGCACCTGCCGGCGCTGCGCGGCAGCGCCTTCGACCGCATCAGCCTGCTCGACCTGGCGACCTACACGCCCGGCGGCCTACCGCTGCAGTTCCCAGATGCCGTACGCAGCGAGCGGCAGATGCTCGACTACTACCGCGCCTGGCAACCCGCCTACGCCGCCGGCAGCCAGCGCCTGTACTCCAACCCCAGCATCGGCCTGTTCGGCCACCTGGCCGCCGCCAGCCTGGGCAAACCCTTCGACCAGTTGCTGGAGGGCCAACTGTTCCCGCAGCTGGGCATGACAGAGAGTCATGTGCACGTACCGCAGAGCAAGATGGCGCGCTATGCCTGGGGCTACCGCGACGACCAGGCGATCCGCGTACAGCCGGGCCCGCTGGATGCCGAGGCCTACGGGGTGAAGTCCACAGCCACCGACATGCTGCGCTTCGTCGAGGCCAACCTCGATCCGTCACAACTGCCGGTGCCGCTGCGCCAGGCCATCGCCACCACCCACCAGGGTTATTACCGGGTCGGCGACATGACCCAGGGCCTGGGCTGGGAGCGCTACGCCTACCCCATCACCCTGCAGCGTCTGCAGGCCGACAACTCGTCGCAGATGGCCCTTGAGCCACATGCGGTGGAGCGCTTCGCCACGCCGCAACCTGCCGAGGGTGACCTGCTGCTGAACAAGACCGGCTCGACTAATGGCTTCGGCGCCTACGTGGCGCTGGTGCCGGCCCGCGACACCGGCCTGGTGATCCTGGCCAACCGCAACTACCCGAATGCCGAGCGGGTACGCATTGCCCTGGAGATACTCGCCACGCTGGAGCCCTGAACCGCTGGCCCATTGCCGGGGCAAAGCCCGTATGATGGCGGACCGCATCTGCTTTCCGAGTTGCCATGCTGTCCGCCGTCAAACGCTACCAGGCACTGCTCTCCAGCACCCTGGCGCGCTACTTCCCCCGCACCACCGAATACCTGCGCGCCGAACGCGAAGCCGCGGCCAAGCTGCGCCAACCGCAACCGCGCGCCAAGCGCCCCGCTAGCAGCGGCAAGACCAAGGCCGGCGGGCGCAAGAAGAAGGCCAGCGACGGCCCTGCCCCTGCCCCTACCGGCATCTATTCCAGCGCCCGCCTGAAGATCAGTGACGCCCAGATCGCTGCCATGCGTGCCCGCGTCGCCGAGGCGGTGACAGCCGGGCTGATCGGCGCGCCGTCCGACGAGCAGTGGGCGATGATCCTCTGCCGCGCCCCACTGGCGCGCATCTTCGCCGGCGCCGGCTCGGGCAAGTCCACCACCCTGCTCCTGCGCGTGGTGTTCATGCTCTGCCACCTGCAGACCCCTACAAGCAGCCTCACGGTGATCTCCTTCACCAACGCCTCCTGCGCCGAGCTGCGCGGCCAGCTGCTGCGCCTGCTGGCCTTCTGGCAGTTCCCCTTCGACGAGGCCCATGCGCGCCAGTGCGTGCGCACCTTCCATTCGGCCATGGCGCAGCAGGCCAAGGTGCTGCTGGGCGCACCGAACTGGTTCGAGCAGCTCGGTAGCGGCGCCAGCGAGGAGCCCGACGCCCCCGCCGGTGGCCGCCTGCCGCCCGCGCAACAGCGCCTGCTACGCCAGGCTTATGATGAGCTCTACACCAGCGACGCCGCCTTCCGCCAGCGGGTGCATGAGCTGCTCGGTGTGGCCCTGCCCGAAGCCGTCGGCAAGCCGCCGCAGGAGGGCCTGCGCCTGGCCGGCGAACTGCGCGCCGCACCACTGTTCGAGGTGTTCTACCAGCAGGGCTGCTTCGCCGAGAGCCTCGGCCTGCGCCCGGACCGACTCGATGCGGCCACGCTGGACTGCGCGCCGCGCGAGCGCCTGTTTCTGCAGGCACTCGCCAGTTTCTGGGCGCGCTTGCAGGCGCTGTTGCAGGCGCAGGGCGTCACCACCTTCGATACCGCGTTCCGCCAGCTTGGCGAGTGCCTGACCGGCGCCGAGGAGCTGCCGGCGGAGGCTATCGAGCCGCTGCGCCATCTGCTGATCGACGAGTTCCAGGATATCTCGCCACAAATCGTCCACTGGCTGCAGGCCGTGCACCGCGCCCTGGCCGGCCGCGGCAAGGCGGTCAGCCTGATGGCTATCGGTGACGACTGGCAGTCGATCTACGGCTGGCGCGGCAGCTCGCCAGAGCTGTTCCTCGACTTCGACCGCCACTTCCCCAGCCGCGGCAAGGCCAAGAGCCAGGTGCTGATGTTGACCGCCAACTTCCGTAGCATCGAACCGATCCTGCGCGATGCCGAGGCGCTGCTGGCGGGCGTCGCCTGCAAACAGGCCAAGCGCAGCCAGGCGATCAAGGCCGCGCAGCCGGGCGATCACGGCGTGCGCAAAATCGAGAACTTCGACCTCAAGCGTCAGCTGCCCGAGCTGCTGCAGGAAATCACCGCGCAGTGTGCACACGTCGCTCAGCGCGGCAGCCGCGAGCGCAACCCGGTGCTACTGCTGGGTCGGCGCAACGACGCGCTGAAACAGGTGCAGGCCCAGCTGGACCCAAGCCTGCCGGTGCGCGCCTACAGCATCCACCGCGCCAAGGGTCTGCAGGGCGAGGTGGCGATCATCCTCGACGACGGTGGCAGCCCCGAGTCGCATCCGCTGCGCAACGCGCTCTATGCCCATTGCGGTCTGTTCCGCAACAGCTACGACCAGGCCATGTGCGACGAGAACCTGCGCCTGGCCTATGTGGCGGTCACCCGTGGCGTCAGCCGGGTAATCTGGTACAGCGGCAAACGCTAGAACTGCAGAAATGAAAAAGGCCGCCCGAGGGCGGCCTTTTTCATGCAGCGCAATCGCTTACTCGGCCAGGCGCCAGGTGGTGCCGCCCTTGCCGTCTTCCAGCACCACGCCCATGGCGGTGAGCTGGTCGCGGATGCGGTCGCTTTCGGCCCAGTTCTTGTCGGCACGGGCCTGCAGGCGCGCGGCGATCAGGGCTTCGACTTCGGCGGCATCGACCTTGCCGGCGGCGCCGGCCTGAAGGAAGGCCTCCGGCTCCAGCTGCAGCACGCCGAGCACGGCGGCCAGCTGCTTGAGCTGGGCGGCCAGGCCGGCGGCGGCCTGTTCATCCGACTCACGCAGGCGGTTGACCTCGCGGATCATCTCGAACAGCACGGCGCAGGCTTCCGGCGAGTTGAAGTCGTCGTCCATGGCCGCGCCGAAGCGCTCGACGAAGGCTTCGCCGCCAGCCGGCGCCACTTCCGGCAGGCCTTTCAGGCCGTTGTAGAAGCGCTCCAGAGCGCCCTTGGCTTCCTTCAGGCTGTCTTCGGAGTAGTTGATCGGGCTACGGTAGTGGCTGGACACCAGCAGGTAGCGCACCACTTCCGGGTGGTACTTCTCCAGCACCTCACGGATGGTGAAGAAGTTGCCCAGGCTCTTGGACATCTTCTCACCGTCCACGCGCACCGCGCCGGCGTGCATCCAGGCCTTGGCGTAGAGTTTGCCGGTGGCCGCCTCGCTCTGCGCGATCTCGTTCTCGTGGTGCGGGAATACCAGGTCCGGGCCGCCGCCGTGGATGTCGAAGGTTTCGCCCAGGCAGCAGGTGGACATCACCGAGCACTCGATGTGCCAGCCCGGCCGACCCTTGCCCCAGGGCGAGTCCCAGCTCGGCTCGTCCGGCTTGGCGCCTTTCCACAGGACGAAGTCCAGCGGGTCTTCCTTGATCTCGTCGACCTCGATGCGCGCGCCGATCTTCAGCTCGTCGATCTTGCGCCGCGACAGCTTGCCGTAGGTCTCGAACTTGGTGACGCGGTAGTACACGTCACCATTGCCCGGCGCGTAGGCAAAGCCCTTGTCGATCAGGGTCTGGATCATCTGGTGCATGCCGGCGATATGGCCGGTGGCGCGCGGCTCGATGTCCGGGCGCAGCACATTCAGGCGCGCCTCGTCCTCGTGCATGGCGGCGATCATGCGCTCCACCAGCGCTTCGAACGGCTCGCCGTTCTCGTTGGCGCGCTTGATGATCTTGTCGTCGATGTCGGTGATGTTGCGCACGTAGGTCACGTCATAGCCGCGCGCGCGCAGCCAGCGGGTGACCACGTCGAAGGCCACCATCACACGGGCATGGCCGATATGGCAGAAGTCGTACACGGTCATGCCGCACACGTACATGCGCACGCTGTTGCCTTCCAGCGGCTGGAAAATGTCCTTGGTCTTGCTCAGGGTGTTGTAAATGCTCAGAGCCATTTACTGCCCCCAGGTGTCGCGCAGGGTGACGGTACGGTTGAACACCGGCTTGCCCGGCTGGGTGTCCTTCAGGTCGGCGACGAAGTAACCCTCGCGCTCGAACTGGAAACGCTCTTCGGCAGCTGCGTTGGCCAGCGACGGCTCGACGCGGCAGCCGGTGAGGACCACCAGCGAGTCCGGGTTGATGTTGTCGAGGAAGCTGCCGCCCTCCTCGCTCTTCTCCGGGTTGGCGGAGCGGAACAGGCGGTCGTACAGGCGCACTTCGCATTCCACGCTCTCGGCGGCCGGCACCCAGTGGATCACGCCCTTGACCTTGCGGCCTTCCGGGTTCTTGCCCAGGGTGTTCTCGTCGTAGGAGCAGCGCAGCTCGACGATATTGCCTTGCGCGTCCTTCACGGCTTCATCCGCGCGGATCACGTAGCTGCCGCGCAGACGCACTTCGCCGCCCGGGATCAGGCGCTTGAAGCCGTCCGGCGGGGTTTCCTCGAAGTCGCTGGCGTCGATGTAGATCTCGCGGCTGAACGGCAGCACGCGCACGCCCATGTCCTGCTTCGGATGGCGCGGCAGTTCGAGGTTTTCGACCTGGCCTTGCGGGTAGTTGGTGATCACCACTTTCAGCGGCTTGAGCACGCACATGGCACGCGCGGCGTTGGCGTCCAGGTCCTCGCGGATGGCGAATTCCAGCATGCCGATATCGACCACGCCGCCGGCGCGGTTGACGCCGATCATGTCGCAGAAGGTGCGGATCGAGGCCGGGGTGTAGCCACGGCGGCGATAGCCGGACAGGGTCGACATGCGCGGGTCATCCCAGCCCTGTACGTGTTTCTCGTCGACCAGCTGCTTGAGCTTGCGCTTGCTGGTGACGGTGTAGTTCAGGTTGAGACGGGCGAACTCATACTGGCGCGGCTGCGCCGGCACCGACAGGTTGGCCAGGAACCACTCGTACAGCGGGCGGTGATCCTCGAACTCCAGGGTGCAGATGGAGTGGGTGATGCCTTCCAGGGCGTCCGACTGACCGTGGGTGAAGTCGTAGCTCGGGTAGATGCACCACTTGTCGCCGGTCTGGTGGTGATGGGCGTGGCGGATGCGGTAGAGGATCGGGTCGCGCAGGTTGATGTTCGGCGAGGCCATGTCGATCTTGGCGCGCAGCGAACGGGCACCGTCCGGGAACTCGCCGGCCTTCATGCGGGCGAACAGATCGAGGTTCTCTTCCACGGAGCGATCGCGGAACGGGCTGTTCTTGCCCGGCTCGGTCAGACTGCCGCGGTATTCGCGCATTTCCTCGGCGTTCAGATCGCAGACGAAGGCCTTGCCGGCCTTGATCAGCTCGATGGCCCAGTCATGCAGCTGGTCGAAGTAATTGGAGGCGTAGCGCTCCTCGCCGGCCCACTGGAAGCCCAGCCACTCGACGTCGGCTTTGATCGCGTCGATATATTCCTGGTCTTCCTTGGCCGGGTTGGTGTCGTCGAAACGCAGGTTGCACTCGCCGCCGAATTCCTGGGCCAGGCCGAAGTTGAGGCAGATGCTCTTGGCGTGGCCGATATGCAGGTAGCCGTTGGGCTCCGGCGGGAAGCGGGTGATGATCTTGCTGTGCTTGCCGCTGTCCAGGTCAGCCTGGACGATGGGACGCAGGAAGTTGGCGGCTTTTTCGACGGTGGGCTTGCTCATGGTGTCCTTAGATGCGGTGCGGCCTCCGCGCGGGAGGTAGGCCGGTCGAGACAAAGCCCGTATGATACTCAACCCGCTATATCCCTGACAGCCGCAAAGCGACCGGGAGTGGCCTTTTGGCGCGAACGCGCCGCCGCCCTGCCCGCCTTGCCCGAATTCGAGAGCGCATCTCCATGATCAAGCTGCACACCAACCACGGCGTCATCACCCTGGAACTGTTCGCCGACAAGGCCCCGGAAACCGCCGCCAACTTCGAGCAGTACGTGCGCGACGGCCACTACAACGGCACCGTGTTCCACCGCGTGATCAGCAACTTCATGATCCAGGGCGGTGGTTTCGAGCCGGGCATGAAGCAGAAGCCGACCCGCGCGCCGATCAAGAACGAAGCCAACAACGGCCTCTCCAACAAGGTCGGCACCGTCGCCATGGCCCGCACCATGGACCCGCACTCGGCCTCCGCGCAGTTCTTCATTAACGTCGCCGACAACGGCTTCCTCGACCACACCGCACCGACCATGCAGGGCTGGGGCTATGCAGTGTTCGGCCAGGTGACCGAGGGCATGGACGTGGTCGAGAAGATCAAGGGCGTGGCCACCACCATGAAGTCCGGCCATCAGGACGTACCGGTGGAAGACGTGATCATCGAGAAAGCCGAAGTCGTCTGACAGACCGCCAAAAACTACTGCGCTAGGCTACGCGTCGTTGCGGCCAGCTTCGGAATGCTCATTTACCCTTTGTAAACTGCGCTTCCTCAACTGTCCGCGCCTAGCCTAGCCGTCGCTCGCTACGTTTTTATCGGTCTGCTGAATGACATGATCCTGCTGATCTCCGATCTGCACCTGGAAGAGCAACGCCCGGACATCACCCGGGCGTTTCTGCATTTCCTGCAGACCCGCGCCCGCGGGGCCGAGGCCCTGTACATCCTTGGCGACTTCTTCGAGGTGTGGGTCGGCGATGACGGCATGTCGCCGTTCCAGCACGACATCGCCCGCGCCCTGCGCGAACTGAGCGATGCCGGTACGCGCCTCTACCTGATGCACGGCAACCGTGACTTCCTGATCGGCCGCGCCTTCTGCCGCGAAGCCGGCTGCACCCTGCTGAAAGACCCGAGCATCGTGCACTTCAATGGCGAGCCGGTGCTGCTGATGCACGGCGACAGCCTGTGCACCCTGGATGTCGGCTATATGAAGCTGCGTCGCCTGCTGCGCAACCCGCTCTCCTTGTTCATCCTGCGCAACCTGCCGCTCGGCACCCGCCACAAGCTGGCGCGCAAGCTGCGCAGCGAGAGCCGCGCGCAGACGCGCATGAAGGCCCGCGAGATCATCGACGTGACCCCGGAAGAGGTGCCACGAATCATGGCCGAGCATGGCGTGCGCACCCTGATCCACGGCCATACCCATCGCCCCGCCGAACATGCACTCGAAGTGAACGGCCAAAGCGCCCGACGCATCGTCCTCGGCGACTGGGACCAGCAGGGCTGGGCCCTGCAGATCGACGAAGAGGGTCTGCACCAGGCGCCCTTCGCCCTCGCCTGACAGATCGGCGAGAGCCAGCCCACATACCGGCACAGTGCCACTTGACGCCCTCTTCGCGGCTGCGCAGCATGCGCGCACCTTTCCCGCAGTCAAGGAACGATCATGGAAATCCCCAGCGGCACTCCCTCGAAACTCTCCCTGTTCAAGTACGTTGGTGTCCCGGCGCTGGTCGCCGCCATCGGCTTCGTCGGCTTCAACGGCGTGTTCTTCTATAACGAGGCAGGCTTCGTCACTCACGTGCGGACCATCTTCGGCGAAGAGAAGATCGTCGACGACGTGGGCTACGCCACCAAGTGGTTCGGCCGCGCCACGCCCTGGAAAAAGGCCCTCAGCGTGCAGTCGGTGCTCACCGAAGCCCTGGAGATCGACGACACCAGCGACAACGACAGCCTGGGCGCCACCATCGAGGCCTTCCCGATCGTGTTCCTCGGCAACGTCGACGCCAAGGTCGAATCCTCGGCGCGCTTCCGCCTGCCTGGCGGCGACCAGTTCCTCAAGATCGCCCAGGAATACCGCAACCCGGAAAACTTCATCAAGACCGCCCTGGTCCCGGCCATCAAGGAAACCCTGCAGGCCACCGCCTCGCTGATGAGCGCCGACGACTACTACGCCGGCGCGCGCAGCGAGTTCGCCGCCGAGTTCGAGAACCAGCTCAATGACGGCCTGTACCTGATCAAGCGCAAGGAAATCCGCGGCCCGCGCGGCCACCTGCCGAGCCAGACCGCGATCCTCCAGGCCGGCACCGAGCAGGGCAACTTCGGCGACAACAACGCCAGCCAGTTCATCACCGAAAAAGTGGTGGACGACAAGGGCATCCCGGTGCGCAAGCAGCAGCAGTTCCGCAAGTACGGCGTGGAAGTGGTCGAGGCGCGCATCACCAACGTCGACCCCAACCCGCAGTACAAGCAGCGCATGGTCAAGGTCCAGCAGGCCCTGGCCGAACTGGCCGTGGCCCGGCAGAACCGCCTGAAGGAAGAGGAAGAGAAGCTCCTGGTCACCGCCCGCGGTGAGAAGGAAGTCGAAGCCCGCCGCCAGGAAACCCTGCGCGACCAGATCGAACAGACCACCCAGGCCGAAACCGAGAAGCAGCTGGCCGTGATCAACGCCGAGCGCGAGAAGCAGCGTGCCGAGATCGAGAAGCAGACGGCCGAGCTGCTGCGTGACAAGGCCAGCATCACCGCCCAGGCCACCAAGATCACCGCCGACGCCGAGGCCTATGCGCGCAAGGCGGTGATCGAGGCGGACGGCGCCCTGCAACCCAAGCTGGATGCCCTGGTGCAGATCAACAAGGTGTGGGCCGAAGCCGCCTCCCAGGCGCCGGTGCCCGGCGTGATGATGGGCGGTTCCGGCAACGGCGCCAGCGCCAGCCGCCAGGACGAGATCGGCCAGCTGATGGGCATCCTTGCCACCAAGGCCGCCCGCGACCTGTCGCTGGACATGAAGGTCAAGGAATAAGCCCTTCCGAAGTCAGCGAACGCCCCGCCCATGCGGGGCGTTCTCGTTTTTGCGCCCGCCTGCACTTCCCTTGATACGGATCAAACTCGCCACGTCACCGACGCGTAGGCTGCAAGCAAGCCCGAGCCGTGCGATGGAGGTCGTCATGAGCAACATTCTTCTGGTGTGTTATTCACGCACCGGCAATACCCGCCTGGTGGCCGACGAACTGACCCAGCTCACCGGCTGGCCGCTGGCCCTGATCCGTGACAGCAAGCCGCGCGCCGGCGCCAGTGGCGACTGGCGCTGCATGCTCGATGCCTGGCTACGCAGCCGGCCCGACTACCTGTACGAAGGGCCGACGCTCGAACGCTTCGACCACATCGTGCTGCTCACCCCGGTGTGGATGAAAGGCCTGGCCGCGCCGCTGCGCAGCTTCCTGGCCGACCACGACCTGTCGTCCAAGCGCATCTCGGTGATCTGCACCCAGGGCGGGCGCGGGGGCTTCAACGCCGTGGAAGAAATCGCCACCCTGACCCGCCAGGTGCCCTCGCCCGTGCAGATTCTGCTGCAGAGCGAAGTACTCAGCGGGCTCTCGCCGCAACGCCTGGAAGACTTCGTGGTGCAGGTGCTGGCGTCCACCACCTACCAGCGCGATCGTCAGCGCCCGTCCTGGCTGTCGCCCGTCGCGTCCTGAGCCACGAACCGCAGGACCTTGAGCCCCGCGTCCGGGTCCCTATCAATGAACTCCGGCGGGTTGCCCAGGCGTTCGATGAACTGCAGCTGCGGGGCCTCGCGGGCCATCTCGGCGATGAGGAAAGCCGGTGTGACGGCCGGATCATTGCAGCAGGCCAGCACCTGCCCCGCCGGCGCCAGCAACTCCGGGAGCCGGCGCATGATCTTGGCGTAGTCGCGGGGCAGCACGAAGCTGCCCTTCTGGAAGCTCGGCGGGTCGACGATGATCAGATCGAAAGGCCCCTCACGGCGCAGCTTGCCCCAGGAGTTGAACAGGTCGTGGCCCAGGAAGCTCACCTGCGCCAGGTCGTGACCATTGAGCCGGTGGTTGTCTCGTCCGCGGCTCAGCGCCGGCCGCGACATGTCCAGATTGACCACCCGCGCAGCGCCACCGGCGATGGCCGCCACGGAAAAACCGCAGGTGTAGGCGAACAGGTTGAGCACCCGCAGCCCGGCCGCGCGCTCGCGCACCCAGCTGCGTCCCAGGCGCATGTCGAGGAACAGGCCGCTGTTCTGCTTGCGCGCGAAATCCAGCCGATAGCGCAGGCCGTCCTCGACGATCTCGCCGCCGTCGATGGGCTCTCCCCACAGGAACTCGGTCGTGCTGTCGGGCAGGTAGCGGTGCTGCAGAAGCAGGTGACCCGCGCCACTGTGCTGCCAGACCAGCTCCCTGGTCAGCGCCAGCAGCATCTGCCGCAACTCGGCCAGCTCCACCTCACCGGGCTGGCGGAACAGCGACACCAGCAGCACCCCCTGCAGCCAGTCGACCGTCACCTGCTCCAGCCCCGGCCATTGCCGGCCGCGCCCATGGAACAGGCGACGTGCCTCGTCTGGCGGGGCGGCGAGTGCCACACACAGATGTTGTTGCAGGATGGCGATGGCGGCGCTGTTCATGGTGCTCGTGTAGTGGGTTGGAAGGCCGGCATTCTAGGCCATAACCCCGGCGTCGAGACGGCCTGGATCAACGCGAGGGACGTGGCGAGCTGTTAATCTCGGACTATTTGAACAGGAGATTCGCATGCCTCACGACGGCAGCCTGCTGCAGGGCGCAGTGGTATTCCTCTGCGCCGCCGTATTGGCAGTACCTCTGGCCAAGCGCCTGCAACTGGGCGCAGTGCTCGGCTACCTGCTGGCCGGGGTACTGATCGGCCCCTCGGTCCTCGGCCTGATCGGCGACCCGGAAAGCGTCAGCCACCTGTCCGAGATGGGCGTGGTCCTGCTGCTGTTCATCATCGGTCTGGAACTGTCGCCCAAGCGCCTGTGGGTCATGCGCCAGGCGGTGTTCGGCGTGGGCCTGGCACAGGTACTGCTGACGGCTCTGGTGATCGGCACAGTGGCGCTGTTCGGCTTCCACCAGCCCCTTCCCGTGGCCATGGTGCTCGGGCTCGGCCTGGCGCTGTCCTCCACCGCCTTCGGCCTGCAGCTGCTGGCCGAACGCAAGGAGCTGACCAGCCCGCACGGCCGCATGGCCTTCGCCATCCTGCTGTTTCAGGACATCGCCGCCATCCCGCTGATCGCCCTGGTGCCGATGCTGGGCGAGGCCAGCCCGCATCCGCTGCCGGGCAACGAACTGCAGGGGCTGCTGGAAGTCTTCGGCAGCATCGCCCTGGTGGTGCTCGGCGGCCGCTACCTGCTGCGCCCGGTGTTTCGCATCGTCTCGCGCAGTGGCAGCCACGAGGTTTCCACCGCCACCGCGCTGCTGGTAGTGATTGGCACCGCCTGGCTGATGGAGCTGGCCGGCATCTCCATGGCCCTGGGCGCCTTCCTCGCCGGCATGCTGCTGGCCGACTCCGAATACCGCCACGAGCTGGAGTCGCACATCGAGCCATTCAAGGGCCTGCTGCTGGGCCTGTTCTTCATGAGCGTCGGCATGGTCGCCAACCTCCAGCTGCTGTGGCAGGAACCCCTGTTGGTGCTGGGCCTGACCCTGCTGCTGATCGGTCTCAAGCTGCCGGTACTGCTGCTGGTCGGGCGCCTGGCCGGCGGCCTGTCGCGCAGCAGCGCGATGCAGCTGGCGGTGCTGCTGGCGGCCGGCGGCGAATTCGCCTTCGTGGTGTTCCGCATGGCCCGCAGCGAACAGCTGCTCGACGCGCACATCCATGATCTGCTGGTGATTGCCATTACCCTGTCGATGGCCGTCACCCCGCTGTTGGTGATGCTCGTCGCCCACCTGTTCAAGAGCGCGCCGAGTGCACCGAGCGAGGTACCGCCGGAGCTGAAGACAGTGGACAGCCACACGCCGCGGGTGGTGCTGGCCGGCATGGGGCGCATGGGCCAGGTGATCGCCCGGGTCCTGCGCGCCCAGCACGTGCCCTTCGTCGCCCTGGACAACTCGGTGGATGCCGTGGAGATGTCGCGCAGCCTGGGGCAGATGCCGATCTTCTATGGCAACCCGCTGCGCCCGGAGATCCTGCGCGCCGCCCAGGTGGACAAGGCCGAGTGGTTCATCGTCGCCACCGATGATCCGGAGACCAACCTCAAGACCACCGAACTGGTGCGCAAGCTCTACCCCCATGTGAAGGTGATTGCCCGCGCGCGCAACCGCCAGCACGTGCACAAGCTGTGGGACCTCAACGCCCTGGCGGTGCGCGAGACCTTCCACTCCAGCCTCGAGATGAGCCATCAGGTGCTGCGCGGCCTCGGCCTCAGTGAAGAGCAGGCGGCAGCCCGCCTACGGCGCTTCAAACGCCATGACGAGGAAGTTCTGGAGGCCCAGCACCGGGTCTACGACAACCAGGCCGAAGTGCAGCAGACGGCACGCCAGGCCCGGAATGACCTGGAAAACCTGTTCAACAGCGATCAGATCGACGAGCGTCGCGACACCTGAATACTGCAGGCAAAAAAACGGCCCATCGCCAGAAGACGTGGGCCGTAAAGCACTAAAGGGTCGTACGTGGTGCGCCGCCGGCAGTCGATGAGGGAGTGACTGTGGCGACGCGGAACACGCGACCGGACGACCGGCCGATCGCGTGTAGGGTATTACAGGTGGGCGTCCTGGTATTCCTGCTCGGCTTCGTCGAAGCGCTTATGCATGGCGTTGGACGGTGCACTGCCGATGCGGCTGAAGATGACGATGGCCAGGGTGGCGAGGATGA
Source organism: Aquipseudomonas alcaligenes NBRC 14159 (assembly GCF_000467105.1). Lineage (GTDB taxonomy): Bacteria > Pseudomonadota > Gammaproteobacteria > Pseudomonadales > Pseudomonadaceae > Aquipseudomonas > Aquipseudomonas alcaligenes. The sequence goes on from NZ_BATI01000006.1 coordinate 186,917, forward strand.
AGCCCGGGATGATTTCGTACAGACCCAGACCGACCCAGTTCTTCCACACCACCACGGTCACGGCACCGACGATCATGCCGGCCAGCGCGCCGTTGCGGGTCATGCCCTTCCACAGCACGGAGAGGATCACCACCGGGCCGAAGGCGGCACCGAAGCCGGCCCAGGCGTAGGACACCAGGCCCAGCACGCGGTTTTCCGGATTGGAAGCCAGAGCGATGGCAATCACGGCCACCAGCAGCACCATGGCGCGACCGACCCAGACCAGCTCGGTCTGGCTGGCGCCTTTACGCAGGAAGGCCTTGTAGAAGTCCTCGGTCAGGGCGCTGGAGCACACCAGCAACTGGCAGCTCAGGGTGGACATCACCGCGGCCAGGATGGCGGACAGCAGGATGCCGGCGATCCAGGGGTTGAACAGGATCTTGGCCAGCTCGATGAACACGCGCTCCGGGTTCTCGCTGACCGGGCCGGCGAGGTCCGGATGGGCGGAGAAGTAGGCGATACCGAAGAAGCCCACGGCCACGGCACCCGCCAGGCAGAGGATCATCCAGGTCATGGAGATGCGACGGGCAGCCGGGATCGACTTGACCGAGTCGGCAGCCATGAAGCGCGCCAGAATGTGCGGCTGGCCGAAGTAGCCCAGGCCCCAGGCCATCAGCGAGATCACGCCGACGAAGGTGGCGCCCTTGAGCATGTCGAAGTTGGTGGCGTCTTTCAGCTCGATGGCCGCGAAGGTGGTGTCCATGCCGCCGGTGGCCACCATCACCATCACCGGGGTGAGGATCAGGGCGAAGATCATCAGGGTGGCCTGCACGGTGTCGGTCCAGCTCACCGCCAGGAAGCCACCGATGAAGGTGTAGGCGATGGTGGCGGCGGCGCCGGCCCACAGGGCGGTCTCGTAGCTCATGCCAAAGGTGCTTTCGAACAGGCGGGCACCGGCAACCACGCCGGAGGCGCAGTAGATGGTGAAGAACACCAGAATCACCAGGGCCGAGAAGATGCGCAGGATGCGGCTGTTGTCCTCGAAGCGGTTGGTGAAGTAGTCCGGCAGGGTCAGGGCATTGCCGTTGTGCTCGGTCTGCACGCGCAGACGGCCGGCAACGAACAGCCAGTTGAGGTAGGCACCGACGACCAGGCCGATGGCGATCCAGCTCTCGGAGATGCCAGCAACGAAGATGGCGCCCGGCAGGCCCATCAGCAGCCAGCCGCTCATGTCGGAGGCACCGGCGGACAGCGCGGTAACGAAGCTGCCGATGCTACGGCCGCCGAGAATGTAGTCGGACAGGTTCTTGGTACGCAGGTAGGCAATAAGGCCGATCAGGACCATCGCGGCGATATACACCACGAAGGTGATCAGCATGGGGGTACTGGCTGTCATGGGAGGATGCCCTCTCGCTTGTTGTTATGGTCGCGGGGTTGGCCGCGACGGGGTTGGCAAACACATCCGCTCGTGACGGACGCTCGAACACCCCGTCCATACGGCCAGGGCTATGAAGACTGACGCCCGGAGCCGGCGTCGCATCACGCCGCTCCTCTCCCGGAAACGGCCGCAGGTCGCACGCAGGCGACCTCTGCATTGGGTTTAGCCCAACGCCGAAGGCGCGCAAGCGCATGCCTCCGGTGACGGGATGCAGGACTCTAGTGACAGGGGGATGACGGCTTCTTGCAGAAAGCTCCGGACTTTTTGCGAAAAACTCCGGAGCGGGGAACTTTACGCTATCGCGGCAGGCTTGCCCTGCCGCGACGGTGCTACCGCGCGAGATCGATGCGGTACTTGCTAACCAGCTGGCTGTCCATCTGCTGGTGAAAGACAAAGCCCACGTAGTCGGCATCGTCCTTCTGGAGATCGACCTCGGCCCTGGAGCGGCCGATTTCCTGGCCATCCTTGTCGAAGGCCCCGGCCAGCAGGGTACCCTTGAACGGCTGGCCGGCAATCAGGTAGATAGTGAAGGTCTTGTCCGGATCGCCCATGCCGGCGGACTTGCCGGTGGTCACGCCGAGGCCGGCGGCGCTTGCCGCCTCGCTCAGCTCGGTCTGTACCTTCATCTGCTCGTCGACGCTGCTGCCGACGCCGGAGAGGAAGCCGGTCAGGCCATCGCCCACCGCCTTGCCGGCCTTTTCCGACATGCTCTGCTCGCTGTCGCCGCAACCGGCCAGAAGGACGGCGCTGAAAAGACCTGCCAGAAGACGCTTGCTGCTCATGGTTTCGCTCCCTGAAATTGGCTGAGATCGCGCCGCGCGGCGCACCGGGCAATCCAGCGAGACGGCGGGCGTCTGGCCAGCGCCACCGCGAGCGGATGTGCAGGAGTTGGCGCTAGCGCCCGATGATCTGCCCGCGCATGGCCGCCAGGCGCGCCAGCAGGCGGTTCTGCACCGGCACGGCGACACCCTCGGCGTCCATCGCGTCGATCAGGTCCTCGACCAGCGCGTTGAAGTCGCCGCGGTCGATATTCAGGCCCTTGTGGCTCTCCTCCATGCTGTCGCCGGTGTACACGCAGGGCCCACCGGCCTCGACGCAGATCTGTTCGATCAGCTTGTCGCGCAGGCGCTCGATGTCGACATCGGCGAAGTGATGGGTGATGCGCGGGTTGCGCGCCGCGTTGAGCAGCATGCCCTCGACGATGCGGGTGATCCCCGGCAGCTCGCCGAGGCCGCGGTACAGGCTGTCGTCCGTCGGCGGCGGTGGGCTGGCGGCGCAGGCGCCGAGCAGCAAGGCCAGGATGATCGACAATCCGCGCATGTTCAGAAACTCCCCTGCAGCGACAGGTAGACCCCGTCCTGGTTGTCCAGCCCGGCGATCTCGCCAAGCCGGGCGTAGGCCAGCACCACGGACAGGTGTTTGTTGGGGAAGTAGCCGACGAACAGGTCGGACCAGTCGCTTTCGCCGGCGAAACCGAGGTTGTCCGGCTTCTCGCGGTACTCCACACCCACCGCCCAGCGCGGGTTGAGCAGTACGGCGATGGAGCCTTCCTTGAGCAGCGAGTGCTCGTCGCGGCGATCGCCACCGAAGCCCAGCAGGCCCTGCTCGTTGGCCCGGCTGTAACGCAGGTTGCCGTTGAGCAGCAGGTTGTAGCCGAAGGCGGCACCGAGCAGCAGACGGCTGGCGGCGAGATAGGCCTCGCTGTCCTCGTCACGCTCGGCGCCGACCAGGCTGGGCACCAGGAAGTCCTTCTGCCGTTTGTGCTCGATACCCAGGGAAACCTGCGGCAGGCGGTCGTAGATCAGGTCGCCGAACAGGCGCACCTTGAGGCCGAGGATGTCCTGGCTGAGGCTGTTGTCCGGCAGGCTCAGATCGCGGGCCAGGGTGCCCAGGTCGAAACGCTGGCGGGCGTAGGACAGCTCCACGCGGTTGCCGTAGGACACCGCCAGGCCGCCGACGTCCAGGCGGTAGTCGCCGGTCTCCACCCGGGTCAGGAAGCTGGTGGCGCCCCACTCGCCCTCCTCGCCATAACCGGCCAGCACCGCCCAGGGCACGATACCGCCGCCGGCCGCGCCGTCGATGCTGGTGGCACCGCCGGTGGCCAGCAGACGTCCCTGCTCGGCGCCGGCCAGGGCCGGCAACAGGCCGCAGAGGAGAACGATCAGGCGTGTGCGCATGCTCAGAATACCTTTGCCAGTGGGGAGCCCTGCCATTGCCGCAGCCACTGCTCGAAGGCGGAGGCCGGCATCGGCTTGCCGATCAGATAGCCCTGGGCGGTATCGCAGCCCCAGCGCGCCAGCAGCTCCAGCATCGGGGCGAGTTCCACGCCCTCGGCCACCACCTTGAGGCCCAGGCTGTGGCTCATCTCGATGGTGGAGCGGACGATGACCGCATCCTCGCTGTGCTCGTCCAGCTCGCGGATGAACGACTGGTCGATCTTCAGCTCCTGCACCGGCATGCGCTTGAGCTGGGCCAGGGACGAGTAGCCGGTACCGAAGTCGTCCACCGACAGCTGGATGCCGCAGGCGCGCAGGCGCAGCAACACATCCAGGGCGCGTTGCTGATCGCGCATCATGGCGCTCTCGGTGATCTCGAACACCAGTTGCTCGGCGGCCACGCCCTGCTCCGCCAACTGTCGCTGGACCCGTTCGGCCAGCTGCAGATCGACCAGGTCCTCGGCGGAGATATTCAGCGACACCTGCATGACCAAGCCATGGCCGTTCCATTCGTGCAGTTGGCGCAGGGCCTCGCCGATCACCCAGGTGGTGAGCAGCTGGATGCTGCCGGTGCGCTCGGCCAGCGGAATGAATTCGCCGGGAGACACCATGCCGTAGTGTGGATGGTTCCAGCGCAGCAGGCATTCGGCCTCGTGCACCCGGCGCCCGGGGATATCCAGCTTGGGCTGGTAATAGAGGATCAGCTCGCCGCGCTCGGCGGCGTGGCGCAGATCGCGCACCAGCTTGATCTGCCGCTGGTGGGCGGCGTCGCGGCCCTCCTGATACAGCTCCAGGCGCCCGGACTGCTGGGCGGCGTCCTGCATGGCGATGGCGGCGCGGCGCAGCAGATCGTCCGGTCTGTTGCCATGGGTGGGATAGGCGGCGATGCCGATGCTGCAGTCCAGGGCCACGTCCAGGGTACCGACGCGCATCGGCTTGAGCAGCAGCTGGTACAGACGGTCCGCCGCGGCGATGGCGTTATCGCTGTCGCTGTTCTCCAGCATCAGCAGCATCTCGTCGTTGACCAGCCGCGCCAGGCTGTCGCCGGGGCGCAGGGTAGCCTGCAGGCGCCGGCTGAGCTGCTGCAGGGCCAGGTCGGCGCCATCGGCGCCACAGCTGTCGAGAATGGAGCGGAAGTTGCCCACGCCGATGTGCAGCAGCGCGGTGGGCCGCTCCGCGCTGATCGCGCTACCCAGCCGCTCCAGCGCCAGGGTGCGGTTGGGCAGGCCGGTCAGGGCATCGTGCAGGGCGTTGTGGGCCAGCTGCCGCTCCCGCTCGGCGATGCCCTCCTGCATGCTGGTGAAGGCCTGGGCCAGGCTGCCCAACTCGTCGCGGCGCTGCAGGGTAATCGGGGTGAAGTAGTCGCCGAGGCCGATGCGTCGCGCCACCCGCGCCAGCTCCTGCACCGGCTGCGCCAGGCTGCGCGCCAGCAGCAGCGCGCCGAGCAGCGAGCCGAAGAAGGCGGCCAGGGCGATCAGCAGAATGTCATGGTCCAGCGGGGCGAAGGCCTGCTCGGCCTGGTCCAGGGATTTGTGCAGCAGCGCCAGCACCTGGTAATCGCCGGCGCTGGCCAGGTTGCGCCATTCGCCTAGGTAGCGCTGGTCGCCGGCCTGCAGCAGGCGGCTGCCGCTGTCCTGTTTCTGCTGCAGGATTTCCTCGCGCAGGCGCTCATGCACGCTGGGAGGCAGGGTGCTGATCCAGCCGGTGGCCGCGCCGCGCTCAATCGATACCAGGGTCAGCTCCAGGTGGGTCAGCTCGCGCAACTCCAGGGCGAAGTTCTCGTCGATGTGGAAGCCCATCACCACCCGGGCGATCGGCAGCGGCGCGCTGACAGCAGAGGCCACCAGCAGGTAGACCTCGCCCTCCACCGGCAACAGGAACACATGGGCGCCCTGCCCGGCCTGCTCGGCCACCCGCCCGGCCAGGCGCTCGGCCGCCGCGGCGCCGATGCGCTGGTCGCTGCTGACCAGCAGGGCGCCGTCCAGGGCCAGCAGCAACACGGCGTCGGCATTGATGCGCGCGCCATGGTTGGCCAGCGCCGAGCGAATGGTGTCGCCGTCGCCGCTGGCCACCGCGTCCTTGAAGCCGAAGTCGGCCGCCAGCACCTGCACCGCATCGCGCAGCTGGCTGCCGCGCAGCTCGATCAGCTGCTCCAGCACCCGGCCACCGACGCCGAGGTCCTCGCGCAGCTGGCTCTGCACCGCCACGCCGGTGGCCGCCTTGACCGAGAAGTACAGCGCGCCCACCACCACCGACAGGAGGAGGATCAGGACCCCGGCGATGCGCGCCTGAAAGCTATGGCTGAACTTCACTCGCCGCCTTCCTGAAGGCCTCGCCAAAGGCACTGGGCTTGGGCGCAGCCGGGGCCACGGCAGCGCCAGCCAGCCGCAGCAGGAAACGCTGGCTCAACCCGGCCGCAGGCACCTCGAGGGTGCCGGCGCTCAGCGGCAGCATGTTCTCCAGCTGCGGGTGCCACAGGGTGACCTGGTAGCTGCCCGCCGGCAGGCCATCGAGGATCAGCCGGCCCTGCTCGTCGCTGACGGCAAACCAGGGATCGTCGGTGACATAGACGTAGCCGACCATCCAGTCGTGGATATTGCAGCCGAGCACCACCACGCCGGGCTTGTCGAACAGCACCGGCTCGCTCGGCGTGCCCTTGTACAGGCGCAGCTCGAAGCGTTTGGTCGGCGAGAAGGAATAGACGTGGTGGCGGATGTCGTCGCTGTTGGGGAACTTCACCGAAGTGCCGCTGCGCACGGCCAGCACGGTGGGCATGAACTGCTTGTCGCGCTGATCCATGATCGCCGGCTCGTTGCGCGCCGAAGCACCCACGCCCTTGAGGCTGAGCACGGCGTTGGCCAGCGGCTGGCCCTGGCCGTCCACCAGCTCGGCGGCGAGCCCGGCGGCCCCGGCCGGCAAGGCGAAACAGCCGAGGAGCAGAGCCAGGGCGTAAAGATGGAGCTTCATGGATGACTTCCACTGCCCGCCGGTGCGGGCGACAGTACTTCGGGAGTTTCTCGCAGCGTAGCCGACAGCCCGGCCAAATTCACCTCAGGACAGCACGCTGCGATCGAAAATGAACCCTCCGGCGGCCTGCGGCCGATGCTCCAGCAGGTTCTGCGGGCGGCCCATCTTCGGCTGGTTCTTCTCCCCGCTGTCCAGCACCCAGCCCTGCTGCTTCATCTTCTCCAGCCGCCCACGCAGGGTGGTGTGCTGCACCGCCTGGCCGAGGCAGGCCTGGAACGCGGTTAGCGCCTCGGTGACGGTGAAGCGCGGTGCCAGCAGGTACAGCGGCAGCGCGGTGTACAGCGCCTTGCCGGCAAGCCGCTCGGCTGCCTGGAGCACCAGCTGGGCATGGTCGAACGGCAGTGCCAGGCGCCCCTCCAGCACCTCGCTCAAGGTGACGAAGCGCAGATCAGCCCCCTGCAGTTCGACATCCGGCGCCAGCAAGGCCAGATAGAAGGTCGACAACGACCAGCCGCGCGGGTCACGGACCGCGTTGCCGACGGTGGCGACCTGCTCCAGATGCGCCGGGGCGATGCGCGCCTTGTCCTGCAGCGCGCGCGCGGCAGCAGCGTCGAGGCTGGCATCGGCGCAGCGACCGTTGACCAGCACGCCGGGCAATGCCCATTGCTCCGCGAACGGCGCCTGGCCGCGGCGGATCAGCAGCAACTCCAGCGCCCCCTCCTCGCCCAGACGCAGCGCCACGATATCCACCCCGGCCAGCACTTCGGCAGTACTCATGCCTTCTCCTGAGAATCTTCATACTTATTTCATCTTGACGAATAACTCACAGAATTTCACCCCTGGCAGAGAAAACCGCTTGCCAACTTATTTCATCAGATGGAATATGTAGCCATCTCCAGGGCAACGAGGAATGCCAAGATGAAAATCGCCAGCTTCGACGTCGACGCGCAAAAGGGCTTCACCCCGCTGTGCCCGGACGAGCTGCCGGTTCCCGGTGGCGATGCCATAGCCCCCGCGCTGAACCAGCTGGCCACGCGTGCCAGCCTGCGCCTGGGCAGCAAGGATGCGCACAGCCCTCAGGCCGCCTGGGTGGCGCCGAGCCATGCGGAGATGCTCAAGCCGCTGCCGCTGGCCAATGCCGACCTGTCCTGGGTCAGCCACTGCGTGCCTGGCACGCCGGGCTTCGAGCTGCTCGACGAGCTGCCCGCCCCGCTGGACTACGACTACTTCGTGTGGAAAGGCGTGGAACCGGACCTGCACCCCTACGGCGCCTGCTACCACGACCTGGCCGAGAAGCGCAGTACGGGCGTTATCGAGTTTCTCCGGCACAATGGCGTGAACCGCGTGCTGGTCGGCGGCCTGGCCCTGGACTACTGCGTGAAGACCACCGCCCTGCAGCTGCGCCGCGCCGGCTTCGCGGTGGACGTGTACCTGCCGGCCTGCCGGGCCATCGCCGAAGACACCGCCAACAGCGCCTGCGCCGAGATGCGCGCCGCCGGCATCGCCCTGCACGCCAGCCTGGATGAGCTGGATGCGGCACTGAACATGGATGGAGACAACTGAGATGGCCGAGAGCGTATTCGCCGAGCGTATCGTGCAGAACCTGCTGGACACCGACTTCTACAAGCTGACGATGATGCAGGCGGTGCTGCACAACTACCCCAACGCCGAGGTGGAGTGGGAGTTCCGCTGCCGCAACAGCGAGGACCTGACGCCCTACCTGGCCGAGATCCGCTACCAGATCGAGCGCCTGGCCGAGCTGGAGGCCACCGCCGACCAGCTGGCCTTCCTCGAGCGCATCCCGTTCATGAAGCCGGACTTCATCCGCTTCCTCGGCCTGTTCCGCTTCAACCCGCGCCACGTGCAGACCGGCATCGAGGACGGCCAGCTGTGCATCCGCCTGCGCGGCCCCTGGCTGCACGTGATCCTCTACGAGATCCCGCTGCTGGCGATCATCAGCGAGGTACGCAACCGCTATCGCTACCGCGAAGTGCTGCTGGAGCAGGCCAGCGAGCGCCTGTACCAGAAACTCGACTGGCTCAGGGCCGAGGCTTCGGCCAGCGAGCTGGAAGGCTTCCAGGTGGCCGACTTCGGCACCCGCCGGCGCTTCTCCTTCCGCGTGCAGGAGCAAATGGTGAAGATCATGAAGCGCGACTTCCCCGGGCGCTTCGTCGGCACCAGCAACGTGCATCTGGCGCGCGAGCTGGACCTCAAGCCGATCGGCACCATGGCCCACGAATGGCTGATGGCCCACCAGCAGCTCGGCCCGCGCCTGATCGACAGCCAGATCGCCGCGCTGGACTGCTGGGTGCGCGAATACCGCGGCCTGCTCGGCATCGCCCTGACCGACTGCATCACCATGGATGCCTTCCTGCGCGACTTCGATCTGTACTTCGCCAAGCTGTTCGACGGCCTGCGCCATGACTCCGGCGACCCGCTGCAGTGGGCGGAGAAGGCCATCGCCCACTACGAGAAGCTCGGCATCGACCCGATGAGCAAGACTCTGGTGTTCTCCGACGGCCTCGACTTCGAGAAGTCGCTGCAGCTCTACCGTGCACTTTGCGGGCGGATCAACGTAAGCTTCGGCATCGGCACCAAGCTGACCTGCGACATTCCCGGCGTCGAGCCGATGAACATCGTGATCAAGATGACCGCCTGCAACGGTCAGCCGGTGGCCAAGATTTCCGACGCACCGGGCAAGACCCAGTGCCGCGACGAGAACTTCGTCAGCTACCTGAAACATGTTTTCCGTGTCTGAGGACCCCGCCATGAGCAACCGCCAAGCCGAAATCGCCGCCGCACTCGACGTCGTGCCGCCCTTTGCCGACGAAGCCGCCCTGGTGGCGGAAGTCGAGCGGCGCAAGCGCTTCATCAAGAACTGCCTGCAAAACTCCGGCCTCAAGGTGCTGGTGCTGGGCATCAGCGGCGGCGTCGACTCCACCACCGCCGGGCGCCTGGCCCAGCTGTCGGTCGAGGAGCTGCGTGCCGAGACCGGAGATTCGGGCTATCGCTTTATCGCCGTGCGCCTGCCGCATGACACCCAGCACGACGAGCACGACGCCCAGGACTCGCTGAAATTCATCCGCGCCGACGAGAACGACACGGTCAACATCGCCAGCAGCGTGCGCGGCCTGGGCGAACAGGTCGCGCACCTGCAGAAGCTCAGCGAGGCACGCCGCGACTTCGTCAACGGCAATATCAAGGCGCGCATCCGCATGGTCGCCCAGTTCGCCATCGCCAACGCCAACAACGGCCTGGTGATCGGCACCGACCACGCCGCCGAGGCGGTCATGGGCTTCTTCACCAAGTTCGGCGACGGCGCCTGCGACCTGGCGCCGCTGTCCGGCCTGGTCAAGGGCCAGGTACGTGCCATCGCCCAGTACCTGGGGGCGCCGCAGCACCTGGTGATGAAAACGCCGACCGCCGACCTGGAAGAGCTGCGCCCCGGCAAGCCGGACGAGGAGGCCCACGGCGTCAGCTACGCCGAGATCGACGCCTTCCTGCACGGTCAGCCGGTCAGCGAGGCTGCCTACGCCACCATCGTGCGCACCTATGACAACACCCGGCACAAGCGCGAGCTGCCACTGGTGCCCTGAGGCCAGCAACGAAAAAGCCGGGCGATTGCCCGGCTTTTTTCTGTCCCGATGCCGTCAGGCCTTGGGCAGGGTCACACCGGTCTGGCCCTGGTACTTGCCGCCACGGTCGGCGTAGGACACTTCACAGGCCTCGTCGGACTGCAGGAACAGCATCTGCGCCACGCCCTCGTGGGCGTAGATCTTCGCCGGCAGGTTGGTGGTGTTGGAGAACTCCAGGGTCACGTGGCCTTCCCACTCCGGTTCCAGCGGGGTGACGTTGACGATGATGCCGCAGCGCGCGTAGGTGCTCTTGCCCAGGCAGATGGTCAGCACGTCACGCGGGATGCGGAAGTACTCGACGGTGCGGGCCAGGGCGAAGGAGTTCGGCGGAATGATGCAGACGTCGCTGTTGATGTCGACGAAGCTCTTCTCGTCGAAGTTCTTCGGGTCGACCACCGCCGAGTGGATATTGGTGAACACCTTGAATTCGGCGGCGCAGCGCACGTCGTAGCCATAGCTGGAGACGCCGTAGGAGATCACCCGGCTATCGTCGGCACCACGGATCTGGCGCTCGACGAAGGGCTCGATCATCCCGTGTTCCTGGGCCATGCGGCGAATCCACTTGTCCGATTTGATGCTCATGGCAGGCGTCCTGAAAGCAGTGGTTGAAAAATGATCGCGCATCTTACCGGTCACCAGGGCATCCAGCAAAGGGGCGAGGGCGAGTCGACGGGCAGCTCAGCCATCGTTAGGCTGTGCGCCTTTTCCAGTGCGCCACGGATGACCACATGTTCAGAAACCTGACACCCCTGCTCTACCTGAAGCTCAGATCGCGAAGCCTCAGCGGCCTACACCTGCCGTCCGGCATGGCCTTCGACGAACCGCCAGTCTTGGCACTGCAGACCGTCAAGGGCAAGCGCGAGGCCATTGCCGTTGGCCACGCTGCTGCAAAGCTGCAGGGGCAACCACAGGTGGAGATACTCAACGGCTTCGACCACCCGCGCTCACTGCTGGCAGACTTCACCGTTGCGGAGAAGACCCTGCAGCTGCTCGTGCGCCAGATTGCGGGGAAAACCTTCCTCAAACCGGAAGTGGTGCTGCACCCTCTAGAGCATCTGGAGGGTGGGTTGACGCAGATGGAACGGCGCGGCCTGTATGAGCTTTGCCGCTGCGCGGGCGCCAACAAGGTCCACCTCTGGATCGGTCGTGAGCTGACTGCCGAGGAACTACGCTCCCGGCAGTTCCCCAGTGAAGGCGGCTCGCTGCTGACGCCCTGAGGCCTCAGTCGTCGCTGATCTCGATGGTCGGCATGGCCGACGCACCCAGACCTGCCAGAGCGATACGCGCACCGACGCTGCGTGCCATCTCCTGGTAGATCATGGCGATCTGGCTCTCGGTATCGGCCACCACGGTCGGCTTGCCGCCGTCAGCCTGCATGCGGATGGCCATCGACAGCGGCAAGGATGCCAGCAGGTCAACACCGTACTGGGCCGCCAGCTTCTCGCCACCGCCTTCGCCGAACAGGTGCTCGGCATGGCCGCAATGGCTGCAGATGTGCACGGCCATGTTCTCCACCACGCCGAGCACCGGGATGTTGACCTTGCGAAACATCTCCACGCCCTTGCGCGCATCGAGCAGGGCCAGGTCCTGCGGGGTGGTGACGATCACCGCGCCGGCCACCGGCACCTTCTGCGCCAGGGTCAGCTGGATATCGCCGGTACCCGGCGGCATGTCGACGACCAGGTAGTCCAGGTCGTCCCAGGCGGTCTGGGTCACCAGCTGCAGCAGCGCGCCGGAAACCATCGGCCCGCGCCACACCACCGGGGTGTTGTCGTCGGTGAGGAAGGCCATGGACATCACCTGTACGCCGTGAGCCTCCTGCGGTATGAAGAATTTCTGGTCGCGCACCTTGGGCCGCGTCCCTTCCGGGATGCCGAACATGATGCCCTGGCTGGGACCGTAGATATCCGCATCGAGAATGCCGACGCGCGCGCCTTCGCGGGCCAGGGCCAGGGCCAGGTTGGCGGCGGTGGTGGACTTGCCCACCCCGCCCTTGCCGGAAGCCACGGCGATGATGTTCTTCACCCCGGCCAGCGCCGGTACCTGCTCCTGGGCCTTGTGCGCGGCGATGGCCACATCCACCTGCACCTTGGCCGACTCCACGCCATCCAGGCCTTCCAGGGCCATCTGCAGCATCTGCGCCCAGCCGTTCTTGAACAGCCCGGCGGCGTAGCCCAGCTCCAGACGCACGGCGACCTTGTCGCCCTGGATATCGACTTCGCGCAGGCAACCGGCGGAGACCGGGTCCTGATTCAGGTGGGGGTCGGTGAACTGACGCAGGCGGGCTTCGACCGCTTCGCGGGTGACGGCGCTCATGGGGCAACTCCGAAAGGCTGAGCAAAACAGGCGGGCATCTTACCGTAGGGTGGAAAACCACCGAAGGTCTTTTCCACCGCAAGCTCCGTCCGGAGGAAAACGCGGCGCGGTTTTCCTCCGTACACCCGGCCCCGCGGATGAAAAAAACCTTCCGCGCCTATATAGTGGCCGACTTCCCTCGTAACACCCGATGGCCCGATCACCATGTCCGAAGCCCGCAAGATTCTCGTCACCAGCGCCCTGCCCTATGCCAACGGCTCGATTCACCTCGGCCACATGCTCGAGTACATCCAGACCGACATGTGGGTGCGCTTCCAGAAGCTGCGCGGCAACCAGGCCGTGTACGTCTGCGCCGACGATGCCCACGGCTCGGCCATCATGCTGCGCGCCGAGAAGGAAGGCATCACGCCCGAGCAGCTGATCGACAACGTGCGCGCCGAGCACATGGCCGACTTCGCCGACTTCGGCGTGGCATTCGACAACTACCATTCGACCCACTCGGACGAGAACCGCGAGCTGTCCGCGTCGATCTACCTGGCGCTGCGCGACAAGGGCCATATCGCCACCCGCGCGGTGACCCAGTACTTCGACCCCGAGAAGGGCATGTTCCTCGCCGACCGCTTCATCAAGGGCACCTGCCCCAAGTGCGCGGCCGAGGACCAGTACGGCGACAACTGCGAGAAATGCGGTGCCACCTACGAGCCGACCGAGCTGAAGAACCCGCGCTCGGCCATCTCCGGCGCCGTGCCGGTGCTCAGGGAGTCCAAGCACTTCTTCTTCAAGCTGCCGGACTTCGAGGCCATGCTCAAGCAGTGGACCCGCAGCGGCGCCCTGCAGGAGGCGGTGGCCAACAAGATCGCCGAATGGCTGGACGGTGGCCTGCAGGAGTGGGACATTTCCCGCGACGCGCCCTACTTCGGCTTCGAGATCCCCGACGAGCCGGGCAAGTACTTCTACGTCTGGCTGGATGCGCCGATCGGCTACATGGCCAGCTTCAAGAACCTGTGCGCCAAGCGCCCGGAACTGGACTTCGACGCCTTCTGGGGCAAGGACTCCACCACCGAGCTGTACCACTTCATCGGCAAGGACATCGTCAACTTCCACGCCCTGTTCTGGCCGGCCATGCTCGAAGGTGCCGGCTACCGCAAGCCGACCGCGGTCAACGTGCACGGCTACCTGACCGTCAACGGCCAGAAGATGTCCAAGTCGCGCGGCACCTTTATCAAGGCGCGCACCTACCTGGACCACCTGAACCCGGAATACCTGCGCTACTACTACGCGTCCAAGCTGGGCCGCGGCGTCGATGACCTCGACCTGAACCTCGAGGACTTCGTGCAGAAGGTCAACTCCGACCTGGTCGGCAAGGTGGTCAACATCGCCAGCCGCTGCGCCGGCTTTATCCACAAGGGCAACAATGGGGTTCTCGTAGACGCCAACCCCGAGCCGGAGCTGTGGGCCGCCTTCCAGGCTGCTGCGCCTAGCATCGCCGAGGCCTATGAGGCGCGTGATTTCTCCCGCGCCATGCGCGAGATCATGGCACTGGCCGATCGTGCCAACGCCTGGATCGCTGACAAGGCGCCCTGGGCACTGAACAAGGTCGAGGGCAAGCAGGCCGAGGTGCAGGCAATCTGCGCCCTGGGCGTCAACCTGTTCCGCCAGCTGGTGATCCTGCTCAAACCCGTGCTGCCGAAGCTGGCCGCCGACGCCGAGGCCTTCCTCAACGTCGCCCCGCTGACCTGGCATGATCTGGCCACCCCGCTGGCCAACCACCAGCTGAACCCGTTCAACCCGCTGCTGACCCGTATCGAACCCGCGAAGATCGACGCCATGACCGAAGCCTCCAAGGAAGACCTCGCCGCCGAAGCCAGCAAGCCGCAGGGCAATGGCGAACTGACCAAGGACCCACTGGCCGCCGAGATCAACTTCGACGCCTTCGCCGCCGTCGATCTGCGCATCGCCCTGATCGAGAAGTGCGAGTTCGTCGAAGGTGCCGACAAGCTACTGCGCCTGTCGCTGGATATCGGCGACGAGAAGCGCAACGTGTTCTCCGGCATCAAGTCCGCCTACCCGGACCCGAGCAAGCTGGAAGGCCGCCTGACCCTGTACGTGGCCAACCTGGCCCCGCGCAAGATGAAGTTCGGCGTCAGCGAGGGCATGGTCCTGGCCGCCGGCCCCGGCGGCGAGGAAATCTACCTGCTCAGCCCGGACAGCGGCGCCAAGCCGGGTCAGCGCGTCAAGTAAGCTGAACTAGCCTTGTAACAGGCCTCGCGGCACTCGCCGCGGGCCTGGAGTCATGCGCATGACCGACTTTCTCCTCGCCCTGATCGGCGCAGCGCTGGTCAACAATCTGATTCTCGGCCTGCCGCTGGCCGCCGATGCCCTGCGCCATGCCCGCGCGCAGGCGCTGGGGCCGGCCGCTGCCTTGCTGATCCTGTTCGTCGCCCCCGGCGCCTGGCTGTTGCAGCGACTGCTGCAGGCGGTCGACCTGGCCTACCTGCACCTGTTGCTGTGCGTGCCGCTGCTGGCCGCGCTCGGCGGGCTGGTCCTGACCCTGCTGGCGCGCTGGCGCGCCGACCTGGCCCAGCCCCAGCTATGGCCATTGCTGCTGGGCAATGGCCTGGGCGCCGCCGTTCTGGCCCGCTCACTGGAGAGTTTCCCGGCCGCGCTGGCGCTGGGTGTCGGCGGCGGCCTGGGCTTCTGGCTGGTGCTGCAGCTGATGAGCGACCTGCTTGAGCGCATCGAACAGTGCGACGTACCGGCCGCCTTGCGTGGCACGCCGCTGCTGCTGATCGCCGCCGGCCTGATGAGCCTGGCCTTCCTCGGCTTCAATGGCCTGGGGGCGGCATGAGCGCACTGATCAGCATCCAGGCCATCGACGCCCTGCTGCCGCAGACGCAATGCGGCAAATGCGGGCACCCAGGCTGCAAGCCCTACGCTGAAGGCATCGCCAACGGCGAGGCAATCAACAAGTGTCCGCCCGGCGGCGAAGCCACCATCCACGCCCTGGCACAACTGCTCGACGTGCCGGAGCTGCCGCTGGAGCTGCCCGCCGTACCGCCGCAAATCGCCCTGATCCGCGAGGCCGAGTGCATCGGCTGCACCAAGTGCATCCAGGCCTGCCCGGTGGACGCCATCGTCGGCGCGGCCAAGCTGATGCATACGGTGATCAGTGTGGAATGCACCGGCTGTGAGCTGTGCGTGGCGCCCTGCCCGGTCGACTGCATCGACATTCTGCCGCTGGCCGACGCTGAGGCCGTGGCTCAGCGCCAGCGCGCTGACCAGTTCCGCCGCCGCCATGAGGCGCACCTCGCCCGTCTGGCGCGCGACGAAGCCAGGCGCAAAGCCGAGCGCGCGCCCCGTACAGCAGTGGCTCCAGCTGTCCCCGTCGCACAGCCAGCAGCAGCCACCGACGACCAGTACAAGCGCCTGAAGATCGAGGCAGCCATGGCCAAGGTGGTGCTGGCCAAGGCCGAGAAGCAGCTGGCCCAGCGCGGCAATGCCGAGCTGCAGCGCCAGGTGGAGGAGCTGCGCCTAGCCGCCGAGCGCGCCCAACAGGCTCTGGATCAAGCCACGCCGCCGGCGCCCGCAGCGCCCACTGCGGGCATCGCCGCGCTCAAGCAGGCCAAGATCCAGTTCGCCCTGCGCCGTGCCGAGCTGGACAAGGCCACACGCCAGGGCGCGGATGACGCTGCCTTGCAGGTGCTACGCGCCAATCTGGAGGCTGCCGCCCAAGCCCTGCATGCCGCCGAGGAGGCCAGCGGCAAGCCGCTACCGGACCTGGTGCGTACCGACAAGCAGCCAGTGGATCTCAGGCTGCGCGAACTGAAGACCGAACACGCCTACGCCCGCGCCGAGCTGCAGCGCCTGGAGCGGCACATGACGGCCAATGCCGCGGCGGTCGACCCGCAAGCCCTGCAGCAGGCCCGCCAGCGTCTGGCGGATGCCGAGCGACAGCTGCATGACCATCAGCAGCAGTGAACTGCGCTTCGACCCGCGCCCGAGCATGCAGCGGGTGCTGCTGGCCTGCCTGCCCGGCGCCCTGGCCCTGCTCTGGTTCAACGGCTGGGGCCTGCTGATCCAGCTGCTGCTGGCCATCGTCACCTGCATCGCATGTGACCTGCTGACCCGCCGCCTGCGCGGCCAGCCACTTACGCTGAAGCCGCACAGCCTGTTCGAGCAGCCGCTACTGGCCGAAGGCAGCGGCCTGATCAGCGCCCTGCTGCTGGCCCTGGCGCTGCCCAGCTATGCGCCCTGGTGGCTGACCGTGGCCAGCGCCGCCTTCGCCAGCCTGTTCGGCAAGGCGCTGTTCGGCGGCTTCGGCAACAACCCGTTCAACCCGGCCATGCTCGGCTACGCCTTCGCCCTGGTCGCCTTTCCCGCGCAGATGGTGCACTGGCCGGCGCCCGGCAGTGGCCACGACCTGCTCGCCGGGCTGCAGCAGATCTTAGGTTTCGGTTCCGGCCTGCCGGACGGCTGGAGCCAAGCCACGGCGCTCGACAGCCTGCGCCACAACGACCGCCTGACCATCGACGAGCTGTTCGCCAGCCACCCAGCCTTCGGCGGCATTGGCGGGCGTGGCGTCGAATGGGTCAACCTGGCCTTTCTCGCCGGCGGCCTGTTCCTGCTGCAACAGAGGGTGATCCGCTGGCAGGCGCCGGTCGGCATGCTCGGCGCCCTGTTCATCGTCAGCCTGCTGTGCTGGAACGGCTCGGGCTCGGACTCCAATGGCTCGCCACTGCTGCACCTGTTCAGCGGCGCGACCATGCTCGGCGCCTTCTTCATCGTCACCGAGCCGGTCAGCGGCCCGGACAGCCAGCGCGGGCGTCTGTACTTCGGCATCGGCGTCGGCCTGCTGACCTACGTCATCCGTACCTGGGGCGGCTATCCGGACGGCCTGGCCTTCGCCGTGCTACTGATGAACCTCTGCGTCACCCGCCTCGACCGCCAGGGAGCGCCGCGATGAAGCGCGCCGCCCTGCTCCTGTTGCTGATCGCCCTGCTCGGCGCCGGCCTGCTCGCCCTGCTGCAGCATTTCGCCGCACCGCGTATCGAGCAGCAGCGCCAGGCCGCGGCCGAACGCGCCTTGCTCGACCTGCTGCCCGCCGGCAGCTACGACAACCGCCCGCTGCAGCAGCCCATCGCCCTGGCGGCCGGCGGCCTACTGGGCAATGGCCGCGCCGAACAGGGTTACCAGGCCAGCCTGAACGGTCGGCCCAGCGCCGTGCTGCTGCCGGTGTCCGCCCGCGGCTATGAAGGACCGATCCAGTTGCTGGTGGCCATCACGCCGGATGGCCGCCTGCTCGCCAGCAAGGTCCTGCAGCAGCAGGAAACGCCGGGCCTGGCCGACCTCCTGGCCCTCGAGCGGGTCAGCTGGCTGCGCAGCCTCGATGGCAAGAGCCTGGCTGCAGACTGGAGCCTGCGCGCGGACGGCGGCCGCATCGACCAGATCGCCGGCGCCACCGTCACCTCGCGCGCGGTGACGGATGCCCTGCAGCGCGCCCTGCGCTTCTTCGATGCCGAACGCGAGCGACTGCTGGAGGTGCGACCATGAAGCGCGGCCTGCAGCTGCTTACCCTGGCGCCGCTGATCGGCTGTACCGACCTGCTGATCAAGGCACTCGGCATCGGCCTGGCCGGCCTGCTGCTGATCCCGCTGTGCGCCCTGCTGCTGGCGCCACTGCGCACTCGCCTCAGCGGCAACGGCCTGGCACTCGCCGCACTGCTGATTGGCGCCATCCTGGCCAGCTGCGCCGAGCTGATACTGCAACTGTTCAGCGCCGAGCTGGCCAAGGCGCTCGCACTGTTCCTGCCGTTATTAGTGCTGCCGTGTCTGGCCCAGGCGCTCGTCGAAGACACCAGCGCCAAGCGTGCTGCCCAGGCGGGCCTGCTGTTCGCCCTGACCGCCTTGGCAATGGGTGTGCTGCGCGAGGCCCTCGGCCACGGCAGCCTGTTCGCTCACGCCGACTGGCTGCTCGGCCCGTCCGCTACGGGCTGGCACTGGAATGCCAGCCTGCCGCTGCTGACGCACAGCGCCGGTGGCTTTATCCTGCTCGGCCTGATATTCGCCCTGCTCTGCCACTTCAACCAAGACGACGCCCGATGAACGCCGCCAAGCGCTTTGAGATCTTCCGCCGCCTGCACGAAGACAACCCCGAGCCCAAGACCGAACTGGCCTACAGCACGCCCTTCGAGCTGCTGGTGGCGGTGACCCTCTCCGCCCAGGCCACCGACGTCAGCGTCAACAAGGCCACGGCCAAGCTGTTTCCGGTGGCCAACACCCCGGAGGCGATCTACGCCCTGGGCGTCGAGGGCCTGTCCGAGTACATCAAGACCATCGGCCTGTACAACAGCAAGGCGAAGAACGTCATCGAGGCCTGCCGCCTGCTGATCGAGAAGCATGGCAGCGTGGTGCCGGACAACCGCGAGGACCTCGAAGCGCTGCCAGGGGTCGGCCGCAAGACCGCCAACGTGGTGCTCAACACCGCGTTCCGCCAGCCGGCCATGGCGGTCGACACGCACATCTTCCGGGTCAGCAACCGCACCGGCATCGCGCCCGGCAAGAACGTGCTGGAAGTGGAAAAGAAACTGCTCAAGTTCGTGCCCAAGGAGTTCCTGCTGGACGCCCACCACTGGCTCATCCTCCACGGCCGCTACGTCTGCCAGGCGCGCAAACCGCGCTGTGGTGCCTGTCGCATCGAGGATCTGTGCGAGTACAAGGGCAAGACTTCGGACGATTGACGAGCCTTTGAATCCCCCATGGCTCCGATTGAAAAAATCTTTTTTACCGGCCTCAGCTTTGTGGTTATAAGGTGCGCCATCAGCATTCCGAACGCTGGAGTGGGCCCTTATGAGCACTGACAAAGAAGAACTCGAACTCGAAGATGATTTCGTCGTCGAGGAAGTTGAAGACGCCGGCGAGCGCACCGTGGAAGTCGCCAAGACCAACCTGACCAAGCGCCGCATCATCGACAACCTGCTTGAGGAACGTCGCCTCAAAAAACAGCTGAGCGACTACGACTTCGACTTCTGATAGCCGAACAGAAAAAGCCCCGCAATGCGGGGCTTTTTCGTTGCAGCGCGACCTCAGTCGTTGCGCGAGGGCGACAGCAACTCGATCTTGTAGCCGTCCGGATCCTCGACGAAGGCCAGGATGCTGCTGCCATGCTTCATCGGGCCCGGTTCGCGGGTGATCTTGCCGCCGCGGGAGCGTATGTCCTCGCAGGCCTTGTAGACGTCTTCCACTTCCAGGGCGATGTGACCGTAACCGGTGCCGAGTTCGTACTGATCCACGCCCCAGTTGTAGGTCAGCTCGATCACGCTGTTCTCGGCCTCGTTGCCATAGCCGACGAAGGCCAGGGTGAACTGGCCGTCCGGGTAGTCCTTGCGGCGCAGCAGGGTCATGCCCAGCACTTCGGTGTAGAAGGCGATGGAGCGGTCCATGTCGCCGACGCGCAGCATGGTATGCAGCAGTCTCAT
This sequence comes from Aquipseudomonas alcaligenes NBRC 14159, assembly GCF_000467105.1. Lineage (GTDB taxonomy): Bacteria > Pseudomonadota > Gammaproteobacteria > Pseudomonadales > Pseudomonadaceae > Aquipseudomonas > Aquipseudomonas alcaligenes. Next base: position 206,942 of record NZ_BATI01000006.1, read on the forward strand.
CAGGTTTTCCTCTTCGTAAAAAACAGAACCCCGGCTCGTGGCCGGGGTTCGTCTGGCACGGGCGTTCAGCTTATCAGAACAGCTTGCGGCCCTTGCCGGCGGCGATGCGCATGCGCAGCGCGTTGAGCTTGATGAAGCCGGCCGCGTCCGCCTGGTTGTAGGCGCCGCCATCTTCCTCGAAGGTCGCGATGTTGGCGTCGAACAGCGAGTCGTCGGACTTGCGGCCGACCACGATGACGTTGCCCTTGTACAGCTTCAGGCGCACCACACCGTTCACGTTGGCCTGCGAGGCGTCGATCATCTGCTGCAGCATCAGACGCTCCGGGCTCCACCAGTAGCCGGTGTAGATCAGGCTGGCGTACTTGGGCATCAGCTCGTCTTTCAGGTGGGCCACTTCGCGGTCCAGGGTGATCGACTCGATGGCGCGGTGGGCGCGCAGCATGATGGTGCCGCCGGGGGTCTCGTAGCAGCCGCGCGACTTCATGCCGACGTAGCGGTTCTCGACGATGTCGAGGCGACCGATACCGTTGGCACCGCCGATGCGGTTCAGCTCGGCCAGCACCTGGGCCGGGGTCATGTCCTTGCCGTCAATGGCGACGATGTCACCCTTACGGTAGGTCAGCTCGATGTAGGTCGGGGCGTCCGGGGCCTTCTCCGGGGAGACGGTCCACTTCCACATGTCTTCTTCGTGCTCGGTCCAGGTGTCTTCCAGCACGCCGCCTTCATAGGAAATGTGCAGCAGGTTGGCGTCCATGGAGTACGGCGACTTCTTCTTGCCGTGGCGCTCGATCGGGATGGCATGCTTCTCGGCGTAGTCCATCAGCTTCTCGCGGGACAGCAGGTCCCACTCGCGCCACGGAGCGATCACCTTCACGCCCGGCTTCAGCGCGTAGGCGCCCAGCTCGAAACGCACCTGGTCGTTGCCCTTGCCGGTGGCGCCGTGGGAGATGGCGTCGGCGCCGGTCTCGTTGGCGATCTCGATCAGGCGCTTGGCGATCAGCGGACGGGCGATGGAGGTACCCAGCAGGTACTCGCCTTCGTAGATGGTGTTGGCGCGGAACATCGGGTAGACGAAGTCGCGGACGAATTCTTCGCGCAGGTCGTCGATGTAGATTTCCTTGACGCCCATGGCCTGGGCCTTGGCACGGGCCGGCTCGACCTCTTCGCCCTGGCCGAGGTCGGCGGTGAAGGTCACCACTTCGCAGTTATAGGTGTCTTGCAGCCACTTGAGGATCACCGAGGTATCCAGGCCACCGGAATAGGCCAGAACTACCTTCTTAACGTCCGCCATGCCAATCAACTCCACGGGTTGTACGGAAAACCGGGGATTCTACCGGCCGTGTGGAATGATTTACAGGGGCGCGACAGACTCTAGCGACAAAGCGACAGATTTATTTGCCGGCGCGACGTCAGGATTTCGCCGCCGGGGCCGCCGCGGGAGCAGGCTCACTGGCGGCCGGCGCAGCTTCGGGCGCAGGCGCAGCGGGGGCCGCAGCAGGTGCCGGCTCAGGCGTCACGACCGGCTCACGTGACAGCGTCAGGGTCACGCGGCGGTTCTGCGCACGGTTGGCTTCATTGCTGTTTTTGACCAGCGGATAGCGTTCACCATGGAAGCGCACGATGATCTGCTCGGCGGGAACCCCTCTGGAACGCAGGTACTCCTCCACCGCCAGGGCGCGACGCCTGGAGGTATCGCGGTTGGTCAGGCGATTGCCACTGCTGTCGGAGTGGCCGTCGAGCTGGAAACGATTGACGCTGGGGTCGGCCTTGATGAAGTCGAGAATGATGTCGAGCTTGGCCTGGGCCAGCGGCTCCAGCTGCGTGCCGTTCGGGAAGCCCAGCTGGGTCTGGCGGATCTGGTCGAAGTTCACCGGCAGCAGGCCCGCCGTGCACTTGAGGTAGTCGTTGTAGGCCTGATTGAAACGAATCGGCAGCAGACGCACTTCCAGGCTGTCGCCACCCTGCAGGGTGCGATGCCGCACCAGCGGGCTGCGCCCTTCCATCAGCCCGGTGAGCAGACGTCCGGCCTGCTCCTGGTTGCTGTTGAACGGTACCTGGCCGCTGCCAACCGCCAGCGCCCCCAGGTTGATGTCGCCACGCCCCGGCTGCCAGGGTGCCGCCGCTGCCAGCAGGGTCGCCGAACCCGATCCCAGCCAGCGCTCGCGCACCGTGAGGCGGAAAGTCGCCTGCTCGCCGGCGCGACGCACGAACTCGCCGCTGCCGAAGTCCGCGATGGGTTGGCTGAGGCGACACTCGAACTGATCACCCTCGACCTTCCACTCCACTTTCTCCATGCGCGTCTGGAAAGTGATGGCCGCAGCCGGCGTGCACCAGGGCAGGCAGGCGAGCAGGCTGAACAGGAAGGCAGGGGATCGGCGCAAGGTCGGCTCCGTCGGGAGAAACGGCTATCACAGTCCATATCGGCGGCGCCGGAACAAACTTGATAGGCGTAACGAAACGGCAGCAGGCCCATTGGCAAAACTGGTAGCATTCGCCCCACGTTTCACCTGCCGGGAACTCCCATGTCCGACCGCCTTACCCTGCTGCGCCCAGACGACTGGCATATCCATCTGCGCGATGGCGCCGTCCTGCAGCACACCGTCCGCGATGTCGCGCGGACCTTCGCCCGCGCCATCATCATGCCCAACCTGGTGCCGCCGGTGCGCAACGCCAATGAGGCCAGCGCCTATCGCGAGCGCATCCTCGCCGCCCGCCCGGCCGGCAGCCGCTTCGAGCCGCTGATGGTGCTCTACCTCACCGACAAGACCTCTGCCGACGACGTGCGCGCCGCCAAGGCCAGCGGCTTCGTGCATGCCGCCAAGCTGTACCCGGCCGGCGCCACCACCAACTCCGACTCCGGCGTGACCAGCATCGACAACATCTTCCCTGTGCTCGAAGCCATGGCCGAGGTCGGCCTGCCGCTGCTGGTGCATGGCGAGGTGACCCGCGCCGAAGTCGACGTGTTCGACCGTGAAAAGCGCTTCATCGATGAGCACCTGACCCGCGTGGTCGAGCGTTTCCCGACTCTGAAGGTGGTGTTCGAGCACATCACCACCGGCGACGCCGCTGCCTTCGTCAAGGCCGCGCCCGCCAACGTCGGCGCCACCATCACCGCCCATCACCTGCTGTACAACCGCAACCACATGCTGGTCGGCGGCATTCGCCCGCACTTCTATTGCCTGCCGATCCTCAAGCGCAACACCCACCAGGATGCCCTGCTGGATGCCGCCACCAGCGGCAACCCGAAGTTCTTCCTCGGCACCGACTCGGCACCGCACGCCAAGCACGTCAAGGAGGCCGCCTGCGGCTGCGCCGGCTGCTACACCGCGCACGCCGCCATCGAGCTGTACGCCGAGGCCTTCGAGCAGCGCAACGCGCTGGACAAGCTGGAAGGTTTCGCCAGCTGTCATGGCCCGGACTTCTACGGCCTGCCGCGCAATACCGACCGCATTACCCTGGTCCGCGAGGACTGGGTCGGCCCGACCGAGCTGCCGCTGGGCGAGCAGGTGGTGATCCCCCTGCGTGCCGGTGAGAAGCTGCGCTGGCGCCTGCAGGAGGGCCAGGCATGAGCGAGGAACATTTCGACGACGAACTCGACGGCAGCCTGCCGTCCGGCCCGCGCCACCCGATGGCCGCGCGTTTCCGCGGCTACCTGCCGGTGGTGGTGGATGTCGAGACCGGCGGCTTCAACTGCGCCACCGACGCCCTGCTGGAAATCGCCGCAACCACCATCGCCATGGATGAAGGCGGCTTCCTCTATCCGGACCACACGCACTTCTTCCGCGTCGAGCCCTTCGAGGGCGCCAACATCGAGCAGGCGGCGCTGGAGTTCACCGGCATCAAGCTGGATCACCCGCTGCGCCAGGCGGTGAGCGAGGAGCAGGCACTGACCGAGATCTTCCGTGGCCTGCGCAAGTCGATCAAGGCCAACGGCTGCAAGCGCGCCATCCTGGTCGGTCACAACAGCAGCTTCGACCTCGGCTTCCTGAATGCCGCGGTGGCCCGTTGCGACATCAAGCGCAATCCCTTCCACCCGTTCTCCAGCTTCGATACCGCCACGCTGGCCGGCCTCGCCTACGGCCAGACCGTACTGGCCAAGGCCTGCCAGGCGGCCGGCATTGACTTCGACGGCAAGGAAGCGCACTCCGCGCGCTACGACACCGAGAAAACCGCCGAGCTGTTCTGTGGCATCGTCAACCGCTGGAAGGAAATGGGCGGCTGGGACGATTTCGACCAGTAAGCTCCCTGCCCCGTGATGAAGAACCCGGCCCAGGCCGGGTTTTTTCTGCCCGCAAAACAGAGAGCACCTCAGCGCCCAAAGGGAAACTCACGCAGCTGTAAAATTAATTCGCCAATCTTTGACAAGCATTCTCATTAACATTAGTATCCTGCCAACAGTAACCCTACTCGATAGAGCCTGCAGCATGTACGTTTGCCTGTGCCACGGTGTGACAGACGGCCAAATCCGCGAAGCCATCTACGAAGGCTGCTGCAGCTATCGCGACGTGCGCGACAGCCTCGGCGTGGGTACCCAGTGCGGCAAGTGTGCCTGCCTCGCCAAGCAGGTGGTACGCGATACCCTCGGTGAACTGCAGAGCAGCCAGAGCGCCCTCGCCTGCCAGGCCAGCTTCGTCGCCGCCTGAGCGCCGAACACAAAAAAGCCGGACCCAGGTCCGGCTTTTTCATGCCCGCAGGAAACCTCAGCCTTGCGGCACACCGCTGTGGAAGCGGAACTCCTGATCCGGCGACTCGATCAGCTCACGCTCGGTAGCACGCACACGCTCGATGGCGCGCTCGACATCGCTCGCCTCGCCATACTGGTAGGCCAGCTTGAGATAACCCTGGAAATGGCGAGCCTCGGACTTGAGCAGGCCGCCGTAGAATTTGCCCAGCTCCTCGTCCAGGTGCGGCACCAGCGCCTCGAAACGCTCACAGCTGCGCGCCTCGATGAAGGCGCCCACCACCAGGGTATCGACCAGTTTCTGCGGCTCATGGTTACGCACCTGCTTGCGCAGCCCGGAGGCATAACGCGAAGCGGACACCGGGCGCGGCTCGATGCGGCGCTTCTTCATGATGCGCAGCACCTGCTCGTGGTGCACCAGCTCCTCGCGCGCCAGGCGCGACATGAAGTTGACCAGGTCGAGCGCCTGGTTGTACTTGGCGATCAGCGCCATGGCCGTGGAGGCCGCCTTGAACTCGTTGTTCTTGTGGTCGATCAACAGCGTCTGCTGATCGGCCAGCGCCGCCTCGACCCAGGCAGCGGGCGTCGGGCAGGCAAGAAAGTCATGGATGCTGAGTTCGGTATTCACGGCACGAATGTTGGCAGGCAGTAACGAGGCGGGCCATTATACGGATGAAGGCGCGCGGGGCCAGCGATGCCGTGATGCAGGTCAAGACGCCGCCAGCGGCCGCCTCTATAGTGGGCTGCATTCAAGCACCTCAAGCACAGGGAGACGCTCATGCAAGCCATACGCAGCATTCTGGTGGTGATGGACCCCCAGCACCCCGAGGGTCTGGCGCTCAAACGCGCCAAACTGATCGCCGGAGTGACCCAGTCGCATCTGCACCTGCTGGTCTGCGACAAGAAAGGCGAACACGCCGACTACCTCGCGCAGCAACAGGCTGCACTGCAGGAGGAAGGTTTCAGCGTCAGCATCCAGCAGGCCTGGCACGAAGGCCTGTACCAGACCATCATCTCCGTGCAGCAGGCCGAGGGCTGTGGCCTGGTGGTCAAGCAGCACGTACCGGACAACCCGCTGAAGAAGGCCCTGCTCACCCCCGAGGACTGGAAGCTGCTGCGCTACTGCCCGGGCCCGGTACTGATGGTCAAGACCGACACCCCCTGGACCGGCGGCGTGATCCTCGCGGCTGTCGATGTCGGCAACAGCGATGCCGAGCACCGTACCCTGCATTCGGGCATCGTCAGCCACGGCTACGACATTGCCAACCTGGCCAAGGGCACGCTGCACGTGATCAGCGCGCACCCCTCGCCCATGCTGTCGGCGGCCGACCCGACCTTCCAGCTCAAGGAAACCATCGAGGCGCGCTACCGTGCTCAATGCAAGGCCTTCCAGGCCGAATATGACGTCAGCGACGATCGCCTGCACGTCGAGGAAGGCCCGGCCGACGTACTGATTCCCTATACCGCGCAGAAGCTGTCCGCCGTGGTCACCGTGGTCGGCACCGTGGCGCGCACCGGCTTATCCGGCGCGTTGATCGGCAACACGGCGGAAGTGGTGCTCGATGCCCTGGAAAGCGATGTGCTGGTGCTCAAGCCGGACGAGATCATCGCCCACCTGGAAGAGCTGGTCGCCCAGCGCTGAGCCGCCCACACGAAAAAGCCGCCCTCGGGCGGCTTTTTTCATGGCGCCAGGTCAGACCCTGACTTCCATGCCCTCACGCAGGAAGCGCGGTGCGATGTAGCGCTCGTAATGGGCCTCGGAGAGCAGGAAGAACTCGCGATCGATGGCTTCGCGCAGCTCCGGCAGCGGCCAGTCGCGAAACTCCGGCAGCAGCACCAGCCCATAGGCGTCCAGGCGGCTGATCAGCCGCGAGGCGCGGGCAATCAGCTGATAGGCCCAGCAGTATTCCGACTGCTCGGGCACGAAGCGCACCTGACGCTGTTCCAGCTGCGCGCGCAGGCGCAGCGGATCGAACACCTCGACCTTGCCCTGCATCACCTGCACCAGCAACACCTCCAGGCGCCGCCACACAGCACGCTTCTCCTCGTCGCTGTAGGCATTCCAGTTCACCACTTCGTGGTGGAAACGCTTGCAGCCACGACACACCAGGTCGCCGTAGACGGTGGAACAGAGGCCGACGCAAGGCGTCTTGATGCGCTGACTGGACATGTGCTGCAGGTAGATACGCGATGAAACGGGCGGCCCATGATAGCGAGTCCACCCCGGAGGGTCACCATGACCAACCAGACCTTTGTCGACTTGCCAGACAAACGACAGGCAGTAGCCTTAGAGCCCGATTGGATCGGGGTTTGCGCTTAACTTTGGCGTCCTGTTCCAGTAGAATCGGACCGCCTTTTTAGGCATCGATGTCCGTCAGAAGCTGTTTTCAAAGCGTCACGAGCACAGTTATCCGCCAGGAACGATGTTGGCGCAGCAACGCTGCGCCAGCCCTCATCCCCCCTCGCTCCTGCGGCGTAAAACTTTGAAAGCAGCTTCTAGTATGAGGCTGTCGACACGTCGGCCAGTGCGCTCACAAAGCGCAGCGGCGCAATGTGCGACGGTTTTATGGATGAGCGTTGCGGGCCGCCGCGACCACTGATGAGGGTAATAACTGTGCTTGAAGCCTATCGCAAACACGTAGAAGAGCGCGCCGCTCTGGGGATCGTTCCTCAGCCGCTGAACGCCGAGCAAACTGCAGGCCTGGTCGAGCTGCTGAAGAATCCGCCGGCTGGCGAAGAAGCCTTCCTCGTTGACCTGATCACCAACCGTGTTCCGCCGGGTGTGGACGAAGCCGCCTACGTCAAGGCCGGTTTCCTCTCCGCTCTGGCCAAGGGCGAAGCCAGCTCCCCGCTGATCGACAAGAAGCGTGCCGTCGAACTGCTGGGCACCATGCAGGGCGGCTACAACATCGCCACCATGGTCGAGCTGCTGGACAGCGCCGAGCTGGCCGAAGTGGCCGCCGAGCAACTCAAGCACACCCTGCTGATGTTCGACGCCTTCCACGACGTCGCCGAGCGCGCCAAGAAGGGCAACGCCGCCGCCAAGGCCGTGATGCAGTCCTGGGCTGACGGCGAGTGGTTCACCAAGCGTCCGGCCGTACCGGAAAAAGTCACCCTGACCGTGTTCAAGGTCACCGGCGAAACCAACACCGACGACCTGTCGCCGGCTCCGGATGCCTGGTCCCGCCCGGACATCCCGCTGCACGCCCTGGCCATGCTGAAAATGGCCCGCGACGGCATCAACCCGGATCAGCCGGGTTCCGTTGGCCCGATCAAGCAGATGGAAGCGCTGAAAGCCAAAGGCTTCCCGGTTGCCTACGTTGGTGACGTGGTCGGTACCGGTTCCTCCCGTAAGTCCGCCACCAACTCGGTGCTGTGGTTCTTCGGCGACGACATCCCCTACGTGCCGAACAAGCGCGCCGGTGGTTTCTGCTTCGGCACCAAGATCGCCCCGATCTTCTACAACACCATGGAAGACGCCGGCGCCCTGCCGATCGAATTCGACTGCACCAACCTGGCCATGGGCGACGTCATCGACGTGTACCCGATCAAGGGCGAAGTGCGCCGTAACGGCAGCGACGAACTGGTCACCAGCTTCCAGCTGAAGACCGACGTACTGCTCGACGAAGTCCGCGCCGGCGGCCGTATCCCGCTGATCGTCGGCCGCGGCCTGACCGAGAAGGCGCGTGCCGAGCTGGGCCTGGCCCCGTCCACCCTGTTCAAGAAGCCGGAATCCCCGGTCGACAGCGGCAAGGGCTTCACCCTGGCGCAGAAGATGGTTGGCCGTGCCTGCGGTCTGCCGGAAGGCAAGGGCGTGCGTCCGGGCACCTACTGCGAACCGAAGATGACCACCGTCGGCTCCCAGGACACCACCGGCCCGATGACCCGCGACGAGCTGAAGGACCTGGCTTGCCTGGGCTTCTCCGCCGACCTGGTGATGCAGTCCTTCTGCCACACCGCGGCCTATCCGAAGCCGATCGACGTCAAGACCCACCACACCCTGCCGGACTTCATCATGACCCGCGGCGGCGTGTCCCTGCGTCCGGGCGACGGCATCATCCACAGCTGGCTGAACCGCATGCTGCTGCCGGACACCGTCGGCACCGGTGGTGACTCGCACACCCGCTTCCCGCTGGGTATCTCCTTCCCGGCCGGTTCCGGCCTGGTGGCCTTCGCCGCCGCCACCGGCGTGATGCCGCTGGACATGCCGGAATCCGTACTGGTGCGCTTCAAGGGCAAGCTGCAACCGGGCATCACCCTGCGTGACCTGGTCCATGCCATCCCCTACTACGCCATCCAGGCCGGCCTGCTGACCGTCGAGAAGAAAGGCAAGAAGAACATCTTCTCCGGCCGCATCCTCGAGATCGAAGGTCTGAACGAGCTGACCGTCGAGCAGGCTTTCGAGCTGTCCGACGCCTCCGCCGAGCGTTCCGCTGCCGGTTGCACCATCAAGCTGCCGGAAAGCGCCATCGCCGAGTACCTGAAGTCCAACATCACCATGCTGCGCTGGATGATCGGCGAGGGTTATGGCGATGCCCGTACCCTGGAGCGTCGCGCCCAGGCCATGGAAGCCTGGCTGGCCAACCCTCAACTGCTGGAAGCCGACAAGGACGCCGAGTACGCCGCCGTGATCGAGATCGATCTGGCCGACGTCAAGGAGCCGATCCTGTGCGCCCCGAACGATCCGGACGACGCCCGCCTGCTGTCCAGCGTGCAGGGTCGCAAGATCGATGAAGTGTTCATCGGTTCGTGCATGACCAACATCGGTCACTTCCGCGCTGCCGGCAAGCTGCTGGACAAGGTCAAGGGTGGTATCCCAACCCGCCTGTGGCTGGCTCCGCCGACCAAGATGGACCAGCACCAGCTGACCGAGGAAGGCTACTACGGCATCTACGGCAAGGCCGGCGCCCGCATGGAAATGCCGGGTTGCTCGCTGTGCATGGGTAACCAGGCACGCGTGCAGACCGGTGCCACCGTGGTCTCCACCTCTACCCGTAACTTCCCGAACCGCCTGGGCGACGCCACTGACGTCTTCCTGGCCTCGGCCGAGCTGGCCGCCGTTTCCTCGATCATCGGCAAGCTGCCGACCGTCGAGGAGTACATGGCCTACGCGAAGGATATCGACAGCATGGCTGCCGACATCTACCGCTACCTGAGCTTCGACCAGATCGCCGAGTACCGCGAAGCCGCGGCCAACGCGAAGATCCCGGTCATCCAGGCCTGAGCCTAGCCGAGTGAACAAGCCCCGCCCCGTGCGGGGCTTTTTCTTGATGCAAAGCAGCACCCGGCGGGCTCGCGCCCGGTTAGAGTGCCGCATAACCACACACTGGGAGTGAAACGATGAAACGCCATCTCTGTATCGCCGCGCTGTGTCTGCTGGGCCTTACCGGCTGCGCCAGCGAGTACATCATCACCACCAACGACGGGCAGATGCTCACCAGCTACGGCAAGCCGGAACTGGACAAAGATACCGGCATGCTCGAGTTCGAGGACAGCGAGGGTCGCAAGCAGCAGATCCCGCAGACCCAGGTCAGGCAGATGCTGGAACGCTGAGTTCGCAGCACCCTCCTAACCCCGCTTCGGCGGGGTTAGTTTTGTCTGGCACATCGTTTGCTTGGTCCACCGCAACAGGCTGACACCAACGGCGGTGACAGCGCTCAGACAATGGCGTCGTTTCCCGCGGGCACTGGCTGCACGCGTGAGCGACGCCTTTTTGTTCAACGGCGGAACAAACCACGATGACCGATACCAGCAATACCCGTAGCGATGCCCTGGCCTGGGTCGCCGGCAGCGATGCCCCGGAAAAGAGCGCACTGAATCTGGGCTTCATGGCCCTGACCGACTCCGCCTCGCTGATCGTCGCCGCCACGCAGGGCTTCGCCCAGCCCTACGGCCTGACCCTCAACCTGCAGCGCCAGGCCTCCTGGGCCGGCCTGCGCGACCGCCTGCTGAGCGGCGAGCTGGATGCCGCGCAGATGCTCTACGGCCAGGTCTACGGCATCGACCAGGGGCTCGGTGGCCCGGCCACGGAGATGGCCATCCTCATGGGCCTGTGCCAGAACGGCCAGGCCATCAACCTGTCGCAGCCGCTCAAACAGGCCGGCGTGACCAGTGCCGAGGCACTCGCCGCACGTGTGCGCCAAGGTGGTGCAAAGCTCACCTTCGCCCAGACCTTCCCTACCGGTACCCACGCCATGTGGCTGTACTACTGGCTGGCGGCCCAGGGCATCCATCCGCTGGAGGATGTCAGCACCGTGGTAGTGCCCCCTTCGCAGATGGTCGCCCACCTGCGCGCGGCCCGTATCGACGGCTTCTGCGCCGGTGGCCCCTGGGGCGCCCTGGCGGTCGAGGAGGACCAGGGCTTCACCCTGGCCACCAGCCAGGACATCTGGGCCGACCACCCGGAAAAGGTGCTCGGCGTGACCCGTGAATTCGCCGAGCAGTACCCCAACACCGCCCGCGCCCTGACCATGGCCGTGCTGGAAGCCAGCCGCTTCATCGACGAGAGCGAAGAGAACAAGCGCGGCACCGCGCAGCTGATCAGCGGCAGCGAATACGTCGACGCACCGCTTTCGGCGATTCAGCCGCGCTTCCTCGGCCAGTACGAGGACGGCCTGGGCCACGCCTGGCTGGACGCCCACCCGCTGCGCTTCTTCGCCGGCGGCGAGGTGAACATGCCGTGGCTGTCCGATGGCATCTGGTTCCTCACCCAGTTCCGCCGCTGGGGCCTGCTCAAGGACGATCCGGACTACCTCGGCATCGCCCGCCGCATCCATCGACTGGACCTCTACCGCAGCGCCGCCGAAGCCCTCGGCATCGCGGTGCCGGAGCAGCCGATGCGCACCTCCACCCTGCTCGACGGCAGCGTCTGGGACGGCAGCGACCCGGCCGGCTACGCCCGCTCCTTTGCCATCCATGCGCGCGCCGACGGTGCCGCCGCCATCGCCCTGTAACGGACCGAGATAACCGCCAGATGCTACGCATACTCCTGATCAACGATACGCCGAAGAAGGTCGGTCGCCTGAAGAGCGCGCTGGTCGAGGCCGGCTTCGAGGTGATCGACGAATCCGGCCTGACCATCGACCTGCCCGAGCGGGTCGAGGCGGTGCGCCCCGACGTGGTACTGATCGATACCGAATCGCCCGGTCGCGACGTGATGGAACAGGTGGTGCTGGTCAGCCGTGACCAGCCGCGCCCGATCGTCATGTTCACCGACGAGCACGACCCGCAGGTGATGCGCCAGGCCATTCAGTCCGGGGTCAGCGCCTACATCGTCGAAGGCATCCAGGCCGACCGCCTGCAGCCGATCCTCGACGTGGCCATGGCCCGTTTCGAGAGCGACCAAGCCCTGCGCGCCCAGCTGCAGGCCCGCGACGCCCAGCTGGCGGAACGCAAGCGCATCGAGCTGGCCAAGGGCCTGCTGATGAAGATGAAGAGCTGCAACGAGGAAGATGCCTATACCCTGATGCGCCGCCAGGCCATGAGCCGTCAGCAGAAGCTGATCCAGGTGGCCGAGCAGATCATCGCCATGCACGATATGCTCGGAAATTAGGTAGGTCTGTTTCCGAGGAAGTTTCATGCAAACAAGCAACATTGAGCGTTTCGATCAGGCCACAGGCTTGATCTTCGCCCAGCTGTACTCAGAGTTTCCGCGGCGAACGACTCTTACCTCTGGAGTCTTGGAGCCGATGATTAGAAGCATCGTCGCTGACTCCGACTGGCTTACAGAATTGAGCGCAAAAGAGAGCTTCTTTAGCAATACGATGGATTGGCTGCTTCAAGCCGGCTTCATATGGCATCACGAAAAGCAAAGTACATTTCCAACCCAATATCTTGGATGCGTGCTGACTACAAAGGCTCTGGAGGCTCTCAAAGCAACGCCCGCCTCCTTATCCGGAGAAAGTCTCGGCCAATCTCTTAAAGAAGCGGCAACCTCTGGTCTGCTCGACTCCCTGAAAGGGCTCACCAATGAGGTACTAAGCAAAGGAGTACATATGGCAGTTGGCGCGGCGCAATCTTGGACCTGACCCGCAAGATGCTACTGTGCCGCCCATAACCACAACTGTACTGGCCAACCTAAGCACCGGAGCATCACTGTTCCGCTCAACTACATAGAAGCCTGTATCTGCCGGCCCGCTGTGCCACTCGATTAGGGTAGAACCATCTTCCCCCTGCCGAGTACGCACCATGAACGAACGCCAGCTGCTAGCCGAGGCCGACCGCCGCGCCCTCGCCTATTTCGATAGCAGCGCCCAGCGCCGGGTATACCCCGATGCCCCGGCCATCGCTGCCCTTAGCGCCTTCGAGCAGCCCCTGCCCGAGTCTGGACAGGACGCCCAGGGGGTGCTGCAGCAGCTCGACGAAGTCGGCTCGCCGGCCACCGTGGCCAGCAACGGCCCGCGCTACTTCGGCTTCGTCATCGGCGCCACCCTCCCCGCCGCTGCGGCTGCCGAGCGCCTGGTGCTGGCCTGGGACCAGTGCGCTTCCTCATTCGACAACTCGCCGGTCGCCGACCGCCTGGAGAAGGTCGCCGGGCGCTGGGTCTGCGAAGCCCTCGGCCTGCCCCGCGAAAGTGCGGTCGGCTTCGGCACCAGCGCCACCGCCTGCACCCTGGCCTGCCTCTCCGCCGCCCGCCGCACGCTGCTGGCCCGCCTAGGCTGGGACTTCGATGCCGACGGCCTGATGGGCGCGCCGGAGATCCGCGTGGTGCTCTCGGAATCCGCGCACATCACGGTGAAGAAGGCCCTGCGCATTCTCGGCTTCGGCATGAACCGCCTGCACTACGCCGCGGTCGATGCCCACGGGCGCATCGATCCGGCGCGCCTGCCGGCGCTGGACGCGCGCACCCTGCTGATCCTGCAGGCCGGCGAAGTCAACACCGGCGAGTTCGACCACTTCGCCGAGCTGATCCCCAGGGCCCGCGAGGCCGGCGCCTGGGTACATGTCGACGGCGCCTTCGGCCTGTGGGCCAGAGCCTCCTCCTCGGCGCACCTGGCCGAGGGCGTGGAGCTGGCCGACAGCTGGACCAGCGACGGCCACAAGTGGCTGAACACCCCCTATGACAGCGCCATGGCAATCTGCCGCGACGCCGACGCCCTGGCCGCGGCGATGAACAGCGACGCCGCCTACGCCACGGCGAGCAAGGACGCGCAGAAGAATCTGACCCTGGAATTCTCCCGCCGCGCCCGCGGCGTGGCGATCTGGGCGGCGCTGGCCAGCCTCGGCCGCGACGGCCTGCGCGAGATGATCGACCGCCATATCCGCCAGGCCGGCGAGCTGGCCGAGGCGCTGCGCGCCGGTGGCTACCAGGTGCTCAACCGCGTAGTACTCAACCAGGTGCTGGTGCGCGGCGACTCGGATGAGCAGACCCTCGCCATCCGCGAGGCAGCCCAGGCATCGGGCGAGGTCTGGTTCGGTCCGACCGTCTGGCAGGGCCGCCCGGCGTTTCGCCTGAGCCTGTCGTCATGGCGCACCCGGGACGCGGACGTGCAGACCCTGGCCGATCTGCTGCTGCGCCTGAAGCGACAGCTCTGACGCAGCAACTCCCCTCTAACACTCGTGGAAGAGGGCTGAGGGAGAGGGTGTTGGCTCACAGCCCCTCTCCCCAGCCCTCTCCCGTAAACGGGAGAGGGAGCCAAAACGAGCCGCATGTACCCGACCCGCTGTGCAGACACGCCCCTGATTCCAACAACTGCTCCGTCCCATTGCCGCAGAACTGCTCTGGACAACGGCAGGCCCGCCACCTTATCTTCGCGCCAGGCCACACACAGGTGGCCTGCGTCGCTCGGACGGTTCCGGGCGCTTACGTACTTCGAGGACAGCATGGCTGACAATGCCAAGCGCCGCTTTGCGCGCATCGATCGTCTCCCCCCCTACGTTTTCAACATCACCGCCGAACTGAAGATGGCCGCCCGCCGCCGTGGCGAGGACATCATTGACTTCAGCATGGGCAATCCGGACGGCGCCACCCCGCCGCATATCGTCGAAAAGCTGGTGCAGGTCGCCCAGCGCGAAGACACCCACGGCTACTCCACCTCCCGCGGCATCCCGCGCCTGCGCCGCGCCATCTCGCGCTGGTACAAGGACCGCTATGACGTGGAGATCGACCCGGAAAGCGAAGCCATCGTCACCATCGGTTCCAAGGAAGGTCTGGCGCACCTGATGCTGGCCACCCTGGACCACGGCGACACCGTGCTGGTGCCCAACCCCAGCTACCCCATCCACATCTACGGCGCAGTGATCGCCGGCGCCCAGGTGCGCTCGGTGCCGCTGGTACCGGGTGTGGATTTCTTCGCCGAGCTGGAGCGGGCCATCCGCGAAGCCATTCCGAAACCGAAGATGATGATCCTCGGCTTTCCCTCCAATCCCACCGCGCAATGCGTGGAGCTGGACTTCTTCGAGCGCGTGGTGGCCCTGGCCAAGCAGTACGACGTGCTGGTGATCCACGACCTGGCCTACGCCGACATCGTCTACGACGGCTGGAAAGCCCCGTCGATCATGCAGGTGCCGGGCGCCAAGGACATCGCCGTGGAGTTCTTCACCCTGTCCAAGAGCTACAACATGGCCGGCTGGCGTATCGGCTTCATGGTCGGTAATCCGGAGCTGGTCAGCGCTCTGGCGCGGATCAAGAGCTACCACGACTATGGCACCTTCACCCCGCTGCAGGTGGCGGCCATCGCCGCCCTGGAAGGCGACCAGCAGTGCGTGCGCGATATTGCCGAGCAGTACCGGCAGCGCCGCAACATGCTGGTCAAGGGCCTGCACGAGGCCGGCTGGATGGTGGAGAAGCCCAAGGCCTCCATGTACATCTGGGCCAAGATCCCCGAGCCCTATGCCCATATGGGCTCGCTGGAGTTCGCCAAGAAGCTGCTGCTGGAGGCCAAGGTCTGCGTATCGCCGGGCCTGGGCTTCGGCGATTATGGCGACGACCATGTGCGCTTCGCCCTGATCGAGAACCAGGACCGTACCCGTCAGGCCATCCGCGGCATCAAGGCGATGTTCCGCGCCGATGGCCTGCTCGAGGCACCGCCCGCCAAGCCGAAACGCGCCACCGGCAAGGCCAAGCCTGCGGCGGTGTAAGAAGGCCAAGGCCCCGACCCGAGTCGGGGCCTTTTCATTTCAGCCCGAGTAATCCAGCGCCGTCCAGGCCCGTGACAGGTCGCTGGCAATGCTGCAGCCGGGCCGCTCCAGGGCCTCGCCGGCACCATGCGCCAAGCGTGTCACCTCACCCTCGCCACCGCGCTCGGTCAGCCACTGCAGGCGCCCGCAATTGGGCGTTTCGATCACGTAGCTGGCGGCGATGCTCGATTCCTGCCCCGGCAGCTTGACCACGTCGAGCACCCTGCCGGCCTCCTCGACCCGTTTGCCATCACGCACCAGTACGGCCCAAGCCGCGCCGCCCTCGATCACCAGGTAGGCACCGTTGGCCTTGGGTTGTTCCAGCTGCGGCTGGGCACAGCCCGCCAGCATGGCCAACAGCAGAAATGTCATCAGCTTGTGGTGCATATAAGCGACTCCTGTTCCGACTTCGGTTGCGATGCGCCGACGGCACTTGAGCTGTACTATTATCCAGTAGTGTTTATTTGTACAGTACTTTTCATTTACTCTTGTGCGGCCCTGGAACCCGAGGAGATCGACCATGCTGGACGTACTGCAGCTGAAGAACAAAGTGAACCAGATGCCGCTGGAGAGCATCCGCGCCACGGTCGACGAGCTGCGCCTGGAAGGCCTGGTCACCGGCAGCAAGACGCCCTTCAGGCGCGTGCATTTCAATACCTGCTTCGCCGAGATCGAAGCGCTGCTGCAGCGTGCCGGCTATCACCGCCAGGTCGACGTGGTCGGCTACCAGGGCCAGGCCTACGCGCTGTTCGATCCCGGCCGCTGGGAGGCGGTGGAAGTGTTGCGCTGGCTCAAGGAATACGTCGAGGAGGCGCAACGCCAGCGCGTCTGAAGCGCCAGCGTTCCGAACCAAAAGCGTTCACGCCCGTGCAGGCCAGGCTCCTGCACGGTGCAGATCCACCTCCCGCCCCTGCGCCTGCCAGCGCCGCCCCCAGCCTTCACGGCAGCGCCTAAGCCACTGATTCACAAGCTATCTGCAAGCCAGCGAGGCGCATGACAGGCCCTCCGTTGCCGCCGACCACAGAGGGCGCGGAAAAACTGGCAAGCCCCTTGCAAAAGCCCTGTCAGATTCCAGCGCAGCACACCAACGGCGGTGAGCCGCGGATCACGGACAACGGCGTCCGTCAGAACTCCCTCCCCCATCGGGCGTTCTGGCGTACGCCGTTTTTTATTGCCCATGACAAGGAACACCCCATGAGTGAGCGTGATTCGAAAAAACCGGTCGACAACAGCCGCCGCAATTTCCTCAAGCAGTCCATCGCCATCGCCGGCACCGTTGGCGGCATCGCCGCCCTCGGCCTGTCCGCCCCTGGCTTCCTGCGCAGCGCCGCCTACGCCGCCGGCTCCGATGCCCCGGAAAAAGCCGCGCTGAAGATCGGCTTCATTCCGCTGACCGACTGCGCCTCGGTGGTGGTCGCCGCCACCCAGGGCTTCGCCGCCAAGTACGGCCTGAGCATCACGCCGAGCAAGGAGGCCTCCTGGGCCGGTGTGCGCGACAAGCTCAACACCGGCGAGCTGGATGCCTCGCATGTGCTCTACGGCATGATGTACGGCTCCCAGCTGGGCGTCGCCGGCCCGCAGAAGGACATGGCGGTGCTCATGGGCCTGAACCAGAACGGCCAGGCCATCACCCTCTCCAAGCAGCTCAAGGAAGCCGGCGTCACCACCGGCGAGCAGCTTGCCGCGCATATCAAAAAGGGCGGCAACCCGCTGACCTTCGCCCAGACCTTCCCCACCGGCACGCACGCCATGTGGCTTTACTACTGGCTGGCCCACCACGGCATCAACCCCTTCACCGACGTCAAGACCATCACCGTGCCGCCGCCGCAGATGGTGGCCAACATGCGCGTTGGCAACATGGACGGCTTCTGCGTCGGCGAGCCCTGGGGCGCGCGGGCGATTCACGACAAGATCGGCTTTACCGCCGTCACCACCCAGCAGATCTGGGCCGACCACCCGGAGAAAGTGCTGGGCTGCTCGCGCGAGTTCGTCGAGCAGAACCCCAACACCGCACGCGCCCTGGTCATGGCCCTGCTCGACGCCAGCCGCTTCATCGAGGCCAGCGCGGAAAACAAGAAGGCCACTGCCAAGCTGATTTCCGGCAAGGCCTACGTCAACGCGCCGGCCGAAGTCATCGAACAGCGCTTCCTCGGCCACTACGAGGACGGCCTGGGCAACAGCTGGCAGGACCAACACGCCATGGCCTTCTGCAAGGACGGCAGCGTGAACTTCCCCTACCACTCCGATGGCATGTGGTTCCTCACCCAGTTCAAGCGCTGGGGCCTGCTCAAGGACGATCCGGACTACGCCGCCGTGGCCGCCCAGGTCAACCAGACCAAGCTCTACAGCGAGGCGGCCAACGCCCTCGGCCTGGCCGTACCGAGCAGCCCGCTGCGCGCCAGCACGCTGATCGACGGCAAGGTCTGGGACGGTTCCAACCCGGCCGCCTACGCCGCGTCCTTCGCGATCAAGGCCTGAGGAGGTAAGTGAGCATGAATGCCCCAGTCAACGCGCCACTGCCGGTGGTCAAAGCCGCCACGTCCAGCGTGCCTCCGCGTCCGGCATCGCCGGGCGCGGAGGCGCTCGCCGCCCTGTGCAAGGCGGCCATCCCGCCACTGCTCGGCATCGCCCTGTTCATCGGCCTATGGGCCCTGGTGGCGGCGCGCAGCGAAGGCCTACCGGGGCCGCTGTCGACCTGGCACTCGGCCATCGAGCTGTTCGCCGACCCGTTCTACGACAACGGCCCCAACGACATGGGTATCGGCTGGAACATCCTCAACTCGCTGGGCCGGGTCGGCGTCGGCTTCGGCCTGGCGGCGCTGATCGGCATTCCGCTGGGCTTTGCCATCGGCCGCTTCGCCTTCCTCGCCGGCATGCTCGCGCCGATCATCAGCCTGCTGCGCCCGGTGTCGCCACTGGCCTGGCTGCCGATCGGCCTGCTGGTGTTCGAGGCCGCCGGCCCCGCTTCGATCTGGGTGATATTCATCAGCTCGATCTGGCCGATCATCCTCAACACTGCCGCCGGCGTGGCCAGCGTGCCGCAGGACTACCTCAACGTGGCCCGCGTGCTCAAGCTGTCGGAGTTCAAGGTGCTGACGCGCATCCTGTTCCCCGCCGTGCTGCCGCACCTGATGACCGGCATCCGCCTGGCCATCGGCGTGGCCTGGCTGGTGATCGTCGCCGCGGAAATGCTCACCGGCGGCATCGGCCTGGGCTTCTGGGTGTGGGACGAGTGGAACAACCTCAACGTCGAACACATCCTCATCGCCATCATCATCGTCGGCCTGGTCGGCCTGGCCCTGGAGCAGGCGCTCCTGCTGCTGGCCAAGCGCTTCGACTACGCGAATTAAGGAGCCGTGCATGGACAAGTTCGTCGAGCTGACCGCCGTCAGCAAACACTTCGACACCAAGAAGGGGCGCTTCCAGGCCCTCAGTGACGTCAACCTGAGCATCGCCAAGGGCGAGTTCGTCTCGCTGATCGGCCACTCCGGCTGCGGCAAATCCACCGTGCTCAACCTGATCGCCGGCCTGCTGGAAGCCAGCGAGGGCGGGCTGATCTGCAACGGCCGCGAGATCGACGGCCCCGGCCCGGAGCGCGCCGTAGTGTTCCAGAACCACAGCCTGCTGCCCTGGATGACCTGCTTCGGTAACGTCCACTTGGCGGTAGAACGAGTATTCGGCGGCAAGGAAAGCAAGGCGCAGCTGAAGGAACGCACCCTGCAGGCGCTCAATATGGTGGGCCTGAGCCACGCTACTCACAAGCACCCCAACGAGATCTCCGGCGGCATGAAGCAGCGCGTCGGCATCGCCCGCGCGCTGGCCATGGAGCCCAAGGTGCTGCTGATGGACGAGCCCTTTGGCGCCCTCGATGCCCTGACCCGCGCCCACCTGCAGGACGAGCTGCTGCGCATCGTCGGCCAGACCCACAGCACCGTGGTGATGGTGACCCATGACGTGGACGAGGCAGTGCTGCTGTCGGATCGCATCGTGATGATGACCAACGGCCCGGCGGCGACCATCGGCGACATCGTCCGCGTCGAGCTGGCGCGCCCACGCGACCGCCTGGCCCTGGCCAACGACAGCCAGTACCACGAGTACCGCACGGCCGTGCTGGAGTTCCTCTACCAGCGCCAGCAACGCCCCGCGGCTTGAGCACGAAGGCATGATCAGCCCGGCCAGGTGCCGGGCTTTTTCTCGCCGCACGGCTATCAGGGCTGCGCCAAAGCCATCTCGCGCGGACTGCCTGTCGAGGTCGCCAGCCACTGACCGATGCAGTCGACCACAGACTGTGGGGCACGCAGCCAGGCGCTGTGCGGGTTCTCCTGCGGCGGGCGCGGCGAAGCCAGATAGAGCAGCTGCGGCTCGACCTGGATCAGTTCGGCCAGGCCCTGCGTGGAGGCGGGCGGGGCAAACTTGTCGCCCTCGATCTGGATGTACAGCGAGGCCACCCGGTTGCGCGCCGCCGGCGCCAGGGTCAGGTCCAGATGGCGATAATGACCAGTGAAAGCCACCCGCCCCCAGTCGCGCATCAGCGAGCGCGCCTCACGGCCACCAAAGCCAAGGCGCTGTCCGGGCAGATGACCGAGCAGGCTGGCGAGCAGCCCGAACAGCAGCGCCACACTCGGGGTCAGCAAGCGACTCGGCCCCTGCCAGTGGCGGTAGTGGATATTGCCGCAGGCCACACCGATCACCGCCACCGGGCTGTCCGGGTTGGCGGCAGCATAGAGGGTGGCGATATGGCCGCCGAGGCTGTGCCCCAGCAGCACGGGGACGGCCTGGGGAAAATGCCGTCGCGCCAGCTGCAACAGCTTGGGCAGGAATTCCTCGACCAGCTGGCGGTAGCCGTAATTGAAGCGCCAGCCAGGCCGCGGCAGACTCTCGCCCTGCCCCGGCCAGTCGGCTACCAGCACGTTGTGACCGGCCGCCACCAGGCGCTGGGCCAGGCCCGCATACTTGCGCGCCGTGACGCCCAGGGCCGGCAGGATCACCAGAGTTCTGCTCGCTTCGGGGTGCGCCGCATAAAGCGTGACCGGGCAATGGAACTTGCCACCGGCGAACTGTAGGGCATCGACCATGGCACTCACTCCTGTTGCTGTTGCGGCGAATCTAGGGCAAATGCTCTAGCAATTCCACCGCGCGCAGAGCGGACATCTCCGTCTGAAGTCCCCCGGAAAAGAGGCAAAAAAATGCCGCGATGTTCGCGGCGGGAGAGGTGAGCCAGAGTCGGCCTGTATCAACCGTGATGCTCCACTTCCTGTGTGACAGGAAGATGAACGGCCGGCACGGGCAGGTCATGCAGGGCATCCAGGCGTTGCTGCAGGCGCTCGACGAACCGCCCGGCGTCCGCCTGGCTGCGGAATGGCACAGCGCAGCCGTCCAGCCTGACGATCCAGCCACCCGGGGCCGCTTCGGTCACGCTAATGTCCATGATGTTCTCCCCTCTGGGTAATGGCCAAGGCCAGGCGAGCATAGGCCAGCGTCGTGGCCGCTCGAAAGTTCGATTTCGTCTAGGCCCATAACCGATCATGCTGAACCAGATGAAGGCATGCGCCGCTCTAAGTCGCACGTCCAGGGACCTTTTGCTGCGCCAGATTGAAGCAGCGCCAGGTTGCCGGGAGATGACAGCGGGCGCTATCGTGGGGCATTGACCTCAAAGGAGCGCCCCATGCCCTGGTATGCCTGGCTGATCATTACCCTGGCCCTCGGTTCGATCCTTGGCAGCCTGCTCCTGCTGCGCGACAGCGCGCGCCGGCTACCGCTCACGGAGGAGCAGCTCAAGCGCATCCGCGAGCGCAATGCCGAGGCGGACGCGCAGGACGCCAAGGACAGCTGAACCGCCCTGCCGCACAAGGACGCTGCATGCCGCCGCTGTACCTGCACCTGCTGCCCATGCCTGTGCTCGGCCTGGGGCTGTACCTCGGCTACATCGATGGGCTGGGAGCGGTATGCGCCTTCTGCTACCTGGCCTGGGTCTTTCTGGGTGAGGCCCTGCTGCCACGCTGGCTGTGGTGGAGTGGCGGTCTGCTCGGCGGTATTGCCCTCGCCGCCCACCTGCTGCCGGGCTTCCAGCCCATGCTGCTGTGGCCCGCCCGGCAGCTCAGCAGCGATGCCCCGCCCTTCACCCTGCGCCTGTCCTGGGACAAACTGCTGCTCGGTCTGATACTGCTGGCCTGGTGGCTGTCCCGAGCAAGGCCGCTGGCACGGCACGGGAGTCTGGCGGCGCTGATCGGCGTCGCCACCCTGCTGCTGGTGCCGCTGCTGGCCATGGCCCTGGGCGTGGTGGGCTGGCAGCCGAAATGGCCGCAGCAGCTGTGGCTATGGCTGGCAGTAAACCTGGGAGTGGCGGTGCTGGCAGAGGAACTGCTGTTCCGTGCCTGGCTGCAGCCCGTGATGGTGGCACGCCTGGGTGTGGCACCCGGGATAGCGCTGACCGCCCTGCTGTTCGGCGCTGCGCATCTGCCCTTCAGCCCACTGTTCGCCCTGGTGGCCGGCGTGGCCGGGCTGGGTTATGGCCTGGTATTCCATCTCCGCGGCCGGCTATGGCCGGCGCTGTTGCTGCATGCTGCGGTCAATCTGACGCACTTGCTGTTGCTGAGCTACCCGCTACGTTCGGCCTGACGTCGATGCCATAGGGCGCGAAAATACGCTTCATCTCGCCATTGTCGCGCAGCAGCTGCAGGGTATTGCGCAAGTCTTCGGCGCTGATCGGTGCCTGCGGGCTGAGGATGGCATAGTGGCGGTAGCGCTGGTCCTCCCAGTCCGACACCAGCAGCTGCTCGCGCAACTGAGGCTGCTCGCGCAGGCGCGCACCGAGCCAGGAGCGGGTGATCGGCGCCATGTCGACGCGCCCCAGCAGCACCAGCCTGAGGTTGCTCTCGTGGGAGTAGGTCAGCACCGCGTTGAAATTCTGTTCCAGCCACTTGGGATCGTTGTTGAAGCCGGCGAACCCATAGTGATAACCGTTGAACAGCGCCATGCGCTTGTTCATCAGGTTGTCGAAATAGTGCTGGTCGCGCCCCGGCTCACGACGAGCCACCAGCACTTCGGCATCTTCCAGCCCCATGTCGATACGGGTGCCGGCAATACCCTGCCAATTCCAGTCAGGATTCTCGAAGATGGCGACATGCACGCGCCCCTGGCGAAAATCATCGAAACGGCGGTTGAGCGAGGTGGCACGCAGGCCAAAGCGATGCTGGCTCTGCACCTTGTTGAGGGCAGCGACCAGCTCACCGAGCAGGCCGCGGTGCGCATCCTGCTCGGGTTTGATCACGTAAGGCGGGAAATGCACAGCGGCGATCAGAACCTCTTCCGCAGCACCAGCAGCCGTGCTGAACAGCGCTGCCAGCAGCAGAGCGCCAAGCATTCCCTGTCGACGCCGAGACATATTGACCTCGTGGACAACTGAGCTGAGCGAAGACTAGCCCAGCGATCTAGCGGCGTAAATGGACAAAGCAACGCCCTCAGCGCGGCATGGGGTCGGCATGCTCGGCTACGGCATCCCCCGCCGTCCTTAAATGATAACGACTCACCAGCTCACCGAGCCGGCCGCTGTGTTGCAGGTCCTGCAGCAAGCTGGCCAGTTGCGGGGCATTCAGCGGCCCTTGCGGGCGCAGCAGGGCATGGTGGTGGTAAACCTGATCGACACGTTCGGACACCAGCAGGCGCGCGCTCTGCTGCGGGTTTTCGCTCTGGTACAGGCGCAGGTAGGAACGGGTTACCACACTGATATCGGCCCGACCGTGCAGCAGCATCAACAGGTTGCTGTCGTGGGAATAGGTAAGTACCGCGTTGAACTGCCGCCCCAGGTACTCCTGGTCGGCATTGAAACCGGCGAAACCATAGTGATAGCCGCTGTACAGGGCCATGCGCTTGTTATCCAGGCGGTCGAAGTAATGCTGGTCACGCCCCTCTTCGGCGCGCGCGACATAGACTTCGGCGTCGGTGATCTGCAGATCGAGCTTTTGCAGGGGAATGTTCTGCCAGCCCCAGTCTGGCGACTCGAACAGGATCATGTCGTAGCGCGCCTGCTGCAGATCGCGGTAGCGGCGGGTCACCGACGTCGGCACCAGATCGAAACGGTAGTCCTGCTGGGACTGGTTGAGCGCTGCCAGCAGTTCCGGGAGCAGCCCGCCGGGCGCTGTGCTCTCGGGCTTCACCACGTAAGGCGGGAAATGGTAGGCGCCAACCCGCACCCGTTGCTCGGCATGGGCCAATGGCATGCACAACACGAAAGCCAACAGCAGCAGACAATGGGAGGGGCGCAATGCCGTGACCTCGATCGGGAAAGAGCCAGAAAATCCGGCACATCCCTGTAGCCAGCCCTGCCTGCAGCTTAGCCTATCCGTCAGCTTTCCTTGAAGACCAGGGCCAGGGCCTCCTCGGCCAGCTGATCAAGCGTCATCTTGCCGCCCGGGCGGAACCAGGTGGTGGTCCAGCTCAGTGCGCCGGTCAGGAAACGCCGCAGGACGAAAGGATCGGCCTTGAAGAAGCCGGCGGCACGCGCCTCGCCGAGCACGTCGAGCCAGATCTGCTCGTAGCTGTCACGCAGGCTGAGGATATAGGCCTGGCTCTCCTCGGAGAGCGAACGCCATTCGTACACCAGCACGCCCATGGCCTCGCCGGTGCCGCCCATGATCGACTGCAGCTCGCAGCGAATCAGCCCCAGCACGCGCTCGCGCGGGCCGCGAGCCTCGTCCAGGGCGGCGCGCATCAACGCAGTGTTATAGAGGATGGTCTCCTCCATCACCGCCTTGAGGATTTCGTCCTTGCTCTTGAAGTGGTGAAAGATGCTGCCGGACTGGATACCCACGGCGCTGGCCAGGTCGCGGACCGTGGTGCGCTCGTAGCCCTTGCTGCGGAACAGGTGGGCGGCGGTCTGCAGCAGCTTGCCGCGGGCGCTGTCCGGGTCGGTCAGCTCGCCATTGGCGACCAGCTTCTGCATCACTTTTCGGGCTTTCTGTTCGTCCAGGCTCATCGCTCCCCCAGGTTGCGCTCGCGTACAGCGCTGATTGTACGCGAGCTTCATGTATACCGAGCAAGCGCTTGGGTAAAAAGAAGCACATAAAGGCTTTTCAACCAAGCGCTTGCTTGGTAGCCTTCGCAACATCTGCTCCCGCACGGACCCACAACCATGACCAAGACCGTACGCATCGGCTGCGCCTCCGCCTTCTGGGGCGACACCTCCACCGCCGCCGCCCAGCTGGTTCGCGGCGCCGAACTGGACTACCTGGTGTTCGACTACCTGGCCGAGGTGACCATGTCGATCATGGCCGGCGCACGCATGAAGAAGCCGGACGAAGGCTATGCCACCGACTTCGTCGAGGTAATGGCGCCGCTGCTCGGCGAGATCGCGCAGAAGAAGATTCGCGTGGTGAGCAACGCCGGCGGGGTCAACCCGAGCGCCTGCGCCGCCGCCCTGGCCGCCGCCTGCGACAAGGCCGGGGTGAGCCTGAAGATCGCAGTGCTGCATGGCGACAACCTGCAACCCAAGCTGGGCGAACTGGCCAAGGCCGGAACCACCGAAATGTTCAGCGGCACCCCGCTGCCGCCGATGTGCGTGTCGGTCAACGCTTACCTGGGCGCGCCGGGCATCGTCGCGGCGCTTGAAGCGGGGGCGGATATCGTCATCACCGGCCGCGTGGTCGACAGTGCCGTGGTCAGCGCCGCCCTGGTGCACGAGTTCGGCTGGGCCTGGAGCGACTACGACAAGCTGGCTCAGGCCGCGCTGGCCGGCCACATCATCGAATGCGGCGCACAGTGCACCGGCGGCAACTTCACCGACTGGCGCGACGTGCCGGACTACGAACATATCGGCTTCCCGATCGTCGAGGTGCAGGCCGATGGCAGCTTCGTGGTCGCCAAGCCGGAAGGCACCGGCGGCCTGATCTCCACCCTGTCGGTCGGCGAGCAGATGCTCTACGAGATCGGCGATCCGCGTGCCTACTACCTGCCCGATGTGGTCTGCGATTTCACCCAGGTGCAGCTGCGCCAGGTCGGTGACAACCGCGTCGAGCTGAAAGGTGCACGTGGCCTGGCACCCACCGCGCAATACAAGGTCAGCGCCACCCACCCGGATGGCTTCCGCTGCACCGCCAGCTGCCTGCTGGCCGGTATCGACGCCGTGGCCAAGGCCGAGCGGGTCAGCCAGGCGATCATCGCCAAGACCGAGGAAATGTTCGCCGCGCGCGGCTGGGGCCCCTACAAGGAGGTGTGCATCGAGCTGCTCGGCTCGGAAGCCACCTATGGCCCGCACGGCCAGCGCCGTGATACCCGCGAAGTGGTGGTGAAGATCGGCGTGCGCCACGCGAAGAAAGAAGCCTTGATCCTGTTCTCCCGCGAGATCGCCCAGGCCGCGACCGGCATGGCGCCGGGCCTGACCGGCATCGTCGGCGGCCGCCCCACCGTGTACCCGGTGATCCGCCTGTTCAGCTTCCTGGTGGACAAGAGCGCCTGCCAGCTGGAAGTGGAATTGAACGGCGAGCGCCACCCGCTCGCCCTGCCCCAGCTGGACGCCTTCAGCACGACGCAAATTGCCGCCGACGTCGCCGTGCCGGCCGCCAGCGGCCAGGCCGATGCCAGCGTGCCGCTGATCAAGCTGGCCGTGGCCCGCTCCGGCGACAAGGGCAACCACAGCAACATCGGCGTGATGGCGAGAAAGCCCGAATATCTGGCGTGGATCGCCGCTGCGCTAAGCGAGGCTGCCGTGGCCGAATGGATGCAGCATGTACTCGACGGCCAGACCGGCAAGGTCAGCCGCTGGTACCTGCCCGGCAGCCACAGCCTCAACTTCCTGCTGGAGAACGCCCTGGGTGGCGGCGGCGTGGCCAGCCTGCGCATCGACCCGCAGGGCAAGGCCTTCGCCCAGCAGTTGCTGGAGTTCCCGGTACCGGTGCCCAAGGCCCTGGCCGAGCAGCTGTAACGCACAGATTTCCGGTGACAGCGGACAGGGGCCGCTGCCCACCCTACGACGAGGACGATAACAACAATGGCATACGACTCAGTCTTCAAACCCGGCCTGTTCGCCGGCCAGACCATTCTGGTCACCGGCGGCGGCAGCGGCATCGGCCGCTGCGTGGCGCATGAGCTGGCCTACCTGGGGGCCCATGTGGTGCTGGTCGGGCGCAAGCTGGAGAAGCTTGAAAGCACCTGCGCCGAGATTGTCGAGGACGGCGGCAGCGCCAGCTTCAAGGTCTGCGACATCCGCGAGGAAGATGCGGTCAAGGCGATGGTCGCCCAGGTGCTGGCCGAGCGCGAGCGCATCCACCACCTGGTCAACAACGCCGGCGGCCAGTTCCCGGCACCACTGATCAGCATCAACCAGAAAGGCTTCGAGACCGTCGTTCGCACCAACCTGGTGGGCGGCTTCCTGGTCGCTCGCGAAGTCTTCACCCAGAGCCTGTGCAAGCACGGCGGCAGCATCGTCAACATGCTCGCCGACATGTGGGGCGGCATGCCCGGCATGGGCCACTCCGGCGCCGCCCGCGCCGGCATGGAGAACTTCACCAAGACTGCGGCCTTCGAGTGGGGCCACTGCAACGTGCGGGTCAATGCGGTGGCACCGGGCTGGATCGCCTCCAGCGGCATGGACACCTACCCCGAGTCGATGAAGAGCCTGATCCGCAATCTCAAGGAGCACGTGCCGCTGCAGCGCATCGGCACCGAGTCGGAAGTGGCCGCGGCGATTGTCTTCCTGCTGTCGCCGGGTGCCAACTTCATCAACGGCAACACCATCCGCATCGACGGCGCCGCCAGCCTCGGCACCCGCGCCTGGCCGCTGGCCAAGGCGAAGAAGAGCGAGTCCTACAACGGCTTCCACCGGGCCTACATGCCCGACGTGTTCAAGGAGTAAGTCATGCCGGTCATCCAGAGCGACATCGACGTCCATGGCGACACCTTCGCGCAGAATCGTCAGGCCATGCTGACCGCCATCGCCAGCTTCCGCGACGTGGAACAGAAGGTGCTGGACAAGGCCGCCGAGGCCAAGCCCAAGTTCGTCAAGCGCGGCCAGCTGCTGCCGCGCGAGCGTATCAACCTGCTGCTCGACCCGGGCGCACCCTTCCTTGAGCTGTCCTCGCTGGCCGGCTACAAGCTGCACGACGACAAGGACGGTACCCAGGCCGGCGGCGGCATCATCGCCGGCATCGGCTACGTCGCTGGCGTGCGCTGCCTGGTGATCGCCAACAACAGCGCGATCAAGGGCGGCACCATCTCCCCCACCGGTCTGAAGAAATCCCTGCGCCTGCAGCAGATCGCCGTGGAGAACAAGCTGCCGGTGATCACCCTGGCCGAGAGCGGCGGCGCCAACCTCAACTACGCCGCCGACATCTTCGTCGAAGGCGCGCGCGGCTTCGCCAACCAGGCGCGCATGTCGGCCATGGGCCTGCCGCAGATCACCGTGGTACACGGCTCCAGCACCGCCGGCGGGGCCTACCAGCCGGGCCTGTCCGACTACGTGGTAGTGGTGCGCGGCAAGGCCAAGATGTTCCTCGCCGGCCCGCCCCTGCTGAAAGCCGCGACCGGCGAGATCGCCACCGACGAAGAGCTGGGCGGCGCCGAGATGCACGCCCAGGTCGCCGGTACCGCCGAATACCTGGCCGAGAACGATGCCGACGGCGTGCGCCTGGCCCGCGAGATCACCGGCCTGCTGCCGTGGAACCAACAACTGCCCGCTCGTGAGAAACGTACCTGGCGCGAGCCGCTGTACCCGGCCGAGGAGCTGCTGGGCATCGTCCCGGCGGACGCCAAGAAGCCCTACGACGTGCGCGAGATCATCGCCCGCATCGCCGACGGCTCGGAGTTCCTCGACTTCAAGAACGAGTTCGACAGCCAGACCGTTTGCGGCCACCTGGCCATCGAAGGCCAGCCCTGCGGCTTCATCGGCAACAACGGCCCGATCACCCCGCGCGGCGCGGCCAAGGCCGCCCAGTTCATCCAGCTGTGCGAGCAGAGCAACACGCCGATCCTGTTCTTCCACAACACCACCGGCTTCATGGTCGGCACCGAGTCGGAACAGAACGGCGTGATCAAGCACGGCTCCAAGCTGATCCAGGCCGTGGCCAACTGCAGCGTGCCGAAGCTGACCATCGTCGTCGGCGGCTCCTACGGCGCCGGCAACTACGCAATGTGCGGCCGCGGTCTCGATCCGCGCTTTATCTTCGCCTGGCCCAACAGCAAGACCGCCGTGATGGGCGGCGCCCAGGCCGGCAAGGTGCTGCGCATCGTCACCGAGGACAAGCACCGCAAGGAAGGCAAGGAGGCCGACCCGAAGATGCTCGACATGCTGGAAATGGCCACCGCGCAGAAGCTCGACAGCCAGTCCACCGCGCTGTACGGCACCGCCAGCCTGTGGGACGACGGCCTGATCGACCCGCGTGACACGCGCAAGCTGCTCGGCTTCCTGCTGGACATCTGCGCCGAAGCCGCCGTGCGCCCGCTCAAATCCAACACCTTCGGCGTGGCCCGGCTCTGAGCCGGTCGCCCACCTTTCATTCGAGATCCCAGGAGAACAACAACATGATCTTTACCCAGGAACACGAAGAACTCCGCCGCACCGTACGCAACTTTGTCGACAAGGAAATCAACCCGCACGTCGACGAGTGGGAAAAGGACGGTCGCTTCCCGATCCACGAAATCTTCAAGAAGGCCGGTGATCTGGGCCTGCTGGGCATCTCCAAGCCGGAGAAATTCGGCGGCATGGGCCTGGACTACAGCTACTCCATCGTCGCGGCCGAAGAGTTCGGCACCATCCGCTGCGGCGGCATCCCGATGTCCATCGGCGTGCAGACCGACATGTGCACCCCGGCCCTGGCCCGCTTCGGCTCCGATGAGCTGCGCGAACAGTTCCTCGCCCCGGCGATTGCCGGCGACATGGTCGGCTGCATCGGCGTCTCCGAAGTGGGTGCCGGTTCCGACGTGGCCGGTCTGAAGACCACCGCGCGCAAGGACGGCGACGACTACGTGATCAACGGCAGCAAGATGTGGATCACCAACTCGCCGTCGGCCGACTTCATCTGCCTGCTGGCCAACACCAGCGACGACAAGCCGCACGTGAACAAGTCGCTGATCGTGGTGCCGATGAAGACCCCGGGCATCACCGTCAGTCCGCACCTGGACAAGCTCGGCATGCGCAGCTCGGAAACCGCCCAGGTGTTCTTCGACAACGTGCGCGTGCCGCAGCGCTACCGCATCGGTCACGAAGGCGCCGGCTTCATGATGCAGATGCTGCAGTTCCAGGAAGAGCGCCTGTTCGGCGCGGCCAACATCATCAAGGGCCTGGAGTACTGCGTCGACTCCACCATCGACTACTGCAAGCAGCGCCACACCTTCGGCAACCCGCTGATCGACAACCAGGCCATCCACTTCCGCCTGGCCGAGCTGCAGACTGAGATCGAATGCCTGCGCGCCCTGGTCTACCAGGCCACCGAGCAGTACGTGAAAGGCCGCGACGTGACCAAGCTGGCCTCGATGGCCAAGCTCAAGGCCGGTCGCCTCGGTCGCGAAGTGTCCGACGCCTGCCTGCAGTACTGGGGCGGCATGGGCTTCATGTGGGACAACCCGGTTTCGCGTGCCTACCGCGACGTGCGTCTGGTCTCGATTGGCGGCGGCGCCGACGAAATCATGCTGGGCATCATCTGCAAGCTGATGGGCATCCTGCCCGGCAAAAAGAAGGGCTGAGGAAGCGACCATGGCCGAACTGCCGAACTGCCAAACCCTGCTGCTGGAACAGGTCGAGGGCGTGCTCTACGTCAGCCTCAACCGCCCGGAAAGCCGCAACGCCATGAGCCTGGCCATGGTCGAGGAGCTGCGCGCAGTGCTCGCGGCCGTGCGCAGCGACCGAGGCGTGCGCGCCCTGGTACTGCGCGGCACCGACGGCCACTTCTGCGCCGGCGGCGATATCAAGGACATGGCCGGGGCGCGAGCCAAGGGAGGTGACGCCTATCGCGACCTCAACCGCGCCTTCGGCCGCCTGCTGGAAGAAGCCCAGGAGGCGCCTCAGGTGCTGGTCGCGGTGCTGGAAGGTGCGGTGCTCGGCGGAGGTTTCGGCCTGGCCTGCGTCTCCGATATCGCCATCGCCCACCAGAACGCCAAGTTCGGCCTGCCGGAAACCAGCCTGGGGATTTTGCCAGCGCAGATTGCCCCCTTCGTGGCCAAGCGCATCGGTCTGACCCAGGCCCGGCGCCTGGCCCTGACCGCCGCCCGCTTCGACGGCGCCGATGCTCTGCGCCTGGGCCTGGTGCACTTCTGCGAAGGCGATGACCAGGCGCTGGTCGACCGCCTCGCCGAGTGCCTGCAGCAGGTACGCCAGTGCGCCCCCGACGCCAATGCGGCAACCAAGGCACTGCTGCTGGCCACCGAAACGGAGCACCTCGCCGGCCTGCTCGACCGTGCGGCTGGCCAGTTCGCCGAGGCCGTGCTGGGCAGCGAAGGCGTGGAAGGCACCATGGCTTTCGTGCAGAAGCGCAAGCCCAAGTGGGCGGAGTAACGCTCCCCTCTCCCCAACCCTCCCCCCTCGGGGAGAGGGAACAAATCGAAGTAGCCCGGATGCAATCCGGGAACCGACACCCCGGATTGCATCCGGGCTACGACTAGCAGGAGCACGACGATGCCCGCCTTCAACAAGATCCTGATCGCCAACCGCGGTGAAATCGCCTGCCGCGTCATGCGCACCGCCAAGGAACTCGGCTACCGCACCGTGGCGGTGTACTCCGAGGCCGATGCCGGCGCCCGCCATGTGCAGGTGGCCGACGAGGCCGTGTGCATCGGCCCGGCGCAGGTCAACCAGTCTTACCTGGTGATCGACAACATCATCAAAGCCGCGCAGAAGACTGGCGCCGACGCCATCCACCCGGGCTACGGCTTCCTCTCCGAGAACGCCGACTTTGCCCGCGCCTGTGAGGCCGCCGGTATCGTCTTCATCGGCCCGACCGTGGAAGCCATCCACCTGATGGGCAGCAAGCGCCTGTCGAAGATCGCTATGCTCGAAGCCGGCGTGCCCTGCATTCCCGGCTACGAAGGCGCCGCCCAGGACGACGAGACGCTGGTGCGTGAGGCCGAGCGCATCGGCTACCCGCTGATGATCAAGGCCAGCGCCGGCGGCGGCGGTCGCGGCATGCGTCTGGTGCATCAGGCCAGCGAGCTGCAGGAGCAGATCCGCACCGCACGCTCCGAGGCACAGAACGCCTTCGGTTCCGGCGAGCTGATTCTAGAACGCGCGGTGATCCGCCCGCGCCACGTCGAGATTCAGGTATTCGGCGACCAGCACGGCCACATCGTTTACCTCGGAGAGCGTGACTGCTCGGTGCAGCGTCGCCACCAGAAAGTGGTCGAGGAAGCCCCCTGCCCGGTGATGACGCCCGAGCTGCGCCGCGCCATGGGCGAAGCCGCGGTCAAGGCCGCCGCGCGGGTCAACTACGTGGGTGCCGGCACCGTGGAATTCCTGCTGGATGCCAGCGGCGAGTTCTTCTTCTTGGAAATGAATACCCGCCTGCAGGTGGAGCACCCGGTTACCGAACTGATCACCGGGCAGGACCTGGTGGCCTGGCAGATCCGCGTCGCCGAAGGCCAGGCACTGCCGCTCAAGCAGGACGAGATCACCCTCAGCGGCCACGCCATGGAAGTGCGCCTGTACGCCGAGGACTCAGCGCACAACTTCCTGCCGCAGACTGGCCGCGTGCTGCGCTGGGAGCCCGAGCTGCTCGAAGGCATCCGCATCGACCATGGCCTGGTCGAAGGTCAGGAAGTCACGCCCTTCTACGACCCGATGCTGGCCAAGGTCATCGCCTACGGCGCGACCCGTGAGGATGCCCGGCGCAAGCTGGTGCGTGCCCTGGAAAACTGCGTGCTGCTGGGGGTCAACGGCAACCAGCGCTTCCTCGCCAACCTGCTGGCCAACCCGGAGTTCGCCGCCAGCAACGCCACCACGGCCTTTATCGCCGAGCACTTTGCCAGCGACGAAAGCCTGGCCCCGCAGGCGCCGGCCGCCAGCGAGCTGGCCATTGCTGCCGCCCTGCTCTATCAGGAGTCGGCGGGCAGTCGTGCCCACCAGGCCGGCCTGGCTGGCTGGCGCAGTGCCGGCAGCGCGCCGTGGCGCTTCATCCTCAAACAGGGCGAACACAAGCACGAGATCGAGCTGGACGTGCTCGGCGATGGCGCCCAGCCGCATCTGCGCGCCCGCGTGGGCGACAGCCAGGTTGAACTGCACCTGCTGGCCAGCGACGGCCGCTGGCTGACCCTGGAGCAGGACGGCATCCGCCGTCGCCAGGCCTACCACCACGACGGCGACCGCCTGTGGCTGTTCGGCCACTTCGGCAACCTGGAACTCACCGACGTGACCCACGAGCCGGCCGGTGGGCAGAACGCCGCCAGCTCCGGCGCGGTAAAGGCCCCCATGGACGGTGCCATCGTCGACGTACTGGTCGAGGAAGGCGCGCGCGTCAGCAAGGGCCAGCTGCTGGTGGTGCTGGAAGCCATGAAGATGGAACACCCGCTCAAGGCCGGCGCCGACGGCGTGGTGCGCCGGGTCGGCGTGAGCCAGGGCGACCAGGTCAAGAACCGCCAGTTGCTGGTGGAAATCGAAGCCGACGAAGCCTGACCTCAATCCCAATGGCTGATACCAAGCCCCGCGCCAGGGAATCCTGGGCGGGGTTTGCCCATTTCTGTGCAAGCGCCGCTTTGGAGGCCTTATGTCACTTAACGGAAAGACCCTGTTCATCACCGGCGCCAGCCGCGGCATCGGCCGCGAGATCGCCCTCAAGGCCGCCGCCGACGGCGCCAATATCGTGGTCGCGGCCAAGAGCGCCGAGGCCCACCCGAAACTGCCGGGCACCATCTTCTCGGTGGCCGAGGAAATCATTGCCGCCGGTGGGAAGGCCCTGCCCCTGCAACTGGACGTGCGTGACGAAGAAGCAGTGAAGGTCGCCATGGCCCAGGCTGCCGAGCACTTCGGCGGCATCGATGCGCTGATCAACAATGCCGGCGCCATCCGCCTCAAGGGCGTCGAGCACCTGGAGCCCAAGCGCTACGACCTGATGTTCCAGATCAACACCCGCGCGGTGATGGTCTGCAGCCAGGCGGCGCTGCCCTACCTGAAGAAGACCCAGGGTCATATCCTCAGCCTGTCGCCGCCGCTCAACCTCGATCCCAAGTGGTTCGCCAGCTACGGGCCCTACACCACCACCAAGTACGGCATGAGCATGCTGACCCTGGGCATGCACGAGGAATTCAGGAAGTACAGCATCAGCGTCAACGCACTGTGGCCGAAGACGGTGATCGCCACCGCCGCCATCGAGTTCGAAGCGGGCGGCCCCGCCGTGATGAAGGCCGCGCGCCTGCCGGCGATCATGGCCGATGCCGCCTACGCCATCCTCAGCAGCAGCGGGCGCAGCATCAGCGGGCGCCTGCTGATCGACGAGGAGATCCTGCGCGAACAGGGCCAGACGGACTTCGAACAGTACCGCTATGACCCGGCCGGCAAGCTCATGACCGACCTGTTCGTCGACTGAGGCACGACTCGGCAGGCACCAGCCACCACGCCGGACTGGTGCCTGCCGGCGCCTCTCGGCGAGGCAAGAGCTGGCGCCACGACGCGCTAGTTGCGGAACTCGATCTGCAGCTCCGCCCCCTCCACCGAATCCCAATAGTCATCCACCCGGTCATTGGTAATAAGCCGGCCGTTGAGCTGATAGGGACCGGGCTCGGCCGGTTTCTCCACGAACAGCGGCGGCAACAGCGGCTCGCGCTCGGGCTGCTCCAGCGGAGCCCCCAGCTCCAGGCGCTCTACCAGTTCATCGGGCAGGCGCAGATCGAGCTTGTCCGCTGGCGGGGGCTCGACCTTGGGTGCGGGCTTCTGCGCGGCCTTGGGTAGTACGCGAGCCGCCTCTGGCGCCTTGTCCGGTGGCGCGGCACGTACTCGGGCTTCCTGCCGCGGTGGTGCGGGCGGTTGCTCCGGTTTGGCCTCGACGGTGCGCTCCACCTCGACGGGCTGAGCGGGCACCTTGGGTTGCTCCACGGCGGGAGCGGCGGGTTCTGGCGCCGGGGTCGGCTCGGGCGGCGCCGGCGCCTGGTCACAGGCCGCCAGCAGGGTGACGACCAAGCCCAGGGCCATCGGACGAATAAAGTTCATGATCAGCAGGTTTGCCTGAAGAATGCCTTCATGCTCGCCCCAGACCCGAGATCTGGCAAGCCGCAGGCTTTACCTCATGTTGCACCAGGCCTGCAGATGCCTGCGATCCAGGCCCTGCCACTGTTCGGCACGCGCCAGTTCCGCGGCCGGCAGCCAGAGCTCGCCAGAGGGCTGCAGCGGGGCCGCGGGCAGCGCCAACAGCGCCTCCAGCGGCTGGCGGCAAGCCTGCCATTCGGCGGCGGAATCTTCGTGCTCCCAGTCGGTGGGCAGGACCCGCCACTCGATACCGTGGGCGTCGAAACGCAGGAAATGCGGCATGCAGCCGAGGTGTTGCTCGCCCTGGCGCAACGTGCGTGCCTGCATATCGAGCAGCAGCAGGTACCAGAGGTCGGTGTCGGCACTCTCGGTAGCCTGCATACGAGGTACATGGCGGGTCAGCGCCAGGTAGCGGCCATCGGCCGACCAGATCAGCGCGGGGCCGACATCGGCCAGCCCTATCCTCGAAGCGGTGAGCAGACAGCCATCGCCACGCGGGTGGCGCTCACGCGGGTAGCCGTCACGATACTCGCTCTGCGCCCCGAACAACCAGGCGGCATCCCGCCCACCGGGCGCCGGCAGGATGAAGTCGCCGTCGGCATTGGCCACCTGCGGACGCTCCACCAGGCGCCAGCCCGGCAGCGCCTGCAGACCGTCCGCAGCGACGCGCAGCGCGAGGCGGCGCTGATACAGCCGCGAGTGCTCGTCTCGCTCGACGAAGCCGGCCGCCTGCTCGGCCGCCGGCGCTGCCTGGTCATAACGATGCAGGGCCGTGTCCCGCTCGTCGCGTCCCAGCCGGCCGACGATGCAGGCCAGGCTCAGCACGCCCGCACGGAAGTCCAGCAATCCGGCGATCAGCGGACGCTGCGCGAACTCCAGCAGGACACGCCGCTGCAGGTCCGCGACGCAGAGCCTGTGCGGTACTGCCGGCGCCTCGGCAAACGCGATCAAGGCCAGGAAGCGACCGCAGTCGGACACCCGATGATCGAGCAGCCACTCGCCCTCCAGCTGCCAGTCACCGATTCGACAGGCATAGGCGCCCAGGCGACCATCGCGGCTGTCGCGCCGCCACTCGAAGCGCGGCGACACGCCGCCCATCATCGCCTCGCCGAGCACAGCGCCCTCGCCACGCACGCCCTTGGCCTGCAGCGGCAAGACGCGGGTCAACCCGGCGCCCTGCTGTTCACCGAGCAGGAGGCGCCCTTCGGGGTCATGACCAATGACGGTTTCAACTTCACCGTAGTAATGCTGCAGCTGGTAACCGAAGCCCAGGTGGTCGAGCTGCGCCGTCGCCAGGCGCCCCCGCAGATGCAGCTCCGTCTGGCTCAGCGCGCAGGGCTCATCCCAGAGCAGCCCCGGTTCCGCCTCGGCGGCCATCCAGGGCTCGGGCAACTCGCGCCAGCCCTGCCCGGCCTGCCAGAGCCAGAGTGTCTTCGGCCAGGCGCGGCCGATACGGCAGACCAGGGCCTGGCCGTCGTCGCGCCACAGCGGCAGCTCGTCAGCCGCCAGCAGCAGATCGCTGGGTTCGCCATCGATCTCCAGACGCAACGCCGGGTAGCGCAGCGGCTGCAGCGGGTCCTCCAGCTCGCGCAGGGTTTCCGGCAGGTACGGTATGCCACGCAGGCTATGCGCCGCGGCCGGCGCGGGGAAATCGCGCCCGCCCAGCTCCACCGACCAGCCCGGCTCCAGCCACAGGTCACGCACCGCCACCAGGTCGACGCCCTCGCTCTGCGCCAGCAACTCGGCCAGCGGCATGCGATAACCCTGGTTGCCCACCAGCGGGCTGTGCCGGCCGCCGATGGCCTCGTCGCTGAACTCGTCGATTTCCCAGAATTCGCCGATCTCCGCATTGCGGTACACGCGCCGCTGCTGGCGGTCGAGAATCAACAGGCCCCAGCGCTCGCGGCTTGGCAGCGGCGCGGCGAAGTAGCGGCCGCTGGCGGAAAAGCGTACCGAAGCACCGAGGCCCTCCAGTAGCACGCCATCGGGAAACAGGTAGCTGCCATAGGTCGGCCCGCCCATGGCGATCTCGCCCCAGGCAAAGGTGCGGATGGTCTCGCCTTCCGGCGTCTGCAGATCACCACCGCCCCAGGCGCTGGAGCCGCTCGACGAGGCGATTTCGGCTATGTGCGGCTTGGCCTTGGCCAGGCCGAGACGCTTCTCGTAGCTGGCCACCAGCGCCAGCCCGAACAACAGCAGCAGCGCGCAAAGCGGCACCGCCCACCAGGCCGACAGCCAGGCGAACAAGGAAAAGCTCAGACCGATCACCGCAGCGGTCAGCAGCCAGCTCAGGACCGCAGCCACTCGGCGCCAGCCCAGCCGGGCGCACAGCCCGGTGAGCAGCGCGAACGTTGCCACCAGAGCCAGCGCCGCCCACGGCGCGAGCATGGCCACGGCGACAATGGGCAGCACCAGCTTGGCCAGCTCCCAGAGCAGCTTGATCACGAGCTTGCCCAGCGACTCTGCAGCTTCTTCCGGGGTTTCCATATTGGCCATGGTGCGGCTCCCTGCGCGGTTGAGGGCGGCATTCTACCGCCCTGCAGCATGCCTAGCGGGAACTGGCCGGCTTTTCTGCCTCGCGTTGCAGGCGCTTGAGTTCCGACTCCAGATCACGCTGCGGGAACTCCTGTTTCAGCGCGGCCAGCAGCCTGTCCGCCTCCGCCTGTTTACCCTCGCGCCGCAGCTGCAGCAGCGTGTGCAGACGCAGCTCCAGTGGCGGCGCCTCAGGCACGGAGGAATGCCCCAGAGTTTCGGCCAGCTGGTCCTCGTTAAGCGTCTCTTGCAGCACCTTGGGCGATGCCTCTGCCAGGGGCTTTTCTAGAGCCTCACTGCTTATGGCTGCGGCCTGGGCCTTCTGCTTGAGCATGGCAGTCGCCTGAGCCTGATCACGAGCCACATCGGTCTCGACCGGCGCTACGGAATCAGCCAACGCCCCAACCGGCGCTGCGGCCTGCGGCGCGGGCGGTGCTATTGGCCTTGGCGCGGCGTTGGCCGCCGGCGAGACGGCAAAAGAAGTCGAGCCTGCGCTCGAGCGCTGCGCCTGTTCGGCCTTCTTGTACTCAGGCTCCGCGCTCTGCTTGCGCGCTTCCATGACCGGAGCCATTTCCTGTAGTGCCGGGGCAGAGGCCGGCGCCGGCGCGTCGTAGGTTTGCGGCAACTGATCGCGGGTATGCAGCGCCAGGTTGAGACCGATACCGACGACGGCCAGACCCGCCACGGCCACCGACCAGCGGGTGCGGCTGCCGGCGCCGAACAACCAGGCATGTAGGCGCTGGACAGGATTCGGCCGGGGTGCCGGCGGGCTCACGGCCTGGCGCGCGGCATCGAGGATCAGCGCATCCACGGCGGCGGAAGGCTCGCCCTGGCTGTGCTGGCGGAAATGCTCCAGCAGCTCGCGCTCCTGCTGCAGATCGTGGGGTTGTTGGCTCATGCGGATACCTCCTCGGCCGAAGCCGGATCGGCCAGCAGCCGACGCAACTTGTTCAACGCATAACGCAGGCGGCTCTTCACGGTTTCCGCCGGGGTTCGGGTCAGTTCAGCGATCTCCGCCAGCTCCATGTCGCCATGGGCGCGCAGCAGGAACACCTCGCGCTGCTCCTCGGGCAGGTCGGCCAGTGCCGCCTGCA
Source organism: Aquipseudomonas alcaligenes NBRC 14159 (assembly GCF_000467105.1). Lineage (GTDB taxonomy): Bacteria > Pseudomonadota > Gammaproteobacteria > Pseudomonadales > Pseudomonadaceae > Aquipseudomonas > Aquipseudomonas alcaligenes. The sequence continues at coordinate 245,523 of NZ_BATI01000006.1, forward strand.
GGCGCTCCTGGTCGCGGCTGAGCAGCAGCTGCTGCTCAGGGCCGGGGCCCGGGTCGGCGCTGGCGTGCTGCGTCTCATCGTACTCAGCGAGCTTTCCCTGGTGGCGACCGCTCTTGCGCCAGTGGTCGATCAGGCGATTGCGCGCGATCTGGTACAGCCAGGTCTTGAACAGTACCGCCTCGCGCTGCTCGCTGGCGCTGCGGATCAGGCTCATCCAGGTGTCCTGGAATACCTCCTCGGCCAGCGCATGGTCGCCGCACAGGCCAAGGAGGAAACGGAACAGGCCGAGACGGTGGCGCTCGTAAAGCTGGGTGAACGCGGCCGCCTCGCCGTTGCGATAACGCCGCAGCAGCGCGGCGTCATCGTCTCTCATGGGTTGGTTCAATTAGTCGGCCCTGACTTGAACGTTTTGCGGAGTTTGCAGGCTCTGCGCCAGTTCGACCAGCTGCACGAACTCGCCGCGCAGGCCGAACGGGTCCTCGCCCTTGTCGCCGCGTGCCAGCCTGGCGCTGTCGGCCAGGGAGAAGTCGCCGGTGTACTTGGCATCCCCGAGCTGCTGGGCGAAGGCGGCTACCGCCGCGGCGAAGCGCAGGTCATCGCTGGCCTGGTTGATCGGCGTCGCCTGGCCCTTGCCGATCGGGCGCTCGACCAACTGGCTGGCGCCACCTTCTGGCGCCTTGTAGCGCAGGCGCAGCCAGGCGATCTCGCCGGCTTTGCCCGGCTTTTCATTGGCCTGGGCATAGCGCAGCGGCTCCAGCCAGCCCTTGGCGCCCACCGGCACCACTTCATAGAGGGCGGTGACGGTATGTCCGGCACCGATCTCGCCGGCGTCGACCTTGTCGTTGCTGAAGTCCTCGCGCTTCAGGGCGCGGTTCTCGTAGCCCAGCAGGCGGTATTCGCTGACTTCAGCCGGGTTGAACTCGACCTGGATCTTCACGTCCTTGGCCACCACGGCCAGGGTCGAGCTGAGCTGGTCGACCAGCACCTTGCGCGCCTCACGCAGGTTGTCGATGTAGGCGTAGTTGCCGTCACCGGCATCGGCCAGCTGCTCCATCAGCTGCTCGTTGTAGTTGTCGGTGCCGAAGCCAAGGGTGGTCAGCGAGACACCGGTCTTGCGCTTGTCGGCGGCCAGCTGCTTGAGCGTCTCGAAGTCGCTGATACCGACATTGAAGTCGCCATCGGTGGCCAGCAGGATGCGGTTGATGCCGCCCTTGAGCAGGCCCTTCTGCGCTTCCTGATAAGCCAGTTGGATACCCGACTCGCCGGCGGTGGAGCCGCCCGCAGTGAGCTGGTCGATGGCGCTGCGAATCTTGGCCTTCTCGCTGCCGGCGGTCGACTCCAGCACCACGCTGGCATTGCCGGCATAGGTGACCAGGGCCACGCGATCCTGCGGGCGCAGCTGATCGACCAGCAGCTTGAGCGTGCTCTGCACCATCGGCAGGCCCTCGCGGCGGTCCATGGAGCCGGACACGTCGACCAGGAACACCAGGTTGGCCGGAGGCAGCTCGGCAGAGCTCAGCTCAGTGGCCTTGATCGCCACGCGCAGCAGGCGGGTCTCGGGGTTCCACGGCGTGGTCGCCAGCTCGGTGGCGACGCTGAACGGCACGTCGCCATCGGGCTTGGGATAGGCGTAGGGGAAGTAGTTGACCAGCTCCTCCAGGCGCACCGCGTCCTTGGGCGGCAGGCTGCCGTCGTTGAGGAAGCGCCGCACGTTGGCGTAGGCGCCAGTATCGACATCGATGCTGAAGGTCGATACCGGCTGCTGGGCCACGGCCTGCACCGGGCTGCTCTCGATCTTCTGGTACTGCTCGCGGTAGACGTCCTGGTAGCCGAAGGCAGCGCTGTCGGCCAGCGGCGCCGCCGGGGCGATCATCGGCATAAGCTGTGGCACCGCCTTGCGGGCTTCCATCGATTCCGCCGCGACCGAGGGTTGCGGGGCGTAGGAAGCGTTGCCATCCGCTGCTTCGTGCAGCACTTCCTGCTTCAGCTTGGGCGGCGCGACGACGCTGGCGGCAGGCTCATCGTTGGAGGCGCTGCAGGCCGCCAGGCCCAGCAGCAGAGTGGCGCCGAAGCCGGCGAGCAGAGGTTGGGGGGCGATGCTGGACATGGTGGGGTCTCCTCGGGCGAAAAATCCATTCGCCCGGGTAGACGACACCGGCATCCGATTCGGGTTAAGCCGCCGAATTTTCCTGGCAGAGCTGCCTGGCCAGGGTGCCGAGCGTGATGATCGCCCGCTCGGACTCGCGGTTCCACGGCACGCCACAGGTCAGCCGCAGACAGTTGTTGAACTGCTCGGTGTTACTGAAGATCAGCCCCGGGGCAATGCTGATGCCCTGCTGCAGCGCACGCACATGCAGCTCCTGGGCGCTGACCTTGCCTGGCAGACTGACCCAGAGGATGAAGCCGCCGTGGGGCCGGGTCATCTGCGTGCCTTCCGGGAAGTGCTGCTGCACCGCCAGCTGATAGGCGGTCATGTTCTTGCGGTACTCCTGGCGGATATGGCGCAGGTGGCGGTCGTAGCCGCCATTCTCCAGGTAGGCGGCCACGCCCATCTGGGTCACGCTGCAGGCCGAATGGGTGCTGAAGGTCTGCAGCCGCTCCACCTCCTCCTGGTAGCGCCCGGCGATGATCCAGCCAATGCGCACGCCCGGCGACAGGGTCTTGGAGAAGCTCGAGCAGTAAACCACCTGGTCGTCGCGATCATAGGCCTTGAGCGCCTTACTGCGGCCCGGCTCGAACAGCAGCTCGCCGTAGATGTCGTCCTCGATCACGCGGATGCCGTGGTCGGCAGTCAGGCGCAGCAGCTGCTTCTGGCGCTCCTCGGGAATGCTGCCACCGAGCGGATTGGACAGCCGCGCGGTGAGCACCAGTGCCTTGATCGGCCACTGGTTGGCAGCCAGCTGCAGGGCCTCCAGGCTCAGCCCGGTGGTCGGGTCACTGGGAATCTCGATGACTTTCAGCCCGAGCACCTCGGCCAGTTGCAGCAGGCCGTAGTAGGTCGGCGACTCGGCGGCGATCAGGTCGCCCGGCTGGGTCATCACCCGCAGGGCCATGTGAATGGCATCCACGCAGCCGTGGGTGATCACCACCTCGGACGGATCGACCACCACGCCGGCATCGCGCATGCGGATCGCCACCTGGCGCCGCAGCGGCTCGTAGCCGGGGCTGAACATGTAGCTGAAGGCGCGCGGGCTCTGGAAGCGGGTGACCTTGGCCAGCTGCTGGTGCAGCGAGCGCACTGGCAGGTAGTCGACATGCGGCACGGCGGCGCCGAGGGGGAACACCCCTTCCTGGCGCGACTCGGTGAGCACCTGGCTGATAATGCTGCTGCGGGTGACCATGGAGGGCCGCTCGACCCTTGCGATATCCGGGGTCGGCGCGGTCAGACCGGCGGTCTGGTGCACGTAGAAGCCGGACTGCGGGCGGGCGCGGATCAGGCCCATGTCTTCGAGGTTGGCATAGGCCTGCAGCACGGTGGCGTGGCTGACGCTGAGCTGCGAGCTCATCTTGCGCACCGAGGGCACGCGCTCGCCCGGCTGGTAGACACCGCGACGGATATCCTCGGCCAGCTGCTGGGCGATGCGCTGGTAAAGCAACAAACTGGTCATGAGGAGGCTCCTTTCACTACTGAACCGCAACAGTAGCCAAATACAGTTGAAACTTGGCGGTACAGTCGGATTTTATGCCAGCAGTACAGTTGCAGCTGTTACAGCTTAGGTGAGCCGCTGCGCAGGCCTCATTAGACTTTGGTCGAACAAAAAACCCCGGGCCAGGGCACCGGGGTTTGTAAGGACGCCTAGGTTCTCAGCGGTAGTCGCCGAGCTTGCCCTGTTCGTCGGAGATGAGGATCTCGACCCGACGGTTCTGCGCACGGCCCTTGGCCGAAGCATTCTCCGCCAGCGGATGGGCCTCGCCATAACCTTTGACCTGCATGCGCCGGGCATCGATACCGAGGTCGACCAGCACGTCAGCCACGGCCTGGGCACGGGCGCGCGACAGCTCCAGATTCTCCGCCGATACGCCGCGGTTGTCGGTATAGCCCTCGATGCGGATGTTGCGCCGGGGGTTGATCTGGAGGAACTGCACCAGCTTGAGAATAGTGCGGTTGGCCGAAGCCTTGAGCTCGGTACGGCCGGCATCGAACAGCACATCACCCAGCGTCATCACCAGGCCACGGTCGGTTTCGCTGGCGGCCAGGTTGACCACCTGCTCTTCCAGCCACTGCCCCTGCTGCTGGGCACCGAGCAGCTTGGCCTCGCGCAGGGCCAGTTGCAGGCGCTCGCGCTCCAGTTCGAGCCTGGCCAGGCGCTCCTGATTGAGCACGAGGTCGGCGTGCTGGCGGGCAATCTGGCTGTAGCGCTGACTGAGGTAGGCATAGTGCACCACATCGTCGGCGCTGCCCCAGTAGCTGGACAAGCGCTCGGCGCGGGCCAGCGATTCGCCAGCACGGATCACGTCCTTGGGCGCGCTGCGCAGCACATTCGGATCTTCCTTGACCTGCTGGAAGCTCGCCTCGGCCTCACCCAGCACCTGCTGGCTGTGCTGGCTGGCGCAACCGGCAAGCAGTGCCAGAGACAGCAGCAGCCCACTGTTCAGGATCATCTTCGACATTACGGCAGCTCCCCCAGTTGCTTGCGCAAGCGGGTGATGCGCGCATTCAGTTCGTCGAGCTGCTTCTGGCTCTTCTGATTGAGCACCCTGGCCTCGGCCAGGCGCGCGTCCAGCTCGGCCTGCTCGGCGAAGACCCGGGCGCGCTTGTAGTCTTCCTCGCCCATGTTCTTCTCGGCACGGGCGAGCTTCTTCTCGGCCAGCTGCATTTCCTCGATCTGCGCGTCCGCGCCGACGGCACGAGCCTGCTCGACGGCCTGGGTAGTCAGGCGCATCTGCTCGCGCGGCGCCGGGTCGTTGGCGCAGCCGGCCAGGGCCAGCACAGCCAGGCCAAGGGGTAGAAGTCGGTTCACTGAGACTGTTCCTGCTTTTGCGGGGGTACGTCGGCGGCCTGCAGCTGCTGCGCCTTCCAGCGCTCCAGGTTGCGCTGCAGAAGGGTTTCCGGCAGGCCGGCGGCGGTCAATTCTGTCATTTTTTTCGCCAGCTGTCCGCGCAGCCAGGGATCATTACAGGCCGAGTCGTGCGCCAGGGTCAGGTACAAGCCCTCGCTGGAAATCGGCGGCTCCAGTGTCTCCAGGCTCTCCAGCATGCCCTGGGTGTTGGCCAGTGCCACACCCGGGTAGCGCTCGTAGAGCACATAGTCGGTGCGCCCCAGCAGCAGCTTCTGGAAGGCCTGGATCAGGCTGGGTACCTCCTCGACGTTGAGATTGGCCTTGGCGAAGGCGTCGAACTGCTGACCGAAGCTGTTGTGCACCAGCGTGCCGCCGGTGCGCCCGCGCAGGTCTTCCCAGCCGCTGTAGGGGAAGCCCTGCCCCTTGCGCACCCAGACCACGCTGGGGGTGTTGAAGAAAGCCGGATGCACATAGTCCATGTATTCCAGGCGCGGCAGAGTGAGGAAGGCGCCGGCCAGCAGATCGACCCGACCGGTGCGCACCTCGTCCTGGGCGCGGGACCAGGGGCCGGTATAGAGCATCTCGATCTTCACGCCCAATTGCTCGCCGATCAGCGCCAGCAGGTCGGCATTGGCGCCGATCAGGTGCTGCGGGCTCTGCGGGTCGCGCCACAGGTAAGGCGGATATTCCGGATTGCCGGTGGCCACCAGGCGCTCGCACTTGCCGGCGGCAAACAGCGGCCCGCTGAGCAGGACTGCCGCCAGCAGGCAAAGGGTTTTCAACACTCGCATTTCACGCATCGGTAGCCCCGGTTCGATCTGGGTGCGGACATCGGCCTCACCGGCCAACCCCGCTTCATGCTAGCGTAACTGACACGCCTAATAATAATTAGCGATAAGGATTCCGCGATGAAAAAGCTCGTCCTTGGCCTTGTGGTGCTGCTGGCCTGTGTCGCCGGCACCCTCTACCTCTCCCCCACCGCGCTGCTCGCCAGCGTGCAGCTGGTCGAGCGCCAGCTTGCCGGGCTCACCCCGCGCACGGTCAACGTGGATGGCCTGACTCTACATTACTACGAAGGTGGCCCGGCCGACGCCCCAACCCTGCTGATGATCCATGGATTCGGCGCCAACCGCGACAATTGGCTGCGTTTCGCCCGCCACTTCAAGGACTACCGGGTGATCGCGCTGGACCTGCCGGGATTCGGCGAAAGCAGCAAGCCGGACATCGACTATGACGTCGCCAGCCAGACCGAGCGCGTACATGCCTTCGCCAAGACACTGGGCCTCACCCGCCTGCACCTGGTCGGCAACTCGATGGGCGGCCACATCGCCGCGCTCTATGCCGTGCGCCATCCCGAACAGGTCCTGAGCGTCGCCCTGCTGGACAATGCCGGCGTCACCTCGCCACGCAAGAGCGAGATGTTCGCCATGATCGAACGCGGCGAGCCGAATCCGCTGGTGGTGCGCCGGGCCGAGGACTTCGATGCGCTGATGCGCTTCGTCTTCGTCAACCCGCCACCCCTGCCGGAGTCGCTCAAGCGCCACTTCGCCGAGCAATCGATGGCCAACCAGGCGATCTACGACAAGATATTCAGCCAGTTACGCGAGCGCTATGTGCCGCTGGAACCGGAGCTGCCGAAGATCCAGGTACCGACGCTGCTGCTGTGGGGCGAGCAGGACCGCGTGCTGGATGTTTCCAGCATCGAGGTGATGAAGCCACTGCTGAAGCAGCCGAGCGTGGTGATCATGCCGGACTGCGGCCATGCGCCGATGATCGAGCGCCCCGAGGACACGGCCCGGCACTACCAGGCGTTCCTCGACAGCCTGAAATAGCCAACCCCGGAAAGCAAAAAACCCGCTCATCGAGCGGGTTTTTTGTTGGTTCGGGAAACCGGATCAGACCAGTTTCTCGAGCTCCGGTACGGCTTCGAACAGGTCAGCGACCAGGCCGTAGTCAGCCACCTGGAAGATCGGGGCTTCTTCGTCCTTGTTGATCGCGACGATCACTTTGGAGTCCTTCATACCGGCCAGGTGCTGGATGGCACCGGAGATGCCGACCGCGATGTACAGCTGCGGCGCGACGATCTTGCCAGTCTGGCCGACCTGCATGTCGTTCGGCACGAAGCCGGCGTCGACGGCAGCGCGGGAAGCGCCGACGGCAGCGCCCAGCTTGTCGGCCAGGGCGTACAGGTGCTTGAAGTTGTCACCGTTGCCCATGCCACGGCCGCCGGATACGACGATCTTGGCAGCGGTCAGTTCCGGACGGTCGGACTTGGCCAGCTCTTCGCCGACGAAGGACGACTTGCCGGCGTCGCCGCCAGCAGCCACGGCTTCGATGGCAGCGGAGCCGCCTTCGGCAGCAGCGGCATCGAAGCCGGTGCCACGTACGGTGATCACTTTCACGGCGGCCGAGGATTGCACGGTAGCGATGGCGTTACCGGCATAGATCGGGCGCTTGAAGGTGTCGGCGCTTTCAACGGCGATGATCTCGGAGATCTGGTCAACATCCAGGGCAGCGGCGACGCGCGGCAGGATGTTCTTACCGTTGCTGGTGGCGGCAGCCAGGATGTGGCTGTAGCCCTTACCCAGTTCGGCAACCAGCGGAGCGACGTTTTCCGGCAGCTGGTTGGCGAAGGCGGCGTTATCGGCGACCAGTACCTTGCTCACGCCAGCGATTTTGGCAGCGGCTTCGGCAGCGGCACCGGCGTTGGCGCCAGCGACCAGAACGTGAATGTCACCACCGATTTTCTGAGCGGCGGCCACGGTGTTCAGGGTGGCAGCGGCCAGAGCGGCGTTAGTGTGTTCAGCAACAACCAAGATAGTCATTTAGATTACCTTCGCCTCGTTCTTCAGTTTCTCGACCAGTTCAGCCACGGACTTGACCTTGATGCCGGCGCTGCGGGCAGCAGGCGCTTCGACTTTCAGGGTCTTGACGGTGGAGGTGGTGGAAACGCCCAGGGCGTCCGGGGTAACCACGTCCAGCGGCTTCTTCTTGGCTTTCATGATGTTCGGCAGCGACGCGTAGCGCGGCTCGTTCAGACGCAGGTCGGTGGTGACGATCGCCGGCAGGGCCAGGGCGACGGTCTGCAGGCCGCCGTCGATTTCGCGAGTCACGTTGACCTTGTCGCCAGCCACTTCGACCTTGGAGGCGAAGGTGCCCTGGGCGAAGCCGGTCAGGGCGCCCAGCATCTGGCCGGTCTGGTTGTTGTCGCTGTCGATGGCTTGCTTGCCCATGATGACCAGTTGCGGCTGCTCCTTGTCGACCACGGCTTTCAGCAGCTTGGCCACGGCCAGGGAGTTCAGCTCTTCGTTGGTCTCGACCAGGATGGAACGGTCAGCGCCCAGGGCCAGGGCGGTGCGCAGTTGTTCCTGAGCGGCGTTCGGGCCGATGGTGACGACGACGATCTCGCTAGCGACGCCCTTCTCTTTCAGGCGAACGGCCTCTTCGACGGCAATTTCGCAGAAGGGGTTCATCGACATCTTGACGTTGGCGAGGTCGACGCCGGAGTTGTCCGCTTTGACGCGGACTTTGACGTTGTAGTCGACCACTCGTTTGACAGCTACAAGAACCTTCATGGATTCCTCGTTACTCTCCGGTGAATAAGAATGTCGCCAAGGCGAGCCTGGCCGGTGATGCTAGTCGGCCGGAACCGACGGTCAGCCCATACGGCGAACGCAAAACCGACCGTATCTTGACCGGAACGCCTTTTTCGGTCAACACGAAAAACCGCCCTTTTATCTGGCGCCAGCCCTTGCGCTATCAGGCTTTGAGAAAATTCAAACAAACGTTTGTATTGGACGCCGAAGGGTCTGTATATATAATGCCCAGCGCGCAGGCCAGAGAAAGCCTAGCCAAGCCAGATCAACAACACCGAAGAAGCCTTGAGTAGGAGATTCTCTGTGGAACGCGAATTTATGGAATTCGACGTCGTCATCGTCGGCGCCGGCCCTTCCGGCCTGTCCGCCGCCTGCCGACTGAAGCAGAAGGCCGCTGAAGCCGGCAAAGAAATCAGCGTCTGCGTGGTCGAGAAGGGTTCCGAAGTCGGCGCTCACATCCTCTCCGGTGCGGTCTTCGAGCCGCGCGCCCTGAACGAACTGTTCCCCAACTGGAAGGAACTGGGCGCCCCGCTGAACACTGAAGTCAAGCGCGACGACATCTACCTGCTGAAGAGCGCCGACAAGGCTGCCAAGGTACCGAACTTCTTTGTGCCCAAGACCATGCACAACGAAGGCAACTACATCATCTCCCTGGGCAACCTGTGCCGCTGGCTGGCCCAGCAGGCCGAAGCCCTGGGCGTCGAGATCTACCCGGGCTTCGCTGCCCAGGAAGCGCTGATCGACGAGAACGGCGTGGTGCGCGGCATCATCACCGGCGACCTCGGTGTGGACCGCGAAGGCCATCCGAAGGAAGGCTACTACACCCCCGGCATGGAACTGCGCGGCAAGTACACCCTGTTCGCCGAAGGCTGCCGTGGCCATATCGGCAAGCAGCTGATCAAGAAGTTCAACCTCGACTCCGAAGCCGACGCCCAGCATTACGGCATCGGCATCAAGGAAATCTGGGACATCGACCCGGCCAAACACGAGCAGGGCCTGGTGGTGCACACCGCCGGCTGGCCGCTGTCCGACGAAAACCCGGGCGGCTCCTTCCTCTATCACCTGGAAAACAACCAGGTAGTGGTCGGTCTGATCGTCGACCTGTCCTACTCCAACCCCTTCCTGTCGCCGTTCGACGAATTCCAGCGCTACAAGCATCACCCGGTGATTGCCCAGTACCTGGAAGGCGGCAAGCGCGTGGCCTACGGTGCTCGCGCCATCTGCAAGGGCGGCCTGAACTCGCTGCCGAAGATGGTCTTCCCGGGCGGCGCCCTGATCGGTTGCGACCTCGGCACCCTGAACTTCGCCAAGATCAAGGGCAGCCACACCGCCATGAAGTCCGGCATGCTGGCCGCCGAGGCCGTGGCCGAGGTGCTGCTGGCCGACGGCCAGGGCGGCGACCTGCTCAATGGCTATGTCGACGGCTTCAAGGCCAGCTGGCTGTACGACGAGCTGTTCCGCAGCCGCAACTTCGGTGCAGCCATCCACAAGTTCGGCGCCATCGCCGGCGGTGCGTTCAACTTCATCGACCAGAACATCTTCGGCGGCAAGATTCCGGTCACCCTGCACGATAACAAGCCGGACTACGCCTGCCTGAAGCCGGCGGCCGAGTGCCAGCGCATCGAATATCCGAAGCCGGACGGCAAGCTGAGCTTCGACAAACTCTCCTCGGTGTTCCTCTCCAACACCAACCACGAGGAAGAGCAGCCCTGCCACCTGAAGCTGACCGACGCCAGCATTCCGCTGTCCGTCAACCTGCCGAAGTTCGACGAACCGGCACAGCGCTACTGCCCGGCCGGCGTGTACGAGGTGGTGACTCAGGAAGACGGCGAGAAGCGCTTCCAGATCAACGCGCAGAACTGCGTACACTGCAAGACCTGCGACATCAAGGACCCGTCCCAGAACATCACCTGGGTGGCTCCGGAAGGCACCGGCGGCCCGAACTACCCCAACATGTAATTCGAGCCTCGACGAAGAAGCCGCCGCAAGGCGGCTTTTTCATGCCTGCGGTTCGCCGACGATGGCCCGTTGCAGGGTGGCGATATCCAGCTTCTTCATCTGCAGCATGGCCTGGGTCGCCCGCTGTACCGCTGCCTACCCCTCGGACAACAGTATCTCCAGAGCACCACCTGCAGCAGTGGCCATAGCAATCTGCTGACCCTGCGGTGCCCCGCCTTCACCCAGTCGTGCCCAGCAGTGATCGACCTCCGCTTGATCACTCCATAGCACCTGCCGGGAAACGGCCTCGTTGAAGTGGGATACAATTCCGCCATTGGGCGCCGCATGCAATTCGAAAACGCCTCGCCGTAGCGAACCACCCGCCTGATGCGCGGGTCCGGAGAGATTTCGCTGCAGAAGGCAGCGCCCCCTCGGCCTGCTCGTCAAACCAGAGGCACGGCACGATCTTCTGCTGCAGTCACATGCCTCACTCTTCGGCCGGCAGGCAACAAAGCCCCCAGCCCAGCGGTCGGCAGGCAATGAAAAAGGGCTCCCGAGGGAGCCCTTGTACTAGCCGTGATAGCGATCAGTGGGCGAACAGCGAACCGCCCTGCTTGCCAGCCAGTTTCTCCGGCTTGATCAGGAAACGGGCCAGGGCCGGCAGCAGCCACAGCGCACCGAACATGTTCCACAGCAGCATGAAGGTCAGCATCAGACCCATGTCGGCCTGGAACTTGATCGCCGAGAAGATCCAGGTGACCACGCCGATGGCCAGGCACAGGCCGGTGAACAGCACAGCCTTACCGGTGGAGCGCAGGGTCTGGTAGTAAGCCTCCTGCAGCGTCATGCCGGCACGCAGGAAGCTTTCCAGGCGGCTGTAGATGTAGATGCCGTAGTCCACGCCGATGCCCACGCCCAGCGCGATTACCGGCAGGGTCGCCACCTTCACGCCGATACCCAGCCAGGCCATCAGGGCGTTGCCGAGGATGGAGGTGAGGATCAGCGGCAGGATGATGCACAGCATCGCGCCGAAGGAACGGAAGGTGATCAGGCACATCAGCGCCACGCAGATGTACACCAGCACCAGGATCTTCAGCTCGGACGTGGCGATCACCTCGTTGGTGGCCGCCTCGATACCGGCATTACCAGCCGCCAGGATGAACTCCAGGCCTTCCTTGTTGTTCTCCGCGGCGAACTCCTGCACCACCCCGACAGCGCGCTTGAGGGTCGCGGCCTTGTGGTCATTGAGGAACACCAATACCGGCGCCAGCGAGCAATCGGCGTTGTACAGGCCATCGGCACGGGCGATGGAGTTGTTGAGGATGTCCGGGTTGCGCGACAGGGTCTCCCACTTGAGGCTGCCCTCGTTCATCCCCTTGATCACCTGCTTGGACACGCTGACCATGGAGATGGCCGACTGCACGCCCTCGGTGTTCTCCAGGCGCCACATCAGCTGGTCCATCGGCGCCAGGGTCTCGTGGGTCGAGCACCCCTCGTTCGGCGTCTTGACCATCACCACCAGCACGTCGGAGCTGGTCGAGTAGTTGCTGATAATGAAGTTGTTGTCCTGGTTGTAGCGCGAGTCCGGACGCAGTTCCGGCGCGCCCTGGTCGAGGTCGCCGACCTGCAGGTTGGCCTTCTGGTACCAGAACGCGGCCACGCCGGCGGACAGTGCGATGACTACCGAAATCGGCGCCACCACCGGGTGAGCGAAGTTGGACAGCAGGCGCCAGAACGGCTGCTCGCGACCGGCTTCGCGCTTACTGCGGTCGACCGCCTTCTTGCTGATGCCGATGTAGGAAATCGCTACCGGCAGCAGGATCAGGTTGGTGAACACGATCACCGCCACGCCGATGGAGGCGCCAATGGCCAGCTCGCGGATCACGCCGATGTCGATCACCAGCAGGGTGATGAAGCCGACGGCGTCCACCAGGATGGCGATCATGCCCGGCAGGAACAGCTGGCGGAACGTCCGCCGCGCGGCCGTCAGGGCGTTGTCGGCATCGCTCGACTGCAGGGCGATACCGTTGATCTTCTGCACCCCGTGGGAGATGCCGATGGCGAAGATCAGGAACGGCACCAGCATCGAATACGGATCGAGACCGAAGCCGGCGAGGTTCATCAGGCCCAGCTGCCAGACCACCGCGATCAGGGTGGTGGAAACCACCGAGATGGTCGAACGGATGCACCAGCTGAACCAGTAGAGCAGCACCAGGGTGATGCCCAGGGCGATGCCGAAGAAGGCCACCACCATGATCAGGCCATCGATCAGGTCACCGACCTTCTTGGCGAAACCGACAATGTGGATCTGCACATTGGGGTTCTGCGCCTGGTACTTCTCGCGGACCTTCTCCTCCAGCTCATGGGAGAACTGGCGATAGTCCAGCTTGACCAGCTTGCTCTGGTCATTCGGGTCCGGGTACTGCTCGAGCAGCGGTACGTCGACGATGCTCGACTTGAAGTTGTTGGCCACCAGACGGCCGACCTGGCCGGACTTGAGGACGTTGTTGCGCAGCTCCTGCAGGCTCTCGGCAGAGCCGTCGTAGGTCTGCGGAATCACCTCGCCACCGTCGAAGCCCTCTTCGGTCACTTCAGTCCAGCGCACGGCCGGGCTCCACAGCGACTTCAGGCCCGAACGGTCGACGCCGGCGATATAGAACACTTCGTCATGGATCTGGCGCAGGGTCTCCATGTACTCCTTGGAGAAGATGTCGCCATCCTTCGCCTCCACGGAAATACGCACGGTGTTACCCAGGTTGGCCAGATCGTTGCGGTGCTCGAGCATCTTCTGGATGAAGGGGTGCTCCAGCGGAATCATCTTCTCGAAGCTGGTCGAGGGGCGAATGTGCGAGGCCTGCCACAGCAGCAGCATGGTGACCAGCGCGCACAGTGCGATGACGACCGGGCGGTTGTTGAAGATCAGGCGCTCAAGAAAAGTCGCCTTGTCCTGATGATGGTTCATGGAACTCATATGCTGATTCGCCCCGGCTTATTGTTTTTTGCCTGGCTCGACGCCAGTCGGAGTAGCGAGGTGCACGCCACCCTGGCCCACCAGGACCAGGTTGCCCGCCGCATCATCGGTGGCGCCGGCCAGCGAGGCGCGGTCGGCACGGTTGACGACGGTGAAGGCACGCCCGGCGTCCTTGCTGGTCAGCACGCTGCCGCCATGACCGACGATGACCAGGGTGCCGTCCTTGAGCAGGCTGCCATTGGCCAGGCCGAACTCCAGCGGACCGCTCTCGGAGAGCAACTTGATCTGCTGCCAGCTCTTGCCGAAATCGGTGGAGCGGAACAGGTTGCCGCGCAGGCCATAAGCTACCAGGGTATTGGCGCTGGCAGTGCCGAGCGCGCCGAACAGGGTACCCTCGTAGGGGCCCTGGACTTTCTCCCAGGTCTGTCCCCAATCGGCGGAACGGAACATGCTGCCCGCCTCGCCCACCACGAACAGGCCGGCATCCTTCACCGCGGTAATGCCGTTGAGGTGATAACCGTCCTCGTTGTCCAGACGGTCGCTGACATCATTCCAGGTCTTGCCGCCGTCGCTGGTTTCCAGCAGCGCACCGTAGGCGCCGACGGCGTAACCGGTGCTGGTATCACGGAACCAGATATCCAGCAGCGGCGCTTCGCGCTCCAGGTCCTCGTGCTGCAGTTCCCAGTTGGCACCGCCGTCGTCGCTGGCGAGGATCTGTGCGTCGTGACCGACCGCCCAGCCATGCTTGTCATCGACGAAGTACACGGCAGTCAGCAGCTGGCGGCTGGGCACGCGGGCCTGCACCCAGTTGCGACCGGCGTCTTCGGAGAACAGGATGTGGCCGCGATCGCCGACGGCGACCAGGCGCTTGCCGGCATGGGCGATGTCCAGCAGCAGGCTGGTCACGGCCTTGGGCGATTCGATGGAGGTAATGGTGGCTGCGTCCGCGGCCTGCAGCGGCAGAGGCGCGGCAAAGGCCAGAACGGAACATACGCTGAGCAGAGACAGCGCTTTCGCCAGCGGCGATGGGTGACGGGCCGGGGCCTGGAAACTCAGGGCGCCGGAGCGGGTGCGCCGCATGACGGGCTCACGCATATATTTCCCCCTTTATTCTTATAGGTGGGTTCATGCCTTCTATCAGGCGGGCTCATGCTATACGGCTTTGGAAAAACCTGACAATCGGCGTGACGTTATGTTTTGTTAAGCGCCGGTTACGCTCGGACAGCGTCATGTCAAAGGCCGCCGGCTTTGCCGGCGGCCTTTCAGCTTACGCTCAGCGCGTACCGACCCGGCGCAGGGTCGCCACCGAGAAGTGGTTGGCGTCCGGTAGCGGCTGGCCGAAGTCGCTGGTGCCGTTCTCCTCGTTGTCGAGGTTCTGCACGTAGTAGCGACCGGACTGCAGATCGTGGAACACGTCCAGCGCCGACCAGGTGGTGGGTAGCTCGTAGTAGTTCTTCAGGTAGGCGACCGAGACGCGCCACAGCTCGCCACGGCTGTCGTACTGATCGGCCAGGGCCACCTGCCAGCTGTCCTCGTCGAGATACAGGGTGCGCTTGCCGTAGATGTGCCGTGCGCCCGGCTTGAGCGTGCCCTCCACCACCCAGACGCGGTGCAGTTCGTGACGGGTGAACTGCGGATCGAGGTGGCCGGGCTTGATCAGCTGGTCGTAGCTGACGTCCGGACTGGAGAGCTGGTAGTTGTTGTAGGGAATATAGATCTCCCGCTTGCCCAGCAGCTTCCAGTCGTAACGGTCCGGCGAGCCGTTGAACATGTCCTTGTCGTCGGCCGTCATCAGGTTGTCGGCGGTGCCCAGCGGCGTGTCGTAGGCCACGCTGGGGGAGCGCCGCACGCGGCGCTGCCCGGCGGCATAGGCCCAGGCCTGGCGCGCCTCCTGCACCTGATCGAGGGTCTCGTGAACCAGCAGCGCACCGCCGGCCAGGCGCGCCGGCGCCTTGGTCACGGCCATGTAGTAGAACAGCATGTTGTCCAGCTGCTCGGCCGAACCGCCTTGGCGGTAGTAGCTGAACAGCGCTTCCTGCTGGGTGGTGATCAGCGCATAGCTGCCGTTGCGCTGCACGCTGGCGTCCGAGGACTGGCGCACGGCGTAGGTGCCGCGATAGCGGGCGACGTGGTTCCACACCGCCTCGACGCCGCTTTGCGGAATCGGGAAGGGAATGCCGCCATAGGCCTCGGCGAAACCATTGCCGCCTTCCAGCAGACGCGCCTTCTCGGCATTGCGCCGGGTGTTGTCGTACACCCACTGCGGTGCCGAGGCACTGCGCCGGGTCTGGTAGACCGGCATCTGGAAGCTGTCCGGATAGGTGCGGAACAGCGCCAGCTGGCCGGGCGTCAGGTGGTCCTGATACTGCTCCAGGTTGGCCTTGCTGATGGTGAACAGCGGTTTATCGCCGGCAAACGGATCGACATGGTGATGGCCCGGCCCGGCATAGCCGGCCGGGGCCTGGGTGATGCCACCGCTCCAGGCGGGAATGGTGCCCGCGGCGTTGGCCGCCTTGTCGCCGCCCAACGGGGTCAGGCTGCTACCCAGCTTGGCCGCTTCCTCGGCGCTTACCGCCGCCAGCGCGGCATTCGACAGGCACAGCAGCAGCCCCGTCGCAAACAGTCCTTTCAACATTCTTGTTGTGCTCCACTCGTTCGGGCCAGGCATGGCTGGCCAGCTGTACGCACCACCACCAGGGTGTGCCGGAAGCCCGCATCCTTTCCGGGAGGCCTGCAGCAATGCCCGGCGCGCGGACTGCCGGCGCGCGTGGATCGGGGCATTGCGGGTGATGACCCATGACCGGGATGGCAAGATGCCAGCCCGAGCGCGCGGCAGTTAAGCAGATTGTGCCAGGCAAAAGCGCCAAGCAGCGCACGTGCGGAGACAGCGACCCAGAGGTCCGCAAGCGGCTTATCGGTCAGGCAAAAAAATATCGACCCGGTCACGGGACCGGGTCGATAGAGGGCCGCTCAAACGAGCGGCTGGAGTAGCCGATGCCTTAGCGGGTGCCGCGGCGGCGCAGTGCGGAAGGGGTGAACTCGCTGTCCTCGGGAACCGCCTTGGCGAAGTTGACGGTGCCCGGCTCCTCGGTATCGAGGTTCTGCACGTAGTAGCGGCGGCTCTGCAGATCGTGGAAGGCCTCCATGGCCGACCAGGTGGTGGGCAGGTCGTAGTAGTTCTTCAGATAGGCGATGGACACGCGCCACAGTTCGCCACGGGTGTCGTACTGGTCGACCACGGCGGCCTGCCAGCTGTCCTCGTCGAGGAACAGGGTGCGCTTGCCATACACGTGGCGCGCGCCCGGCTTGAGCGTGCCTTCCACCACCCAGACGCGGTGCAGTTCGTTGCGGGTCAGCGTCGGGTTGACGTGGCCGATCTTCAGCACATCCTCGTACTTCACCCCCGCCGCGGAG
Source organism: Aquipseudomonas alcaligenes NBRC 14159 (assembly GCF_000467105.1). GTDB lineage: Bacteria > Pseudomonadota > Gammaproteobacteria > Pseudomonadales > Pseudomonadaceae > Aquipseudomonas > Aquipseudomonas alcaligenes. The sequence continues at coordinate 262,442 of NZ_BATI01000006.1, forward strand.
ACGCGGTAGTTGTTGTAGGGGATGTACAGCTCCTTCTTGCCCAGCAGCTTCCACTCGTAGCGATCCGGCGATCCATTGAACATGTCGGTATCGTCGGCGGTACGCAGGCCTTCGGAGGCGGCGATCGGCGTGTCGTAGGCCAGGTTCGGCGCGCGCCGTACGCGGCGTTGCCCGGCCGCATAGGCCCAAGCCTGACGCGGCTCCTTCACCTGATCCAGGGTCTCGTGCACCAGCGCCGCACCGCCGGCCAGGCGCGCCGGGCTCTTGGTGAAGTTCAGGTAGTAGAACAGGATGTTGTTGAGGTCGGCGTAGCTGCCCTTCGGATCGTAGTAACGGAACAGCGCCTCGACCTCGGATACCACCGGCGAATAGGCGCCGCTGCGCTGCACGGCCGCCTCCACCGAGCGACGGGTGATGTAGGTGCCGCGATAACGCACGATGTGGTTCCACAGCGCTTCCAGACCGCTCTGCGGAATCGGAAACGGAATGCCGCCATAGGCGTCGGCGAAACCGTTGCCGCCTTCGACCAGCTTGGCGCTGGTGGCGTTCTTGATGCTGTTGTCATACACCCACTGCGGTGCCGAGCCGGAGCGACGGCTCTGGTACACCGGCATCTGGAAGCTCTCCGGATAGGCATTGAACAGGGCGATCTGCCCCGCGCTCAGCTTGTCCTTGTACTGTTCCAGGTTGGCCTTGGTGATGGTGAACAGCGGCTTGTCGTCCGGGAACGGATCGATATGGTGCTGGCCGCTGCCCTTGTAGCCGGCCGGCGCCTGGGTGATGCCTCCGGTCCAGGCTGGGATACTGCCGTCGGCATTGCCGGCCTTTTCCGCGCCGAAGGGGGTCAGCGTACTGCCGAGCTTGGCCGCATCCGCGGCGGAAACGGCGGCCTGGGCGCCGGTGGCGGAAAGCGCGAGAGCGATAGCCGCGCTCATCAGCCTGTGTTTCATCAACATGGTGCTTCTCCGTACTGGCGGGGCGAGCGACGTGACCGCCCGCCCCTGAAAAGGATGGTCAGAAGGAATACTTGAGGTTGACGCCGACGTTGTCGCGGTCGCGGCCGCTGTTGTTCTGCCCGGCACCGTAGTACTCGGTGTACTGCACCTCGGCCTCCAGGCTGTTCAGGTAGCTGGCGCGCAGGCCCACCGAATAGGCCATGGCGCCCTCGACGAAGTTGCCGGTCTGGTGCGAGTTGCCCTGGAAGTTGTGCTTGAACACGGCGAAGGGCGACAGGTTGACCCCGGCATACACATCGTTCCAGGTACCGGACAGGGCCAGGGTGTAGCCATAGGAGTCGGGATCTATCTGGTCGCCACCGTCATAACCGGACACATAAGAGCCATTCGGTCGACCGGTGAAACCACGCTTGCTGCCGTCATAGGCGGTATAGCTGAGGCTGCTGCCGCGGTAGTGCTCGGAGGCAATTTCCGCGACGCCCAGCAGCGAGTCGAAACTGATTGCCGGGCCAAAGTTGTAGATGGTCCCCAGAGACAGGTTGAACGCCTCGACCCGCTCATGGTTGTAGAACATCTCACTGCGGCACAGCTGCTTGCCGGAGATCTCGGCACAGGCCTGATCATTGGGCACTGCACCGTCACCCAGGTTGGTACGACCGAAGAAGGCCTGACCGAGCAGATCGCCGAGCAGGTCGTTGGTAGCGCTGATGGCCACCGGCAGATTCGGCCGGTAAGCGATCTCACCGAACACCGAGGCCTCGCCGATATTGGTATTGAAGCTCAGGCCATACATACGAATGTCTTCGACATAGTTGCGCCGCCCAACGGCGTTGCTGGCCAGGTCGAGAGTGGTGACCGCCGGCGCCAGCAGCGATCCGGCCGGGCCGTAGAGCGCCTCCAGTGCAGCCATGTCCACGCCTTCATAGTGGGTCAGGTCAACCGCCAGTTGCGGCTCCTTGGCGTGGTAGTTGACGAAGTAGAAACCAAACTCGGTGAGATTCAGCTCCTCGGCCACGTAGCGCAGGGCGATACCGTACTGACCATCGTTCTTGGCGTTAAGGTCGCTGCCGACGTTGGCCACCTTGAACACGTTGAACTCGCGATCCAGGTAGGCGTTGGGGCCAAACGGACCGTTGCCCAGCAGATCGGCCGCGACGCCGGTATCGTAGGCATCCATAACTATCGGCAGCAGCGAGTTGTCGTAGGCGGTGTAGGCGGTACGCCCACCTTCTGCGAACAGGTCGGTCTCGGCGAAATAGGTACCGGCTGGGTCGATGGCCGACTCCTTCCAGTTCCACTGGTAGAACGCTTCCAGCGACAGGTTGTCGGTCAGGCCGATGTTGAAGTTGAAGGCCTCCACCGGCACCAGCACCTCCTTCAGCTCCGAGCCCGGCAGGCGGAACTTGGCGGCGTCGATCGGGTTGGTGGTGTTGATACCGCCACGATAGAAGATGCCTTCGCCCCAGTTGAATACCTGGCGGCCGACCTTCACGGTCAGCGGCATTTCGAACAGGTCCCAGTTGCCGTAGACGTAGGCGTCGAGGATCTCGGCACTGCGCCCAGCCTTCTCGCGGGTGCGGTCTGAAAAATGATTGTTGTTCGGATAGCCCTGGCTCGGACGGTAGTCGTCGTTGTCGTTGCGCTTGTCCATGATCTGGGTGTCATAGAAGGCGGTGCCGCGCACAAACAGGCCGTAGTTCTGGTAGTTGGCCTCCAGGTCCGAGGTGACCTTGAACACCTCGGAAACCAGGCCGGTGTCGAAATTGCGATTGCCGTCGTTGCCGTTGGTATCGTCATTGGTCTTGTCCTGGCCCTGCACCCGGTACAGCTGGCCGTAGGACAGCGTGGTATCCAGCGAGCCGGTCACTTCGCCGTCGACGAAGCTGAACTCCACCGCACCCGCCGGCAGCGCCAGCACCAGCGGAATGAGGCCGGCTAAGGCAAAACCCGCCTTGGCAGGGGCGAGACAAAGCGGTGACTTGCGCAAGGGGATGGCCATCGGCAACTCCATGGATCGATTGTTCTTGTTATGGGTTCTGAGCCACTGGCGCGATGTACCGGTCTATGCCGGCTTCGCGAGCGAACCCAAACTATTCAAGATCGATACCAAGAAGGCCCTGACGAACAGCAATTTCGTCTTTCGGGCACGTCAGTCCCAAAAATGGCCAATCAACCCCGAGGATGTCCCAATTTGTCTGCTGCCTGGCGCAGTTTAACCTTGAGAATCGACCGCTTCGGAAGGGGAAAAAGCGTCTGGCACGCGGCCTGGAGCGCAGCAGGAAAGCTGATCAGGCAGAAAGGAAACACCGCGTAACAGCAGGCGTTACCGAGCGCTTGCTTGGTAACGCCTGCACGGGGTCAGGCCAGGCTCTTGCTGACCACCTCGAACACGTCGCTGGACAGCTCGCCGCTGGCCAGGATGCGTTCCAGCTCGGCGCGCATCAGCGCCTGGCGCGAAGCGTCGTACTTGCGCCAGCGGGTCAGCGGGCCGAGCTGGCGCGAGGCGATCTGCGGGTTGGTGGCGTTCAGGCTGATCACCTGGTCGGCCAGGAAGCGGTAGCCGCTGCCGTCGGCCGCATGGAAGTTGACCAGGTTCTGCCCGGCGAAGGCGCCGATCAACGCGCGCACCTTGTTCGGGTTCTTCATCGTGAAGGCCGGATGCTGCATCAGCGCCTGCACACGGGCCAGGCCGCCCGGCAGGGTGCAGGCGGCCTGCACGCTGAACCACTGGTCCATGACCAGCGCATTGTCCTTGAAGTGCTCGGCAAAGGCCTTGAGCGCCTCGGCCTTCTCCGCCTCGAACGGTGAGTTGACCAGCACGGCCAGCGCGGTGAGGCGCTCGGTCATGTTGTCGCAGGCCTCGTACTGTTCCAGAGCTGCGGCCAGCACCTGCGGCTTGCCGGTCAGCATCAGGTAGGACAGCGCGATGTTCTGCAGGCTGCGGCGGGCGAAATGGGCCGACTCGGCCACATAGGGCGTATTGCGCGACACCTCGCGGTTGGCCTGGTAGCGCGCCCACAGCGGCTCGAACAGCGCTTCGGCCAGCTGCGCACGGGCGAACTCGCGGGCCGCGTGAATGGCATCAACGTCGGCCACGTCGCTGATCTCGGTCAGGTAGCCCTCGCCCGGCAGCGACAGCATCTCGGCAACCATGGCCTGATCCAGACTGTCGTTCTCCAGCACGCTGCGCAGGGCGGCGACCAAGCGTGGATCGAGCACCAGCAGCTCGCCACGCTGATGCTGGCCGATCAGCTCCTGCAGCACCTGCACGGCCAGCTGCTGGCCGGCCTCCCAGCGGTTGAAGCCGTCGGAATCGTGCTGCATAAGGAACATCAGCTGGTCGCGGCTATAGGGGAAGCTCAGCTTGACCGGCGCGCTGAAGCCGCGCAGCAGCGAAGGCAGCGGCTGCTCGGCGATATTGACGAAGGTGAAGGCCTGCTCGGCCTGGGTCACCTGCAGTACGCGGCTGGTGCCGACCGGCTTGTCTTCGCCGACCAGCTGCAGCGGCAGTTCGCGGCCCTGGGCGTCGAGCAGGGCCAACTCCAGCGGGATGACGAAGGGCAGCTTCTCGGCCTGGCCAGGGGTGGCCGGGCAGCTCTGGCGCAGCTGCAGGCGGTAGGTGTTGGCCGCCGCGTCGTAGCTCTCGCTGACCTCCAGGCGCGGCGTGCCGGCCTGGCTGTACCAGCGCTTGAACTGGGTCAGGTCGACGCCACTGGCATCCTCCATGGCCTTGATGAAGTCATCGCAGGTCACCGCCTGGCCGTCGTGGCGGGCGAAGTACAGGTCCGACCCCTTACGGAACAGCTGCGGCCCGAGCAGGGTGTGGATCATGCGCAGCACTTCCGAGCCCTTCTCGTAGACGGTCAGGGTGTAGAAGTTGGAAATCTCCATGAAGCTGTCCGGGCGCACCGGGTGGGCCATCGGGCCGGCATCCTCGGCGAACTGGTGGGTACGCAGGTAGGCCACGTCCTCGATGCGCTTGACCGTGCGCGAGTTCATGTCGGCACTGAACTCGGCATCGCGGAACACGGTGAAGCCTTCTTTCAGCGACAGCTGGAACCAGTCGCGGCAGGTCACCCGGTTGCCCGACCAGTTATGGAAGTACTCGTGGGCCACCACCGCCTCGACGCGCTGGTGGGCGGCGTCGGTGGCGGTCTCGGCCTTGGCCAGCACGCAGCTGGAGTTGAAGATGTTGAGGCCCTTGTTCTCCATGGCGCCCATGTTGAAGTCGTTGACCGCGACGATCATGAAGATGTCCAGGTCGTACTCGCGCCCGTACACCTCCTCGTCCCACTTCATCGACTTCTTCAGGCTGTCCATGGCGTGCTGCACCTTGTCGATGTTCTCCGGTTCGACGTAGATGCGCAGGGTGACTTCGCGCGCGCTCATGGTGGTGAAGCGGTCTTCCACGCACCAGAGGTCGCCGGCGACCAGGGCGAACAGGTAGGCCGGCTTCTTGAACGGGTCTTCCCAGGTCGCCCAATGGCGGCCGCCCTCCTCGCTGCCGCTGGCAATCGGGTTGCCGTTGGACAGCAGCACCGGATAGCGATGCTGCTCGGCGCTGAGCGTGGTGGTGAAGGTGCTCATCACGTCCGGGCGGTCGAGGTAGTAGGTGATCTTGCGGAAGCCCTCGGCCTCGCACTGGGTGCAGAACATGCCGCTGGACTTGTACAGGCCCTCCAGCGCGGTGTTGCTTTCCGGGTGGATGCGCACGCTGCTGTCGATGACGAACTGTTCCTGCGTCGGCTGCAGGGTCAGGTGGCTGTCGGTCAGCTGGTAGTCGGCAGCACCGAGCACCCGGTCGTCCAGCTTCAGCTCCAGCAGTTCCAGCTGCTGGCCGTCCAGCACCAGCGCCGGAAGGCCGGCGCCGGCATCGGGGTTACGGCGCATCACCAGCTGGGCGTGCACCAGGGTGTGGTCCTCGAACAGCTCGAAGGTCAGGTGGGTCTCGTCGATCAGGTAGTCGGGAACCTGGTAGTCCTTGAGGTAGATCATCTTCGGCTGTTCGGTACGCATGGCTTGTGGCCTCTTATTCGGTGAGTACGGCGACCTGGTAGGCCGTGTATTTGCGCAGGTTGATCACGCCCGTGTCGAGGATCAGGTACTGGCCCTTGATGCCCCGGAGGATGCCCTCCACCACTGGCGTCTTCTCGAGGTCGTGGCTGGCCACCTTGGTCGGGTAGGCCTCCACCGGGTAACGGATTTCCAGCACCTCGGCATCGCCGACCGGCTGGATCGCCTGCAGGCCAAAGCGCTGCTGCAACCCAGCAATGCCCTCGGCGCAGCTTTCCAGCAGTTGGTCGCGGATGGCCGGCAAATCGAGTGGTACGGCATCGCCCTTGAGCAGCGCGCGCCAGTTGGTCTTGTCCGCCACCTGGGTGCGCAGCAGGTCTTCGACCAGCCCGGACTGCTGGCGGGTGGCGACACGGAAGATCGGCAGCGCCTGGCTGGCGCCCTGATCCAGCCAGCGGGTGGGAATCTGGCTGGCGCGGGTGATACCGACCTTCACCCCGGAGGAGTTGGCCAGGTACACCACATGGTCGGTCATGCAGAAACGCTCGCCCCACTCCGGCTCGCGGCACGTGCCGGCGTCGAAGTGACACTTCTCCGGACTGACGATGCAGCTGTCGCACTGCGCCAGCTTGGTGAAGCAGGGGTAGCAGTAGCCCTGGGAGAAACTCTTCTTGGTCTTGCGCCCGCAGTGGGTGCAGTGGATGGCGCCGAGATACTCCAGGCGCACGCGCTTGCCCAGCAGCGGGTTGACCGGCACTTCCTGCTCGTCCAGGCGAAAGGCGTACTGCGCCGTTTCCCCCAGGCGCACGGCCATCTTGCTCAGACTGCCGCGGCCGAGCTCGTTCATCGTGGTCATCAGTGCAGGGTGTCGTTGGACTTGAACAGCAGGTTCGGGATCGGCTCGGCGTGCGACTGGCACTCCTGCGGGCCCATGTAGCCGGTGCGTTCTTCCTCGGGCAGGTTCTGCACCTCCCAGGCGATCATGGCCTGCAGCGACAGCTCCTTCTGCTCCTGGGTGAGCTTGCGGCCGTCCGGCCACTTGCCGATCTCCACCGCCAGCTTGAGGCTCTGGTAGATCTCAGGGGTGATGTTCTCGATCATTTCGGCAAAGGACGACATCGCGGACTCCAACAGGGAAAGCCAAACAGGGCGCCAAGTTTACCGGCGCAGACGCGCCAGCGCACCGCCGATCAGGCCAGCGGCGCAACCGGCGACCAGGCCGCCGACATGGGCAGCGTTGGCGATGGCACCAAGGCCCAGGGTGTCGATCACCCCGGACAGGCACACCAGCAGCCAGATCAGCATCATCGCCAGCACGCCCCGCGGCAACTGGTAGGCCGGTGTCGGTGCCAGCAGCTGAAAAATCCAGCAATAACCGAGCAGGCCGTAGAGCACACCAGAGAGACCGCCGAACAGAGAGGGACCGCCAAACCAGAACTGGGCAAAATTGGAAAGCAGGCCGAACAGCAGGGTCAGCCCGAGCAGGGCCAGGCCACCGTGGCGGTACTCGATGCGGCGACCCAGCTCCCAGTACCACAAGGCATTCATGGCCAGGTGCAGGATGCCGAAGTGGATCAGCATGGGCGACAGCAGGCGCCACCATTGCCCTGCCGCCAGGCTAGCCGTCCAGGGTTGGAAATAGAGATATTCGCCCTGAATCTGGAAGTCCTGGAAGGTCAGCCAGCGCAGGGCGGCAAAGTTGTCACCGAGCAAAGTCACGCCGGCGACGACCAGGGTCAGCAACAGCACCAGCGCGGTCATCCCGCTGGCCCGCAGCTGCGCGACCAGGCCCGGTCGCGACGGCCGCGCCGGCGTCGGTATCTGCTCCTCGGCCGCCCCTTGCGGATAGCTCAGATACAGCGCGCGCACCTGCTCGGCCAGCGGCTGGCTGGGCACCCAGAGCACCTGGGCACCGCGCTCCTCGCTGACCCGGTGCGGCACCTGCAGGCGCCGCAGCAGGCCGACGAAACCGCTGAGGTCCTCCTGCAGCGGCCGGCGCAGCGCTTCCACCGGGCTCATTGCGGTGCCTCCGGACGTTCCACCTCGACCCAGACGAACTTGTTCGGGTCGATCTGCGTCTCCTCGTCCAGACGGTAGGCCACCAGCTTGCCGTACATCACCGCGCTGTAGTCCAGGCAGGCCAGGTTGGGGCGGATCGGCGTCGGCCGGCCGCGGCGCCAGTAGTGGCCGACGAACAGCATCGGCTCGTCGACGCCGTATTGCAGCAGGCGGCCCTTGTCGGTCGGGCTCAACGGCAGGCTGGCCACGCTCTCGGGCAAGGCATCGGGCTGGAACACCACATCACCGTAGGTCTGCGGGTCGTCCTCCCAGAATTTGGTGCGGAAGTAGGCGCGGGTGAAGCCTTCCTCGCTGGTCAGGGTCAGGCCCTGTGGCAGGCGCAAGTCGGTGCCGCGCAGCAGGCGCTCGAACACCCGGTTGGCGAAGCTGCCAGGCACCGCCGAGGCGCTGACGAAGGCACGGTCGATGCGGCCATCGGCAAAGCGCTGGCGCAGCTGACCGATCAGTTCGCCATCCCAGCAGGCGTGCACCAGGCGGAAGCGCCCGGCGTCGATGAACAGCGGCAGCTGCTGGAACCAGTCGAGGAAGTCGTGCCAGTCCGCCGGGTGTTCCTCGAACTGGCGGAAGGTCTGCTGCAGCAGGCGCTCGTGGCGCGGCGTGTGCTCACGCACATGGCGCCGCTCGCTGTTGGCCGGCGCCTCGGTGTACCAGCCGAGGGCGTTGTACTCGTGGTTGCCCATGATGCACAGCGCCTGACCGGCCTCGACCATGTCGTGCACCAGGTGCAGGGCCTCGCGAATGCGCGGGCCGCGGTCGATGATGTCGCCGAGGAACAGCACCATGCGCCGCGGGTGGCGCCACACGCTGCCATGCCGGCTGTAGCCCATCTGTTCGAGCAGGCGCTCCAGGCTGCGTCCACAGCCGTGCACGTCGCCGATCAGATCATAGCCACGCCCGCTGTCCAGCAGCATGTCAGTCGTGGCTCCACTGGCGGCCGCCCCAGCCGAGCTTGGTGCGGCAGGCCTCGTAGTAGTTGTGGTCGAGCGGGTGGATCAGGCGCAGCTTCTGCGGCTTCTTGGCCACCGTGATGGTGTCGCCGGGCGCGCAGGTAAAGTGGTTCTGGCCGTCGCAGGACACCAGCGGATAGATCGGCAGGTCGTCGGCCACGACGATCTTCAGTTCGCTGTTGCCGTCCACCACAATGGGGCGGCTGGACAGGGTGTGCGGGTACATCGGCACGATGACCATGGCATCCAGCTTGGGGTGCATGATCGGCCCGCCGGCGGACAGCGAGTAGGCGGTGGAGCCGGTCGGCGTGGCGATGATCAGGCCGTCGGCCTTCTGACTGCAGACGAAGTGGCCGTCGATGAACAGCTCGAACTCGATCATCTTGGTCGACTTGCCCGGGTGCAGCACCACATCGTTGAGCGCATCGCCCTGGCCGATGGCCTCGCCGTGGCGGCGCACCTCGGCCTCCAGGAGGAAGCGGCTTTCCTCGAGGAAACGCCCTTCCAGCACCTCGGCGACCTTGACCTCCAGCTCGTCCGGCTTGATGTCGGTGAGAAAGCCCAGGCTGCCGCGGTTGATGCCCAGCACCGGGATCTTGTGGCGGGCCAGGGCACGGGCGGCGCCGAGCATGCTGCCGTCGCCGCCGACCACCACGACCAGGTCGCAGACCTCGCCGAGGATTTTCCGCGAACAGGTCTGCAGACCGTGGCCGGGCAGCACTTCGGCGATGGTGTCCTCGAGGATCACGTGCAGGTGACGCTCGAGCAGGAACTTCTTCAGGCGGCGGATGGTGTCGAGCACCTGGGCGCTGCCCAGGCGGCCGATGATGCCGATATTGCGAAACTGCTCCATGGGGCGCTCTGCAACGGGGAGAATTGCCCGGATTATGGGCGAAAGCCCTTCGCAGCGGCAAACCAGGCGCTATGCTCGGCCGATGACGACGACCCTCGACGACCTCCTGCAGCACCTGCGCCAGCCGCAGGTGCGTGACCTGGCCTGGACCCTGCTCTCCCCCGCCCTGCTCGACGGGCGCACGCTGCCGCTGCGCGATCCGCTGGCCGCGAGCATCTGGCGGGCCGAGCCACCACGGCTGGTCGACTGGCTGCTGCACCAGGAAGCCGAGCCGACCACCCTGCTCGCCTATCTGGCCGGCGGATCCAGCCGCCTGGGCCGCTACTACGAGCGGCTCTGGCAATTCGCCTTGCAGGCGGCACCGGATGTCCAGCTATTGGTCGCCGGCCTGCCGGTACGCCAGGCCGGACAGACCCTGGGCGAGCTGGATCTACTGCTGCGCGATGACCAGGGCACACACCACCTGGAGCTGGCGATCAAGCTGTACCTCGGCCCGGAGCAGGCCGCCGGAGATGACGCCGACAACTGGCTGGGACCGGCCAGAGAGGATCGCCTGGGCCTCAAGCTGGAGCATCTGCGCCGGCACCAGCTGCCGCTCGCCAGCACGCCGGCCGGCCGCCAGGCACTGGCGGCATTGACCGAAGAAGCACCGCGCTCGGCGGCCTGGCTGGCAGGCTATCTGTTCTATCCCAGGGCACAGGCCTGCGCGGCCCCGGTGGGCAGCGCCCAGGGCCATCTGCGCGGGCGCTGGCTGCATCGTCGTGACTGGCCGCATGCGGCCGAAGCCGATCGACACTGGCAAATGCTGCCCCGCCAGCACTGGCTAGCGCCGGCACGGCTGGAGCAGGCCGAAGTGTGGGACGAAGCAACTCTGGAGAACTGGCTGACTCAACTAGCAGCCGATGCGCCGGCGCAGTTGCTGGTACGCCTGGAACAGTGCGGGGAAAATGACTGGCAAGAGCGTGAGCGACTGTTTCTGGTCAGCGATGACTGGCCGGGGCCCTGAGCGCTCAGAGGGCGATCTCGACCTCATCGATCTTCCAGCCATCCTCCCAGACCAGAATCACCTTGTGTTTCTCAGGCTCGGCCGCGGCCTTGCCACAACTGTCGGTCTGCGCGTACAGGAGTTCGGCTCGTTGTTCCTGCACCTGCTGCGATTGCAGCTGCAGGGTCTTGCAGCGCGCGACTTCACGAGAAAACTGCAGATAGCTGGCGATCATCTGCTCCCGTCCTGACTCTCCCGCCGGCAGAGCTGCCAGGCGTGCCTCGACCTGAGCACGCTTGCGCGCGGAGAAGTGGGCGGCGTCATCGGTAAACGAGATGCCGTCGATCACCCGCTGGTTATAACGCTCATAGAACTGGCTGGGTGACTCGGGCTCGGCACAGCCAACCAGCAACAGCGCAATCCAGATCCATTGGAATTTCATCGTTCAGCTCCTCAGTGGCTGCGCTCGGTGCGTCCACCGGAACGCGCCAGATAGCCCGGACCGCTCTCGCACAGCAGTCCCGCGCGCTGCACCGCCGGCAGCGCGTCGAGACCGTCGCGCAGGGCGTAGGCGGAAAAGCCCAGTTGCGACAACAGGAACACCGCGCTGGCGCTGCGCTTGCCGCTGTCGCAGTAGCACAGGTAGGTCTTGCTCTTGTCCAGCAGGCGCACTTTCAGGCGCAGCAGGTGCAGTGGCATGTTCAGCGCCTGCTGGGCATGCGCCTGCTCGTACTCGGCCTGCAGGCGCACATCCAGCCACTGGGCACCGCTCGACAGCAGACGAGCCGCCTCGCCGAAGGACACCTCGTCGACCACCGGCGCCTTGAGCAGAGCGAAGAAGTCCTGGCGATCCAGGCGCAGTACCACGCCGGGTTCGATCAGGGTGACGGTGGCGTTGCGCGGCTGATCGGACAACAGGGCCTCTTCACCGAAGCAGGCCCCGACCTCCAGCTCGGCCAGGACCTGGCGACCGGCGTCGCCGCCGCGGAATACCTCGGCGCGGCCACTCTTGAGGAAATAGCAGCAGTCGCCCGCCTCACCTTCGACCAGCACACGGCTGCCGGCCGGCAGGTCGATCGGCCGCAGGCGATCGAGCATGGCGCGCACATTGGCCGGAGGTACCTTGGTGAACAGCGGGTTCTCCAGCAGGCGCTCCAGCCATTCGACATCGTCGCCGTTGCTGCCCAGATCGAGCAGCAGGTCGTGGTAGGCCAGGCGCCAGGTGAGCAGACGACTGAGGTTGGCCGAATCGAGCATCAGCACGCTGGCATCGCTCAGCGCACGCACCTCGTGCTGGCGCGGCAGGCTCGGCGACAACGGATGGCAGCTGGCCTCGCTGCCGGCCTGCAGACGCTCCTCGCCGCCGGCGGCATCGCGCAGCATCAACTCGCCGGACAGCAGGTAATAGGTGGTCCGGGCCTGATCGCCCTGGCGGAACAGCAGCTGGCCGGCCAGCAGGTGCTGCGGCACCAGTTGTGGACGCAGCTCGCGCCACTGCTGCTCGGAAAGCACGTTGAGCGGAGTAAAGCTGCGCAGCTGTTCGGGATTCAGCGGCTCGGTCATCGACACCTGTCCTTCATTATTCTCGGCGCACTGCGGCCAGTTCTTCCAGGCGTTGGGCCATGGCCCGGCGCCCCTGCAGGCCTCCGGTGTGGAGCAAGAGCAGGCGCGTACCCGGAGCAAAGTAACCGGCCTCCACCTCGTCGCGCAATGCCAGCAGCGCCTTGCCGGTATAGAGAGGCTCCAGCGGCAAGCCGGCGCTACGCTCGCCATCGTCGATGAGCTGCGCCAGGCGCGCATCCACCTTGCCGAAACCGCCCAGGCTGGCGTCCAGCAAACGATAGCCGCGATCAGCCAGACCGGCCTCGCCCAGCATGGCCGGCACGGCCTGCTCCACCCCATGCCCGGGCGGCACGGCCATAGCGACATGCACCATCCGTGCGCCCTGCTCGCCCATCACCAGGCCGGCGGCCGTGGTGCCGGTGCCGGCGGCCAGCCACCAGCCGTGGTAGTCGGCCCAGCCCAGCGCACCCAGTTGCTGCCTGGCCATCTCGACGATCGCCGCGCAGGACCTTGCCGCCAGCAGCCCGCCTCCGCCCTCGTCGACGGGCAACAACTGCGGGTAGCGCTCGCGCCAGGGCTGCCAGAAGTCAGGGCTGTGGCGCCGGCGATAGCCGCCATAACCGAGCCAGTGCAGCTGCATGCCGAAGGCCTGCAGGTCGCGCACCGTTGGCGTGTCCTGCGCCTCGCCGCGCAGCAGGCCGACGGTGGCGAAGCCGAAGCGCTGGCCGGCCGCGGCCAGGGCATGCAGGTGATTGGAGTGGGCACCGCCCAGGCTGATCAGCCCGTCGGCACCAGCTGCGGAGGCAGCCTCGATGTGCGGCCTGAGCTTGAACCATTTGTTGCCGGACAGCAGCGGGTCAAGCAGATCGAGGCGCAATACAGCCAGCTCGACGCCGGCCCGTACCGACCAGTCGAATGAAAGTGCTTGCAGGGGCGCAGCAGGAATCCAGTGCGGAGCGGTGAAGGGCATGCGGATGAATCCGGTCGGAGTCAGGCGCCGCAGTGGCGGCGCCTGTGATGATAACCGGATGCGGCGCCTCAGCTGACGGTGCGCAGCCGCGCGCCGGCCTTGTGCCGGGCGCAGCAGTTGGATTCGCCGACCACAAAGCGACTGGGCGTCTCGACCCGGTCGATCGGCATGGCGCAGCGCTCGCCGGACGGCAGGCTGGCCTCGCAGGTCGGCTGCTGGTAGTGCGCCAGCCACTGGCGGTATTGCTCCTCGGAAACGAAGCACTTGGCCGCCGCGTAGCTCATGGGGTTGTTCTGGTAGCGGGCGATGTCCTGCAGCGGGATGGTCAGGTGGCCGGCACCCGGGTGGTAGACGACGAAGACCACGCCGAGCTTGGCCAGGCGCTCGAGAATCTGCTCGCCGCCCTGGCTGGCCAGCTCGTCACGCTCACGCTTGAGACGTTCCAGCTCCTGTTGCAGCTGCGTCTCCTGCTCGGCACGGTAGGCCAGCTCGACGTCGCGGATCGCCACCTGCTCGCGGGCCTCGGCCAAGGCAGCGGCAACTCGCGCCTGCAGCTCGGAGTCGAACTGGGAGCGCAGGATATCGGCCTCGGTGCGGCCATGGCGTTCCAGATCGCGCAGCTGTTTGGCCAACTCTTCGCGGGTCTGCTGCATGCTGTCGGCCTGGGCCCCGAGCTGCGCCTTGAGGTTGTTGTTCAGTTCCTCCTGCTGCCGCAGCGCCTGGTGCAGGTTGTGGATCTCGGCCTGCAACGCCCGCTGGCGCTCCTCGCCAGCCAGCTTGAGGCGCGCCAGCTCCTCCTCGTACTGCTTGCCCAGGGTACTGATGCGCAGACGCTGCTGCTTGATCAGCTGGGCAGTCTTCAGGCGATGCTCCTGCTCCTTCTGCTCGGCCCGCTTGTCGGCCTCCTCGCGCGCGGGATCGGGTGCCTGCCACTTGTCTTCGGCAGCCACCTGCAGGCGCTCGGCCAGCACCACCGGGGCGTCCTCCTCCACCAGCAGGCCGAGGGCGTTGCGCTTGGCGGCATCGCGCACCAGCACCAGGTCGTTCTTGCCGGGCGCCAGGCTCGGGTCCCACAGGTGCATCTGGTGCCAGGACACCGGGCACTGGCTGCGGCAGGCCAGGCGGATCGGGCCTGCGCCCAGGTCCGGGCCACGCCCGGCATTGTCGGCCAGGTGGCGCAGCGGCAGGTTCCAGCCCTTGTCGGCGGCGCCGTGCTCGTCGAAATCCAGGTAGAAGAACACCACGGCGCGCACCAGCAGGCGCGGATTGATCAGTACATAGGCCAGGCGCATCTGCTGATCGGCGAACTCGGGCATGTTCACCACGTTGTCGAGCAGCGCCTCGAATTCGGGAAACAGCATTTCCTTGCAGACGCCGCGGTCATTGAAGAACAGCACCGCTTCGACCATCTGCGCTTTGTTCTGCATGCTCATGGATTTCCCTCAAGGCCATCAGGATCACGATCGGCGTACTACGGATCTGACCGTGCACGTGCATAACCTGCGAAGCAGGCGCAATCCCTTGTTTCGGGCAAGTCTAGGGGAAAAAGTAACGCGGGCAATGTGACTAGGTTGGCAGGCACCCGGCCACTATCCGGCTAGGGAGCAGTGGCAGGACGAAAGTGTGACGGGTTGGGCGTTCAGGCCGGCTTGGCCGCCAGGTACGGAGCCAGACGGCGCCCCATCTCCTCGCCGAGGGCCGCCAGACCGCTCATCGGACGCACCATCACTTCGAACTCGACGATCTTGCCGGCTTCGTCGAAGCGGATCATGTCGATGCCCTTGAGCTCGCGCCCGCCGACCTTGGCGGAAAACTCCAGAACCACATTGAGGCCATCGGCGCTGACCAGCTCACGGTGATAGGCGAAGTCCTCGAACACCTGCAGCACGGTATTGAGAATCAGGTTGACCACCGGCGCGCCCGGATAGGGGTTGTGCGCCATGGGCGAGCGGAACACCGCCTGCGGGTGCAGCAGCTCCGGCAGCGGGCTCAGGTCCTGGGCGGCGACGAACTGGTGCCAGCGCTGCAGGCTGGCGGCTGCGGCGGGTTGCAATTGAAGATCGGTGGACATCGGCTTCTCCTTATTGTTGTGAGCCACAAAGAAAACGCCCCGCACTGGGCGGGGCGTCTGTCGATCAGAGTTCGGCGGCGAGGCGCGAGCCCTGGTTGATCGCGCGCTTGGCGTCCAGCTCGGCGGCCACATCGGCACCGCCGATCAGGTGCACCTTCTGCCCGGCGGCCTCCAGGCCTTCCTGCAGCTCACGCAGCGGGTCCTGTCCGGCGCAGACGATCACGGTGTCCACCGGCAGCAGCTGCGACTCGCCCTCGCCGATGCGGATGTGCAGGCCGGCGTCGTCGACCTTGAGGTACTCGACCGAGTTGAGCATCTGCACGTTCTTGTTCTTCAGACCGGTACGGTGGATCCAGCCGGTGGTCTTGCCCAGGCCGTCGCCGACCTTGGACTTCTTGCGCTGCAGCAGGAACACCTCGCGCGCCGCCGGATGCACCTCGGCCTTGATCCCGGCGATGCCGCCACGGGCGTCCAGCGCGGTGTCGATGCCCCACTCTTTCCAGAAGGCTTCGCGGTTGAGGCTGGTCGCCTCGCCGGCATGGGTGATGAACTCGGACACGTCGAAACCGATACCACCGGCGCCGATCACCGCGACCTTCTGGCCAACCGGCTTGCGCTGCAGGATGGCGTCCAGGTAGCTGATCACCTTGGCATTGTCGATGCCCGGGATGGCCGGGGTGCGCGGCACGATGCCGGTGGCCAGGATGATCTCGTCGAAGCCACCCTTGACCAGGTCGTCGACCGAGACGCGGGTGTTCAGGCGCAGGTCGACACCGGTGGTTTCCAGCTTCTTCTTGAAGTAACGCAGGGTCTCGTAGAACTCTTCCTTGCCCGGCACGCACTTGGCCACGTTGAACTGGCCGCCGATCTCGCCGGCCGCGTCGAACAGGGTCACGCTATGGCCACGCTCGGCGGCCACGGTGGCGGCGGACAGGCCGGCCGGGCCGGCGCCGACCACGGCGATCTTCTTCACCGTGGTGGTGGGGATGTAGTTCAGCTCGGTCTCGTGGCAGGCACGCGGGTTGACCAGGCAGCTGGTCAGCTTGCCGCCGAAGGTGTGGTCCAGGCAGGCCTGGTTGCAGCCGATGCAGGTGTTGATCTCGTCGGCACGGCCGGCGGCCGCCTTGTTGACGAAGTCCGGGTCGGCGAGGAACGGGCGGGCCATGGACACCATGTCGGCGTCACCTTCGGCCAGTACCTGCTCGGCGACTTCCGGCGTATTGATACGGTTGGTGGTGCACAGCGGGATGCTGACTTCGCCCTTGAGCTTGGCGGTGACCTTGGTGAAGGCCGCGCGCGGGACCTTGGTGGCGATGGTCGGGATGCGCGCCTCGTGCCAGCCGATACCGGTGTTGATAATAGTGGCGCCGGCCTTCTCGATGGCCTTGGCCAGGGTCACGATCTCGTCCCAGGTGCTGCCGCCCTCGACCAGGTCGAGCATGGACAGGCGGTAGATGATGATGAAGTTCGGGCCCACGGCCTCGCGAATGCGGCTGACGATCTCCACCGGCAGGCGCATGCGGTTCTCGTAGCTGCCACCCCAGCGGTCGGTACGGTGGTTGGTGTGGGCGACCAGGAACTGGTTGATGAAGTAGCCTTCCGAACCCATCACCTCGACGCCGTCATACTCGGCCTGCTGGGCCAGCTTGGCGCAGTTGACGAAGTCGTTGATCTGCTTCTGGATGCCGTCCTCGTCCAGCTCGTTGGGCTTGAACGGGTTGATCGGCGCCTGGATGGCGCTGGGCGCGACCAGCTTCGGGCTGTAGGCGTAGCGGCCGGCATGCAGAATCTGCATGGCAATCTTGCCGCCGGCCTCGTGCACCGCGCGGGTGACGATCTTGTGCTTCTCGGCCTCTTCCGGGGTGGTCAGCTTGGCCGCACCGGCGTAGACACCGCCTTCCTCGTTCGGGCCGATGCCGCCGGTGACCATCAGGCCGACGCCGCCACGGGCGCGCTCGGCGAAGTAAGCCGCCATGCGCTCGAAACCATTGGGCTTCTCTTCCAGGCCGGTGTGCATGGAGCCCATCAGGGTACGGTTCTTCAGGGTGGTGAAACCCAGGTCCAGCGGGGCCAGCAGGTTCGGGTAGGCGTTGCTCATGGTCATCTCCACAGCGTCGGGCTTGTCACGGGCTGCCACGCACTGATGCGCGCGTGGTCGTTGTTGCGGCAGACGATAAAGAGCCGTCGTCAGGCGCTCAATGATCTAAATGCACAACTTATTGATCATAAATGACAGCACGACTAGGCAAGGCCGTCGCCTTGGCCTAGTCTGGCACCGTCTCTCGCACCAGGTTTACCCATGCTCACCCTGCTCCGCCGCAGCCTGCTCGTGCTGCTCGCCTTGGCCCTGATCGCCTACGCCACCTGGATCCAGTGGCGCCCGACCAGTTTCTTCCTCAGCGACCTGCGCAGCTCGCTGGCCTTCAGCCAGGGCCAGGACAGCGGCCGTGGCAACCTGCTGGGCATTCAGCCGGAACTGCAGGGCGCCGACTACCGCAGCGCGCTGCACCTGCACCGCAAGCTGTCCGCCTACCTGGACCAGGCCAGGCAGCAGGGCCTGCTCAACCCGAAGACGGTGGTGGTGCTGCCCGAGCATATCGGCACCTGGCTGGTGGCCGTCGGCGAGAAGCGCGAAGTGTTCGCTGCCCGCGACCTGGCCGAGGCACGCATCTGGCTGGGTCTCAGCCACCCACTGGAGCTGCTGCGGGCACTGTTCGCCAACCAGGGCACGGCGCGCTTCAGTGATGCCCTGCTACGGATGAAGGCCCGGCAAATGGCCGACGACTACCAGAGCCTGTTCGGCGGCCTGGCCGAAACCTATGGCGTGAGCATAGTCGCCGGCTCCATCGTGCTGCCCGAGCCCAGCGTGGTCGACGGCGTGCTGCAGGTCGGTGATGGCCCGCTGTACAACGTCAGCCTGGTGTTCGGCAGCGATGGCCTGCCGCTCGGCCAGCCGCAGCGCAAGGTACTGCCGCACCGCGAGGAGGACAGCTTCACCGCCGCAGCCTCCGACCAGGCCCTGCAGGTGGTGACCACTCCGGCCGGACGCCTAGGCGTATTGATCGGTACCGACAGCTGGCGCGCGGAGAGCTATGCGCCGCTGATCGCCCAGCAGGTCGAACTGCTCGCCGTGCCGGCCTACCTGCCCGGCAACGGCCACTGGAATGAAGTCTGGAGTGGCACCCCCAGCGACCTGCGCAGCCGCGCCAATCCGCTCAGCGAGGGCCAGGCCTGGCTGCATCACTCGCTGCCCATGCAGCTGGCGCCGAGTGGCGCGCGTGCCGGCATGGCGGTTTTCCTGCGCGGCCAGCTGTGGAACCTCGGCAGCGACGGGCGCAGCCTGGCGGTGACGCCAGCAGGCACGCAGCTGGTGGAAGAAGCCCCAGGCGCGCGCCTGTTCAACCTGTGGCTGTGACGTGAAACCGGCCCGCGTGCGCCTCGGCGACCTCTCCGTCGCCTTCGTCCATGGACTGGTGGATGCCCTGGCAGAAAAGGGCATCGCCGCCGACGAGCTGCTGCGTCAATTCCGCCTGGACGATGCGCGCCTGGCCCTGCCGCGCGAGCGCCTGTCGATCCCGCGCTACATGCGCCTGGGCCACAGTGCCATCCAGCTGTGCGGCGATGCCGCGCTGGGTCTGGAGATGGGTCGCCACAGCCGCATCGGCCAGGCCGGCCTGGCGGGCGTCACCGCCGCCCAGGCGCCGACCCTGCGCGAGGCCGCGCGCACGCTGATCCGCTTCGAGCCGCTGTACGCCCACAACTACCGCGGCCAGTCGAGCTTTGTCGAGGACGCCAGCGGTGCCTGGCTGAGCTTCTACTCGATCAGCCCGTACAACGCCTTCAATCGCTTCGTGGTGGATTCGGTGCTGTCCAGCTGGCACCACCAGCTGGGCGCCCTGCTCGGCGGAACGCTGGCACTGGAACGCGTGGAAATCGAATTTCCCGCGCCGGACTATGCCGAGCGCTATGAACGCTGCTTCGGTTGCCCGGTGGAGTTCGGCGCCGGGCACAACCGCCTGCGCCTGGGCCTGGGCAGCCTCAACCAGGCACTGTCGCAACACTGCCCGAGCACCTGGCAGCAGATGCTGGAGCTGGCCGAGCGCGAGCTGGAACAGCTGACCCGCACCCGCAGCCTGCGCGAGCGCATCATCCACCTGCTGGGCCCGATGCTGCACGGCCGCGAGCCGGAACTGGAAGAAGTGGCGAGCAAGCTGCAGCTGCCGAGCTGGACGCTGCGGCGCAAACTGGCCGAGGAAGGCACGCAGTTCCGCACCCTGCTCAATGAAACGCGGCGCGACCTGGCAATGGCCTATATCCGCGATACCGAACTGGCGTTCGGCGAAATCGCCTACCTGCTCGGATTCGCCTCGGCCGAGGCCTTCCAGCGCGCCTTCAAGCGCTGGAGCGGGCAGACGCCCGGAGAGTTTCGCCGCGGCCAGCGCCTGCAGCCGAGCTAGACAGCGGCCTCACAGCTCGGTGGCGTCCTCGGCAGGCTCGGCCGGGTCGTGATCGATGGCGTGGGATTCCAGCAGCTCTTCGACGTAGTCATCCATTGGGGCTTCCTCCTGTCGTTGGTCGAGATTGAAACAAAGACCATGCCAACAGACTGAAGATTCCCGATGACAGCGCGATGACGGCAGAAAATTTTCCGCCAGATGCGAAAAGCCCCCAGCTCTTGCGAGCTGAGGGCTTCTCTTTATATGGCGCAGCGGACGGGACTCGAACCCGCGACCCCCGGCGTGACAGGCCGGTATTCTAACCGACTGAACTACCGCTGCGCGTCGGTTCTCGCAAGAGACATGGTGGGTGATGACGGGATCGAACCGCCGACCCTCTGCTTGTAAGGCAGATGCTCTCCCGGCTGAGCTAATCACCCGAGTAGCCTTGCGAGGTGGCGAAATTTACGCACCCCCCTCTCCTAAGTCAACACCCTGCTTGAATTTTTTTCTTCGGGGCGATTTTCAGGAGGCTTTTCACGGTGCCCGATCCGGGTGCCGCAGGCACCCGAGTGGTGCACGGGAGTCAGCCGGCACGCAGCAGCAGGCGGGTGCTGACCAAGCCCTTTTCCGCCCGCTCCAGCCCCGCTTCCTCGACCCGCACGCCCTGCTCCTCCAGGCTGATCAGCCAACGCAGCAGACGCGCGAAGTCGGTGGGCTGCAGGCTGACCTGCAGGCCGCCATCGCCCTGGTTGTCCAGGCGCTCGATGTTCAGGCCCTGGCCGGCCGCGCTGCCGGTGATCAGCCCCTGCAGCGCGGCGGGGTCGATATTGACCTGTGGCTTGCCCTGCAGTGCCCGCACCTGCGGCGCGTGCTCCTGCAGATAGGCATGCAGCGCACGCTGCTGCTGCAGGAAACCACGGGCCTGCTCGAGGTTCTGGCTGACCGGCCGCCACAGCAGCAGATACAGCAGCACCAGCAGCAGGAAGCCACCGAGCAGGCCCAGCGCCAGGCGGTCGCGCGGCGGCAGCGCATGCCAGCGCGCGACAAGGGGATTGCTGGCGAGTTGAGCCTGCAGGCGCATGGTCAGATCGCTCATCCGTTACCTCCGATCACCAGGCGTGCGCTGACGCCATTGTCTTCCCGGCTCGCCGAGCCCATGTCCACCGCCAGCCCGGCTTCCTGCAGGCGCGTGCGCAGGCTCTCCAGGGCGGAGAAATCACTGGCCTGCAGGTTGAGCGCGAGGTCGCCGCGCTCGGCGTTGAAGTCCAGCTGCTGCACCTGGACCCGCGCGCCCTCCTCGCCTATCGCCGCAGCAGCCTGGTCGAGCAGCTGCAGCAGTTGCTGCTGGCCACCACCCTGCGCCTCGGCCAGGTGCTGGTCGAACTGCGCACGCAGGTTGATCAGCTTGCTGTCCTCGGGGAACAGCTCGCGGTACAAAGCCTCGCTGGCCTCGGCGTAGCGCTCGCCCTCACACTGCAAGTACCAGCCCTGGGCCAGGTTGAAGCCCCACTGCAGCACCAGCCACAGCCCCAGCAGCGCCGCCAGGGGACGCCAGCGCGCCCAGTGCCCGGACGGCTCGCGACGGGCAAACGGCCCCTGGGCCAGGTTGCACTCGGCCTGCTGGCGGGCCAG